>JADFMD010000061.1 GCA_022564055.1 Gemmatimonadota bacterium
GACGGCGTGACGGTCAGCAAGGAAATCGAGCTGGAGCAGCCCTTCGAGGCCGTTCTCCGGACGCTCTCCCCCCCGACACCGACGGAGTGGACCGACCCCGGATACGAGGCACCCTCCTTTCCCGAGGGCGTCGTCGGTCGTGGAGGCTCGGGGTTTCTGCGCGAAAATGCCGTCCTCGCGGTCGTGATACTGAGCGACGAAGATGATTGCTCCGTCCGCGACGCAGAGCTCGTGAACCCGGCGAGCGCGACCTACGCATCAACGCCGCTGAACCAGAGATGCGCGGAATACGACGCAGAGACCCTGCACCCCATCGAGCGCTTCATCGACGGGCTGAGCCAGCTACGGCAGTGGGTCGGGCAAGTCGTGTTCGTGCCCATCGTGGGGATCCCCCCCGAGCTCGCGCCGACCGTCCTGGTCGCACCGGATTGGGACCAGCTCACGTCGGAAGATCCTAGCGTCCGCGACGAGCGCATGTTCCCGCGGCCACATCCCACGATCGCGGGGGAGCTCGCGCCGGCTTGTGTGCATCCCGGGCGAGGTGAGGCCGCACCCGGAGTGAGGTTCGCCCGCGTCGCGCAACGACTCCAGGCGTTGGGCGCGCTGACGGGCATCCGGTCCATCTGCGAGGACAGCTTCGACTCCGCCATGGAGGAGATCGCCACCCTCGTCCGCGTAATCGCGCGCCCGTATTGCATGCCGGTTCGCCTCGCAACCCGGACGCCGATCTGGGACCCGTCCCAGTGCGACGTGCTCGTGGTGCTGCGGGAAGGGACGAGGTGCACGGAAGTCCCAGGCTCTGCGGTGTTCCCCACGACGCGCCCCTGGAGGCTCGTCTCCAATTCGGACGGTCGCAACTGGAGTCCCTCCACGTGCACTGGCGCCGCCTCGGTTCGGCCCAACCCCTCCGCCGCGGTTTGCTCGTCTCCCATCTCCAGGTGAGCTCGCGCCGCGATCAGACCGGAGCTCTCCCCCAGGGGGTCCACCTCGTTCAACCGATCCCCAACGACTGCTAACAACGCCCACGACTCGGCCGCGAACAGGGAGTTGGCATAGTTGAACCAGGCGTCTCGCGAGTCTGGCTGGAGTTGGGTGAGTTGTTCAAAAGCGTCGGCTGCCGCGTTGAAATCGCCGGCCCGGTAAAGTGCGATGCCAAGATTGAAGAGATCTCTGGCCCCGAGACCCGTCTCGGAGAGAAGCCCGGCGTAAATGGCCGCCGCCTCCGTATCCTGGCCCAGTCCATGGAGGGCCGCGGCGAGATCGCCCCGCACCTGGACACTCGTCGAATCGCTCTCGAGGTGGCGCCGAAGGAGCGGTTCAGCCTCCGCAAATCGTTCCCGGAACAGGAGGAGCTGGGTGAGGCTCCCTTCGGTGCGCATTCTCAGATCCTCGCGCTCCTGGAGCTCTTCTTGCGAGAGCATTCGGGTCACCGGTCCCCGCTCGAGGCCTGTGACCGCATTCCGGTAGGCCCCGATCGCTTCATCCCACCTGCCCTCACCGTCGAACAGGGTGGCGAGATTCAAGGACGCGTCGGGACGGAGGTTCCACATCATTGCTGCCAACTCCCAGGCTTCGATCGTACCCTCGATGTCGCCGTCGGTGTACGCCGCGATTCCTTCATTGAACAAAACGATCCAGGCCGCCTCACGCTCCGGTTCGATATCGAGCTCATAGGCAGGGTAGATCTGTTGGGCCGTCTTGAACATCACGTCGGCTTTCTCGTATTCCTCGAGCCGTACGTATGCCAGACCGGACAGCAAATAATGGATCGGATTCTCCGGCTCGTCCGCAATGCCCAGAATCGAGAGCTCGAGGGCCCGCGCAACCAGTCCTTGCGTGAGGTAAAGCGCTCCTGTTTGTGAGAACCGGGTGGGGACAGGGCGTGTCCCGATCTCGTAGACGATGCCGGTGGGGGAGACCACGGGTCCCGTCGGTCGGGGCGCCGAGGCGCACCCGGACAGAAAGACGATCGCGGCGCACGAGAGAATCGCTGGAAAGTACTCGCGTCTACCAGGCCCGCCGTTCACGAATGGGGAACCGCCCTCCCGCGTTGGGATCAGCGAGGAGAGAAGAAGGACGGCTGGCCGTGCGCCTACCAAGGGAACGGAACGGAGAAGATCACGGACATCGATACCCGCACGCCCTGATCTCGGGCCGGTCGGAACGATGCGACCTCGTTGAACAGGGCCAGGGCGATTTCGTCCAGCTCCTGCAGCCCACTGGATCGACTGATCTCGGCCCACTCGACCGAGCCCCATTCATCGATCCACACCGCGACGTCGACCAGTCCGGAGGCTTCGGGATCTTCCTCCTCGTGAGCCCTCGTATTCATGAAACGATCCACCTCTGCCGGATTCCGAATCAGAATCCATGCCGACGTCCCCGGTAGGACGATTTGGGGACGCACCGCGGCCAGCCGGGACAGATCCAGCGGGCTGGTTTCCAGTAGGAGGGCCAGGTCCTCGGCCACCGGATCGTCGGCGTTTTCCGTGACCTCCAGCTCCTCACGCGTGTCCGCCCCATCGTCGCCAATTCCGGGTGGACCGAACGGCGAATTGAACTGCACGATCGACGGAACCGGCCCGCCCCGGCCAGCTAACCGGTCGCGAAGCCCCGTCGAGCCACCCGCCAGGGCAAGAGCGGTTTCCCCGTCGCTGAGCCCCGCATCCAACTCGTTTGGAAGCGAATCGGGTTCTTGGATCAACGCCAGAAGCGGCGGCACGCCGCCGGCGCCACCGCTGGCGATACTCGCTGGCGGTGCGTAGAGGGCTATCCACGCGGTTCCGAGGAGGTCGATTTCGGCATCGGCCAACGCATCGGAAATTTCCCAACCAGGCCAAAAAACGAAGACGGCCGCGTGGACAGCCACCGCAAACACCGTAGACCAGGCGAGGGTGTTGCCCCACTGGGCCTTCCACGCCGCGTTGGCGGTCCTGTATGGCGATCCGTGTGGAAATTGCCTCTGGGTTCGTGGGCTCACCAGGCCACCCTTTGTCGTGTTGGCACTACCGCTTTTCCCTCAGGCTCTGAGATTACGCAGCGGCACCGGCACCCACAAGGGCTTTGGCGCCAGGTGGCTGCGGCTTGACGGCCGAGCGCCAACTCTAGAATCGTGTAACCACGCTGGTTACGGGTTGGGGTGAGCCTGCGAGGGAGAGGCTGGTCTTGTGAGAATGCAGACCCAACGAATAGACTCCCGACGCCGAACGAATGCTACTTCACGTCGCGTGGGGCAGGGGACCCGAGTATGAAAAAGCGCTTCGCGCCCATGGCGGCCGCTCTCTCGGTTTTCGCCTTCCTGGCCTGGATATTCTCCGTCGTTCAGAACGATCGGAGCACCCTCGAGCTCACCGGCTCGCTGCGAATGTCCGGCTTGTCGACCACGGACGAAACGCCTGGCTTTCGGGATCGAACGGCGGGTTCGGCGATTCCTTGTGCGGTACCGCTCGCCTGGCGTATCGCGAGGGTCGACCCAGGGTTCGGATTGAGCGTTGCGGAGGCGAGCGCGGCGTTCGATCAGGCCGCGACGCTCTGGGAGGAGGCCGTGGGCGCCGACCTTTTTTCGAACGAGGCCGACGGGGAGCTTTCCGTCCGGCTTGTCTTCGATGAGCGTCAGGAAAGAACGCGGCAGATCAGCCGAATCGAAGTGGAGTACAACGAGGCCGGTGCCGCCCTTTTGGGCCGGCAGGCCGGGCTCAACGAGATGAGTCGACAAAACGCGGAGAGACGCCGGCAGTACCAGGCGGACCTCGGGGAGCTCGAGAGACGCGTCACGAGCCTCAACGACAGCATCCGGGAATGGAATGCACAGGGTGATGGCCCGCCGGCCCTGGGAGCGAGACTCGGCACGTCCGGGACCCTGCTCGACGTGGAGCGCGACGAGCTGACGATTCGGCGGCGGGAGATCGACGCGCGGCAGCAACAGCTGGAAGACGAGGCCGAGAGGCTCGAACGGGACGTGGAGGCGCACAGGAGCGAAGCCGAAGCTCTCTTGGCGGCGTTTCCTGCGAGGCGCGTCGAGTCCGGATTATACCGAGAGGCGGTACACGTGAGAGTGGGATCGGAAATTTCGGTGACTCGGGAAATACGAATTTTTCGCTTCGACGGATTGGCGAACCTCGTACGCGTGGCCGCTCACGAGCTCGGCCATGCCCTGGGACTCGCCCACAATGAAGTCTCCGGGGGAATCATGAGGGTGGAATTCGCGCAGGCCACCCGGTCGGAGGGCGTGCCGACCATCCAGCCCGGTGACGTCGAAGCCCTTCGAATGTTGTGTCCCGAGCTGTAGGACGCTTTCTTGCTCGCAACCCCACCCCCACCATTTCCCCACCGGCTCGAGGAGAACCAGATGCGGATCACCCATGTAGCGGCGATCCTCGCCGCAACGTTCATCGGGTCCATTCTCGCGCTCGCGCCGGACGCGTCGGCGCAGGTCACCCGCATGGATCTCCAGGTGGTGGAATCGCCCGCGTTTGGAGGCGAGCATTTCGGGGACACGGGGCAGTACGAGCGCCTTCGCGGAGTCGCCTACGGAGAGGTCGACCCCAACGACGTACGGAATCGCGGGATCGTCAACATCCACAAGGCTCCGCTCAACGCTCGCGGGCGCGTCGAGTACAGCACCACCGTGGAGATCTACCGACCCATCGACCTGAAACGCTGGAATAGGACGATCTACCACATCGTTCCGAACCGGGGCCGGGTCAATCCGGGTGATGCGATCCTACGCGAAATGGGATTCGCCGTCGTGCAGGTGGGGTGGCAAGGGGACCTCACGGCGACCGACACGAACATCGTTCCGTTCCTGCCGATCGCCAAAAATTCGAACGGATCCCTGATCGTCGGCCCAGCGGTGGAAGAGTTCATCTTCAACGATGACGAAGAGGTGTCGGAGGCCGACCTGACCTACGCCACCGCCGCGCTCGTGCAGGCCATGGCCACCTTCACGGTCCGGGCCCGACAGGGAGCTCCGCGGGTGCTGCTCGAGGATTCCGCGTGGAGCTACACGAACGAGCGCCGGATCCGCATCAACCGTCCGCGCGGATTCGACGGTGGGGCGATTTACGAGATCACCTATCTGGCGAAGGATCCGATCGTGATGGGATTGGGCTTTGCAGCCACGCGCGATGTGATCTCCTATCTCCGCCACGAAATAACGGACGGCGACGGAAACCCGAATCCGCTCATGTCGGGAGGCCTGCCGAACACCGCAATTTCCATAGGCATCTCTCAGAGCGGACGATTTCTGAGGGACATGCTCTACCTGGGCTTCAACGAGGACGTGGACGGTCGCATCGTCTTCGACGGCATGCACCCGGACATCGCCGGGTCCCGGAAGACGTTTACGAATTATCAGTTCGGCCAACCGGGGAGGTGGCAGAAGCAGCACGAAGACCACTTCTTCCCGGGGGATCAATTCCCCTTTACCTATGCGACCGTTTATGACCCGATAAGTGATCGGACGGACGGTCTGTTGGTGAGGTGCTCCGCCTCCAATACCTGCCCCCGGATAATCCACAGCGATGGCGAAGCGGAAATCTGGCAAGCCCGCTCATCCCTCCTCGTGACGAACTCGATGGGGGAACACGTCGATTTACCCGAGAACGTGCGGGCTTACCTGATCGCGGGCACGCGACATGGAGGGGGCCCCGGCGTGCACGCCGAGTCCACTCGCGACACCGGCATCTGCCAGAATCTCAACAGCCCCATCGCTCTGGCCCAGATTCGGCGTGCCCTTACGGTCGCTCTATATAAATGGGTCGT
This sequence comes from Gemmatimonadota bacterium, assembly GCA_022564055.1. Lineage (GTDB taxonomy): Bacteria > Gemmatimonadota > Gemmatimonadetes > Longimicrobiales > Gaopeijiaceae > UBA822. The sequence goes on from JADFMD010000061.1 coordinate 5,764, forward strand.
AGACGGCACCGAGCCCCCGCCGAGTCGTTTTCCGACGGTCCCGCTCGGAACGCTCGTGGTGCCGACGGAGGTGGGTTTCCCGAACATCCCCGACGTGACCTTCACCGGGAGCCACAATCCGCTTCGGCGGAACAATCACGACGTGTTCCCACCGCTCCAGGGCGGCGGGTACGTGGTGCTCGCGGGCCGTGTCGACCCCGATGGAAACATGCTCGGGGGGATTCGGCACCCGAACCTGGTGGTCCCGATCGGCACGTACACCGGCTGGAATCTGAGGCGAGAGGGTTTTGCCGAGGGGGCGCAGTGCGCTGGGGCCGGGTCGTACATTCCGTTCGCTGCCGTCGCTGCGGACCGCCAGGCGTCAGGCGATCCCCGGTTGTCGATCGAGGAGCGTTACCCGACGCACGACGCGTACGTGAGTGCGGTAGCTCAGGCCGCCGACCGCCTGGTGCAGGACCGGCTGCTCCTACAGCAGGACGCCGACGCGATCATCGAACGCGCCGAGGCGAGCGAGGTCGCCAGGTCCAACTGAGCGACGGACGCGCCGTCAGGGTCTGACCCTCACGTACCGCTGCAGGTTTCGGGGGCGCGGCTCGCCTCCATACATGTTTCCGTAGCGATCCACCGCGACGAACTCGGCTCCATTCCCCGCCGTCTCGCGTGGATCTCCCCCGGGAAAGAGGATGAATTCGGTGACCCAACCCGTGAGGGCGTCACCGATCCTGATTCCCATCTCCCAGCCCGGGTTCTGGACGTCGTCGGATTCGGAATCGGCCACGAAAATCCGGTCGTTGTCGTCGAAGAAAATGCCGCTCGGCCGACCGAACTGCGTCCATTGCGCGAGGAAATTTCCCTCCTGGTCGAAGATCTGGATGCGATTGTTGGACCGGTCGGCCACGAAGACTCGGCCTCTCGAGTCGAGGGCGATGGCGTGCAGCGTCCGGAACTCGCCGGGAGCGTAACCCGTCTGCCCCCACTCCATGAGGAACGTCCCGTCCGGCGCGAATTTGACCACGCGGTTGTTCGTCCCGTTCGCATGCCCATCGGCGACGAAGATCGACCCATCGTCCGCTACGACCACGTCGGCGGGAGCGTTGAGGTGTGAGTCACCGCCGCCCGAAACCCCGGGCGTGCCGAGGCGCATCAGAACCCGTCCCTCGGGGCTGAACTTGATGACCTGATGGCCTCTCGTCCCCTGAGGCGTGTTGCCGGCGGCCACCCCGTCGGTCACCCATACGTTTCCGTCGGGGTCCACGTCGATGCCGTGGGGCCAGATGAACTCGCCGCCACCAAAACTCATGACGGTGTTACCCTCGGAGTCGAACTTGATGATCGGGTCGAGATCCGAATCGAGGCACTCGGTGCCGAAAAGCTCGGGCCCCGCATCGCATCTCACCACAGCCCAGACGTGTTCACCGTCGGGGTCGATCGTCACATCGCCGACGGCCCCCATCTCTCTCCCGCCCGGCAGCTTGGCCCAACCATCGACCGTGCGGAAAGGACTGGGGCCGACCTGGGCGACGAGCCCGTCGGCAAGCGTCGCTACCGAAAGCGCGGCCATGATGGCCAGTAATCCCACTCGACGGACGTCTGCCATGATTCTTACCTCGCTTCGATCTGTGCGTAAGTGTCAAGGGTCGATCGCAGGCCGCACCCCACTTCTTTCACAGTCCTTACTCGTTGGCCCTTTGCTGGGTCTCGAGCATGGCCTCGAACTGTCGCTCCTTCAGGTCGATGTACGCCAGGAACCCGGCGTGATCGATGAACGGATTCGGGTCGCCCTCCATCCGATGCAGCAGCTTCTCGTGCTTGGTCGGTAGGTCGTAAAAGGAGCCGTGGGAGGCGACGAAGACATCCACAGACATCGCGCGCGCCTTGGCGAACGTCGCGCGGTAGTCGTCAGCGATGTCCGGATAGTTCGGGTTGTCGACGAGGATATAGTTGGGGTTCACGCCGAAGCTGCACACGATCAGCGCGTCGTACGTCTCTCCGTTCTCTTCGAGCTCCATGCCCCAACTCGTACATCCCCTCGTGTGCCCCGGCGTCCGATGGGCCACCAGCGTCGTCCCGCCGAGTGTGACTTTTTCTCCGTCGTGAAGGATGTGGTCGATCGGGATATCCTCCTCCCCCCGATTCATTCGCTGCCACCCCGCGACGTCCTCTTCCATGATCATGATCTGGGCTCCGATGCGCTCCCGGAGAAAGACGTCGGCCTGTTGGTGATCGCCGTGGGCGTGGCTTCCCAAAATGATCTTGACGTCGTCGAGGGCGAACCCCAATGCTTCCACACTTCGTTCGATGAGAGGAATCGTCCTCTCGAAATCCGTGTTGATGAGGATGTGCCCCTCGGGTGTGGTGATCAGAAACGTACCCAGGCCCCCGGTGCCCACGAAGTAGAGGTTGTCCATCACTCGATGCGCGGGGAACGGATCATCCCAGCCGTTTTGTGCCGAGACATGAATGGGCGCGATACCGATGAACGCCACCGCAAAAATCAACTTGTGCATGTGCTCCTCCCTGATCTCACATCACGGGTAAAGAAGGCCCCTGACAGCTATGCCGCCAGGGGCCTTCCCCTTACGTCCGGCCTGGCCCATACGTCTGGCCAAGCCGCCAAAAACCGAACGGTTAGTGCGCCGCTCCGCCTATCTCCATACCGGGCAGGCGCAGCGCGACCAGGCGGCCGGGTTGGCCGACCTGCACCACGATGTGCTGAAAGTCATGATGTAGGAAAGTCATCATGCCGTACTGCCCGGGGGAGGGAAGCAGGATCTCGCCCACATGGTCCCCGGTCAGCTTGTTGTAGGCGTTGAGTACCGGCGGACCGCGGGATCCCTCTGTCGCGTAAAGGAGGTCGCCGGCCACCATCTGGATGGAGTTGCCACCGCCTCCGGTGTTCGAGAGGTCCATGCCCTGCGTGGCCGGGTGGTTCCTCACTGCCTCAGGCGTGTCTCCGATCGGAATCCAGTAGATCCGCTCGCCGGTGTTCATGTCGTACGCGGAAAGCCGGTTGTAGGGCGGCTTCCAGACCGGAAGGCCCTGGACGCGGGGCAAGCCGCCACCCGGACCGGCCACCCACTCGGAGATGGTCGTGCCCGTGGTCGCCGGGTTGTCCGGCTCATCCGCGTCGGCACCCGGCGACACGAGGCCGCCGCCGCAACGGCGCGAGGAGGGCACGTAAAGGATACCCGTGGTCGGATCCAACGTGGCTGGATTCGTGATGTTCAGGCCCCCCGCGCACCGAATGTTGTCGATCACGCCTGCATCGTGGCCCTCGAAGAGCCGCGGCATGTACGGTCCGCCGATGCGGTAGTTGCGGATCAGGGCCAGCGCCTCCTGGCGCAACTCGGGTGTCCAGTCGATGAGGTCGTCCTCGTCGAGCCCGAGGGGCTCGGACGGCTCGGGCTTGGTGGGAATGGGCTGCGTCGCCGAAGTCCAGTTGCCGGGTACCTCCGTCTGGAATACCGGCACTTCTTCGATCGGCCAAATCGGCTCCCCGGTCTCCCGGTTGAACGCGTAGATTATGCCCTGCTTCGACGTTTGAACCAGGGCCGGAATGGCCCGCCCGTCCACTTCGAGGTCAACGAGAATCGGGACGTTCGGGAGGTCGTAATTCCACTGGTCGTTATGGACGGTCTGGAAGTGCCATACACGCTCGCCCGTCTGAACGTCCAGGGCGACCACGCTCGTGCCGAAGAGGTTGTCGCCGGGGCGGAATCCCCCGAAATAGTCGATGGTCGGCGGATTCGTGGGAAAGTAGACGAGCCCGAGGTTTTCGTCCGCGGACATCGGCGCCCACGAAGAGATGTCCCCCGTCCACCGCCAGGCGTCATTCTCCCACGTTTCGTGACCGAACTCGCCCGGTCGCGGGATCACGTGGAACTTCCACTTGAAGGCACCGCTCGCGGCGTCAAAGGCGAGGATGTCGCCCGGGACGTTCTCGATCCGGGTCTGGTTGTAACCCTGCTCGGCTGAATTCCCGACCACCACCACGCCGTTCACGACGATGGGAGGTGACGAGGAGGTGATGTACCCCAACTCTCTCGGAATCCCATGGTTGGGATCGTAGGTACCGTCATAGGCGAGCCAGGGGCCCCAATCCGCGATGAGCGGCACGAGCAGGTCCACGACGCCGGTCGAAGGAAACCCCTCGATCGGCACACGGGAGCCAAAATTCGCGATGTGCTCGCCGGTCTTCGCATCCAAGGCGTGAAGGAAGAACGCGGGAGACGTGTAGAAAATCACACCCCTTCCGTTTACCTCGCCGTACGCCACGCCCTTCCCGTAATTTTGCCGCATCGAGCGTTCCCACCGCTCCGTGTTGGGTTCGCGGTAGGTCCACACCGTCTCGCCCGTCGACGGGTCGATCGCCGCTACCGTGCGGCGCTGGCCGGCGACGGTGTACAGGAGTCCGTCGATGTAGGTCGGAGTGGACTTGAACTGCTGGTCGACCACCGGCCCGAAGTTGTCGGCTCGCCACTCCCACGCGACTTCGAGGTCGGCGAAGTTGGAAGCGTCGATCTGATCGACCGGCGAGTAGCGAGTGCCCCATGCATCGCCGCTCTGATAACGCCACTCCCCGTAGGGATTTTGGCGCTCCTGGCTGAAGCCGAGCGTGGGTGCCACCAACAGCAGGCCGAGCACGAGCGCGAGCCCATGCGAATGGCTCTGGAGGCTGCGGGTTAGTTTTGACATAGCTTCCTCACTGGTAAAAAGGTGAGCCCATGGGTCTCTTTATATAGACGTACACCCGTGTGGGTTCGAGGGGTTGCGATCGTGCGACTCTTCCAACGATCGCTCATCATAAGCACGCGCCAAGCACATCGCCAGGGTCTGAGCGCCCGCGTGGGGAGCCCGCGATCCGTGTGTCCGCTCGGGTCGTCAGGCCCCTCCAATCGTCAATCGGATGACCTTTTGGCGGTCCATTCTCCCTCACCCATGCCTCCGAAGTCTGCGCTTCCGGAGATCACCCCGTCAGCGAGGATGCCCATGAAGACGATATCCAACGGGGTGCCTTGGAGGTCCAGCTCCCACGCAAGGCGAACGTTGACGCCGTCGATCGTGCCCGTCATCTCGATCGGGCCGAACTCGCCTGCGTCGCCTGTCGCAGTAAGGTTTTGACCGTCCTGGATCACCGTGATGGTGAGCATCTGGTCACCCTGATCGGTCATCACCGTGAGTTCCCACATCCCGCTTAGATCGGCCTGAGCCGCGGCATTCGCGGGTGCGGTAACCAACATCGCAAGTACGGCCATCAATACACCGAAAGCCCTCATGACTCCTCCTGATTTTTCTTGAATTCATGAAAAATTATGCCCCGAGACTGTATCACGTCGAGAAGCCCTAGTAAACCGGGCGACGTGAGACGGATGGCGTGGGGGCGGCCATTCCGCCCTCGGGTGAGGTCCATCGAAATCGCCGGGGCTCTTGGGCACTTTTTTCCACTTTTGGACACATTTTGACCCCGGATATTCTCATTTCTTTCTCAATGTGCTTTCTATACTGCACTAGTTAACTCGTTATATGATAAATAGATAACTGCATAGATAGTCACTATATGACCCTTGCCCGAGGGTCGGCACGCGTCTTGTGGTGAAACTCCCCGGACAACGCACGAGCAGGTCGTTTTTGAACTCGTCCGAGATTTCACTCGCAACGTGCCCAGGGAGCAGCATGCCGAATAGGCGCTGGACCTTCGTATGTATGGCGGACCATGATAACCGGGCCCGCCAATACAGTATATCGAGTGGTGCCTTGCATTATCTGGCCTCTTTGGGCGCCGGCTTCGTGGTCACCGTGACCGCCTTGTCGATGCTCGTCGCGTTGAACGGTTCTGCCCGGTATGACGTCCTGAAACTCCAGCGCCAAAAGTCCCTTCTCTCTGATGAAATCGGGGAGATTCAGGGGCGGGTGGTCCAGATGGAGGAATCGATCGACGTCCTGATCGAAAAAGACGAGAAGTTCCGCCTTCTGGCGGGCCTCGACGTCATCGATGAGGAAATCTTCCAGGTGGGTGTCGGTGGCCCCGGAATGCTCACGCCCGAATCGAGCCCCCTTTGGATGGAGGACCCGGAGGCCGCCGCCGTGACCTTCGCCACCTCGTACGACATCCTGGCCCTCGAGCGACGAGCCCAACTCCTCTCCGAAAGCCTCTCAGAGGCCATGGACAGCCTTCAGGCTCACCACGATCTGCTGCGCTCCACGCCCTCGATCAGTCCGACGGACGGACCCATAACCAGCGGATTCAGCTACGCCCGCATGCACCCGATCTGGGACAGGGAACTTCCCCACGAGGGCATCGATCTGCACGCGCCCGAAGGGACGCCCATCCTTGCGACCGCCAACGGCGTGGTATCCTACGTGGGTTGGCGGACCGGGTACGGAAACACGGTCGAGATCGACCATGGGTTCGGCTACATGACCCGCTACGCGCACGCGTTGAAGTTCCTGGTGGAACGGGGGCAGACGGTGACCAGGGGGATGGCGATCGCTCAGGTCGGCCAGACCGGAACCGCCACAGCCGAGCACGTGCACTACGAAATCTGGGTCGGCGGAAGAGCCATGGACCCGCAGGATTACATCCTGAACGGGGTGATTCCCTAAGACGGGATTTTTCCCTCGGGTTGCCCCCGTTCTTGCCTTTTTCAGGCGACCAAGGCACGACCGGTACGGCACACGCAGTGTTCATCGGACCCGGACCCGACCGACTGGGTAATCACGGGTTGGTCCCTCACGAAGGAGAAAGCATGAAATCGCTTACGACGACTGTGATCGGATTCGCACTAGCAGCCCTGCTCGCCCCGCATGGGGTTTCAGCACAGAGCCGCCTTACCGTACCGGAGTCCTCCGTAGGGACGATGGTGGTCGACCGGATGCCGTCCGGCGTGGCCATGACCTTCGACGCCGACGTAGGGAGGGTCTACGCGTGGACCCGGATCCAGGGGGCCGAAGGAAACACCACGATTCATCATGTATGGATCCACGCCGGTGTCGAAAGAGCGGACGTCGAGCTCCGCATCGGAGGATCTCCCTGGAGGACCTGGAGTGACAAGGCCATCGTCTCGGATTGGACCGGCGACTGGCGTGTGGAAGTACGCGACTCCGGCGGGAACGTGCTCGAGACGATCCGGTTTACCGTCGGAGGGTAACGATCCGGTTTACCGTCGGAGGGTAACGAGCCGGCTGAAAAAAGGGGAAGGGGGGAAGGGCTTCAGTCTCGACCGCCCGGCTCCCCTTCCTCTTTTCTGATCTCTCCGATGGCCCGAATGTGCTCTTCGAAAGTGACCGAGAATCTGTGACGCCCATCCGGTTTTGCCACGAAGTAGAGATAGTCGGTGGAATCCGGGTAAAGGGCCGCTTCGATACTCGCGCTCGACGGGCTGCCGATCGGTGACGGGGGAAGGCCAGAGATGTGGTAGGTGTTGAAGGGAGAGTCGGTCGCGTAGTCCCGGTTGAGCAGACGCCGGCGCCTGCCCAGAGCGAACACGACGGTTGGATCCGCCTGCAATCGCATCCCGCGGTTCAGGCGGTTGTGGTAAACGGACGATATTCGCAGCAGATCCTGTTGGGCCGGCCCTTCTCCCTCGATGATCGACGCCAGCGTCACCACCTCGTCCCGGGTGAAACCCAGCGAAGCCGACCGTCGGTCCCACTCCGAATTCCAATGAGCCTCGAACGTGTCCGTGACCTGATCGAGAATCTCCTGGGCGCTCGCGCCCTCACGCAGGTGATACACCGAAGGATACAGGTACCCCTCCGCGCTCTCCCCCCGTGCGCCCAGTCGAGACAGGAGAACCGGGGAACCGGCAGCCGCCATGAAGGCCTCTCGGTCGAGGCCCATATCCCGCTCGATCCGAGCGGCCAATTCGGTGAGCCAGATGCCCTTCGGAAGCACGAACCGCTTGACCGGCGCGGTCCCCTTGCGCAAGCGCGCCAGAACCGCTCCGATCGGGCTGTGGGGTCGAAAATCGTAGAGTCCCGGTTTGATGCCCAGGTGGGCGCGTCCCATTCTCGCCAACCGCTGAAACGCCTGCGGAGACTGGATGATGCCGTTGGCCGCCAACGAGTCGGTGACTTCCTCGAGCGGCGCGTCAGGCGGGATCGTGACCCAGATCGTTTCTTTCGCGGGCGCCGCCGCTTGGCATGCCACCGTAGCGAGCAGATAGGCGCTGAGCAGGGCCCCCCGCGTGAAGCGTCGCGCGTGGGCTCGATCCCACACCCTCACGCCCCCGAAACCTATTGGCGAGAAGGGAAAATCTCTCCAAGCCCCGATCAAATTTGTCAACCCTGAAGGGTCTGCGATTTTCATTGAGTATCTCTAAGGGGTGTGCCTAGCTTTGTAGAAGGACCTTGTCAGAATCGGACCTTCTGAAGGCGGGCGAACATGGTCCTACCGCGCCCCCACACGAGGGAAACGTCATGCTCGAGGCACTGTTATCCTATTTACCATCAGAGTGGCACCGGTCGGTAGAGTTTTTGGGGGCGCCGTTGTGGTGGATCCCGGAATGGCAGTCCGCCCTCATAAATTTCGCTTGGTACGCGGATTCGCTTTGGGGCGTCGTGCTGAGGAGGTTTTTCCTACTGCTTCCGATACTGCTTCTGATCGTAGCGGTCTGGTCGACCATGCTTTCGCTCTACACGCTGCCTTTCCGGTCGCACCGAGGTAAGTTCCTCACCATCATCGCTTTGGGGTGGTGGGATACGGGGCGCGGCATCTGGTTCTTCTGGACAGGCGTCATGCGGTTCGCCGCGCTCATGGTCGGATGGGCCTGGAGTCTGGTTGCCGTGGCCGTGCGGATGGTGCTGGTGGGATTGAAGAGCTTCATCACATCGCCTCTCGCGTTGTTCGACTCGGTTACGAGCCGGTACCTGAAGCCGGGTGTGCCCTGGATCGCGGTGATGCTGACGCTCGTTTGGGCTGCGCTCGAAGCCACGATCTTCAGCTTCACCTTGATGCCCACCATGACGGAGGTGCTGGCGGACATCACCGGCTTCGTGCCGAACCGGCTGTTCGTGATGCCGATTCTTTGGTTCTTCCTCTTCTTCCTCATCGTGGGAAGCTTCGCGAGCATCCAGGTGATGACCGAAGCGATCAATTCGAGAAGGTTCGGGCAGGTGATCCAGATGATCCTGGTCGAGTTCTTCGTGGCGTTCTTCGAGGTCGTGTTCCTGTATCGGGAGCTCATCGATGCGATCACGCCCTGGATCAACCAGCAGAGTGGTGGTCAGATTCAGATGGGCCTGGTCTCCACGATGGCGCTCGGGGTCTTTGGATGGATCGGGATCCGAGGCATGACGTGGTTCCTCTTCGGGCGCTTCGGTACCCCGTCGATACTCGCCATCGTCTCCCGCCAGGTTCCCGTTGGAGAGGAGGCGCCGGTCAGGGTTTCCCCCACGTCCTCCATGAGCGCGTGGAGGGAGCCGATCGAGGCCATGAAGAGTGAGACAGCGTGGTTCAAGAAGGAAGTGCGTCATGGCGTGGAGCTCGCGTCGCTCCCGGTTCTCCAGCTCCTGGCCATGGCGGTGAACTTTCCGGTGGTGGCGATCAGCTCTCAACCAATATTCACGTTCCCCCTCAAGAATCTCAACGATGTGCTCGCCGACACGCCGTTCCCCGGAACCCCGGGGGCCAAAAACGGTGGGCGGAGGTCCGGGGGTTCGTCGAAAAAGCGGTCGGCCAGCGACGGAGTCATGGAAGAGGTGACCACATGAAGATGGCCTTGCGGCTGATGGTGGGGGCCATGGTCGCGTTGACGGCGTGCGTCCCCACGGAGGAAGCAGCCCGCACTCCCCGATACACGCTGGTCATCGGGATCGATGTGAGCGGATCCTTCAGGAACTCGGGGAACTACGACGACGCGTTGAAGTTTGCGGCCTACTACCTCGAGGCCCATCTGAACGGATTTGGCGGACTCCAGGTACCGACCGCCGTGTTCGTCGGGTCGGTCGGGGGATCCCGCCAGGGTGAAGCCAAGACCTTCCATCCCATTCATGACTTCCTCGGCAAGGACAGGAACCAGATCGAAGCCGATCTGAAGAAGTGGTTCCCCACGGAGGATCAGCTCACCGATTTCAACACGTTTTTCGCGGAGGCTGCGGACCTCATAAAGCAGAGGGGACTCACGTTGGCCCCCCTGAACATGGTCCTCTTTACGGATGGTATTCCTGACATTGCCCGGAATTCCGACGAGGACCCGTACACCACCATCGATGTGAGCCCCCTTGAATACCTGTCGCGGAGCGTGACCGTACGTGTGCTCTATCCCACTCCGACCGTAGCATCGAGTTGGAGGCGGGGGGTGACTCGTAGACGAGTACGGCTCTGGACCCAGGATGCCGAGGTGATGAAGGGCTGGGAAGCCCAGTTCCGTCCCGAGCTCGCCATGGAAGAGCAGGATCTTCTTTGGACCTGGGTCACGGACAACGTCGACTTTCGCGTGCGGAGGGAACGGATCCTCTAGCGTGAGGCGATCCAATCGCGGGTCTATCTACACCTTGAGTCTATCTACACGATAGAGTGGACGATCGCGGGGGCGGCTTCATGAGCGGCCTCCGCGATTCGTTTTGCCGGTCTCTTCCTCGGTGTGTTGAGTTATCCCGGTAGTCCGGGAAGGCTTGGCAGCCTGGGCGTGAACTCCCGGAGCCGCGCCTCGAGGGACGTCCTCAAGCGGTCCAAGTCGCCTCTGTCATCGCTCAGTGTCCGGCCGACTCCCTCCTCGAGACCGGTCACCTGGCTCCGAGCTTCGGTCAGGGCCTGCTCAATGAGTCGATCCACCTCAGCCCTCGCCCGTGTTTCGGCCCGGCGGACCTCGTCGCCGATCCGATCCCTCAACGCCTGTACGATTTGCCCGCCGATGTTGGATCGGACCGAGATCCTCGGCGAAGAAAGCGTCCCGTCCATCCCCAGCGTGATCTCCAACGAGGTCAAGCTCGACACGAAGTCCCACACGTAAGCAGCCACGCCTGTGGGGTCGGGACCCGTGCGTTGCCAGCTCGCGTCCGTGGCGGACCACGTGACGGTGCCGGCGATAGAGTCTCCCCACCTCGAGAGATCGACGCGAGTGCCTCCGTCACCGAGATCGAGACGGGCCCCCAGCACGGCGATCTCCAGCGACGGGAGAGGCAGTCCCGAAAACTGCGCAACGAGTCGGTCCACGGCGACGTCCCGGGTCCGGTCCAAACTCAAATCGAGCGTCGCACGCGCCGCGCCGTTCTCCCCCGTGAGTTGCACCGTGGTCGGCCTACCCGTCGCACCGGGATCGGAGCTCAGGTCGAGGATCCGGATCGAAAAACCCGTCAGCGCGCCAATCGTCACTGAGCCCTCGAGCTTGTTGATGGCGAAAGCGGGCAGGGAGGACCCTCGGGATGGAAAGGTGACATCCTCCCCGGCTGCCCGGAGCCGGTCGCGTCCCTCGAGGCGGAAGGTCCTGCTGCCGTCGGGCAGATTGGCATCGACGACCTGGGCCCAGTACAGGAGGGTTTCCACTCGCTCCACCAGGGGAAGCTGGAGTAGCGCGGCACTGATGTCGTCGGGATCGAAGGAGGGGAGATTGAGCACACCCAGGGCTCTTCTGTAGTCGCTGTCCCGAAGATCGTCGAGCGCCGCCAGCCCCCGACGCAGGCCCGTCACCTCGGCTCGCAAATTCTCCTCGAGCTCGGCAACACGAGGCACGATGTCCGTGACTCCCGCGGCCATCGAGCGGAGAGCGTCGACCGTGCGTACAGCCCCTACGGGCCCCAGACTCCTGACGGACGCTCCCTCGAGCGAGCGGAGCAACGCCGACGCCGAAT
>JADFMD010000179.1 GCA_022564055.1 Gemmatimonadota bacterium
CACGAACGCCGACGGACAAGCGCTGAGCCGACCCGACGGAATCGTCGTGGCGGCTGCGGTCACCCATGTCGCCTTTCTGTCCAACCGCACGCTGCTGGGCGCGCACGTCGGAGCGGAACTCCTTGTGCCGGTCGTGAGCTTCGACCTCGACGTGGCTCCTGCTCTCCAGGACGGGGGTACCGGCATCGGAGATCTCGTCCTGGGGCCGCTCCTCCTGCAGTGGAATGGACACTCGCTGTTCGGACGTCCTCTGCATCATCGTCTGGGCATCAACGTCACGCTGCCCACGGGCCGACACGACGGTCGCCGGGGGGGTAACGTCGGGCACGGTACGTGGCAGTTCAATCCCCACTGGGCGTTCACGTCGATGGTGTCCTCCCGCTGGGAGTTCAGCGGTCGCATGCACTACCTCTGGGTCTCCGAAAGTCACGATCTACCGGCGTCCTTGGGCGCCAAAACCACACAGGCGGGCCAGGCCGCCCATTCGAATTTCGCGCTGTCGTACGCGTTGACGAACGGCCTCCGAGTCGGCGCGGCAGGATACGTATTGAAGCAGGTCACCGATCACCGCATCGACGGCGTGGATCAGGCCGGTTCGCGTGAACAGGTGATCGGACTGGGTCCGGGACTGAGCTGGAGAGTGGGAGGTTCCACGCTCTTCGCCAACGTGTACCTGGAGACCGCCGTGAGGAACCGGCCAAAGGGGGCGCGGTTCTTCCTTCGCTGGTCTCGTCCATTCTAATTCCGCGGTTACCCCCAGCGCCACCGGTGCCCGTTGTCCTCGTGGCGTAACCGCCTTACCCTTTGTAAGCATGGAATACAATTCGAGCTTCTGCCCGCATTATCACCGAGCCGTGGAACTCATCGGACGCCGCTGGACCGGAGCGATCATCCGGGAGCTTCTGCGTGGCGTGCGGCGTTTCACCACGATCCGGGACGCGATTCCCGCCCTCAGCGACCGCATGCTTTCGGAGCGACTCAAGGAACTCGAGGCCGAGGGGATCCTGAGGAGAGAGGTGATCCCGGAAACGCCCGTCCGGGTGGAGTATGTGCTCACCGAGAAGGGAGAGGGTCTGGAATCGGCCGTGGCCGCGGTCGCCCAATGGGCTGACGAGTGGCTCGCCTCCGACCCGGCCGCTCCAGCGCCCTGACCCCCCCCGGCGGTCGACGGCTGGGCCGGGGACCCGTTGACCTTTGGGACCCACCCGCCGAAAGAGAGGACCCGCGGAACTCAGCGCCTAGAGGGTTCGCCCTAACAGCTCTTCAGAAGGGACCCACCCGCCGACAGAGAGGGGCCATCGAGATGATTACCGCTTGCGGTCCCCTGCCCTATCCCAATCTCAAAGACACTCGGATATCGGACTGGGTCTCAAACAACACCTCCATATAAGGATGTCACGTGGGGATTTCGGACTGTCTCCGACATAGACGTGCGGGGAGCTAGGGGGGCGGCAAGATTCTCAGGGACCGCTCGATAGATCCGCATTCGGTAGTACGAAATAGGCTACTCCCTTGAACTGCGCGCGATCGATCCCAGACGCCCTCATGGAGTGCGTCACGCTCGGGCCGGGAGAACTCTTTGACCCATTGGGCTCGATGCTACGTCCGTTGCAAGGATCATGCAGCGCGCCGGAGGTCGCCATCACCGGGCCCTCAAGGCCCAACCTGACCGCCAGCAGGAATTCCCTATAACGGCCAGGGGACCCACGACGCGAAGTTGAGAGTGACAGCTCTCAACGGAGTGTCTGCGCAAGCGACGGAGTCGTTGTTTACGGTAAGGCCACAGCAGCCGAAGCGCGAAGCGCGTAGGAAACCATCCGAGGCGAGAGCGTGAGTCTGGCGTTATCGGACGTGGGCGCGGTCGACTCTCGTGGTGCCGGTCCATAGCCGCTACCTGGAGATCGGACGGAAACTGAGCCGATAGATGCCCGAAACGGACGATTATCGGATGTCGCCCTCCCCGCTCGACCCCGCAGTCCTGATGAGCAGGGCATCTCGCTCCCGCTCTAGGGCGCGTATTCTGAACCACGGCGCAAGGTACAACACACTACCGACCGCCAGCATCAAGGGGACGACAATCGAAAGCATTTCAAACTCCGATGCTGCGTAGAGTAGCCCCCCGACAACCGGAAGCTTTATGAACAGGTACCGCCGCGCCCTCCGTCGCCAGATCCGGTACCGATCGAATCGACCTTCGATCTCGTCCAATTGCCCTAGCAAGTCCGACGCGCGGAGATCTGAGGTCACCTCATCCTCCCAATACTGCTGAAGGCGATGTCCGATAACGGTCTCTTCCCGAACCATTTCGCTAAAGTGCTTGAACGGCAAGGACTCCCGACACGCCTGGGCCTCTCTTACCGGCGCGTAGAGCGCATCTACGAGGCAGCGTTCGGTTCCGGCAAGCGTAGCCTGCAGCTCGGCTAGACCTTGCTGGGGCCCCCAACTGGGCGCCGTTTACGCCTCGCTGTTCACGCAGCTCGGCGCCTTCGGCGTCGCCACTTCTCCCGGAGGCTTGATGCGAAGTCTGCGACCGCTTTGGCTCCCCCGCTCTCGGCGACCTGCAACGCCTTGCAGAGAGCGCCGGGGGTAGTCGTGAGCGCGTGCCACTCCTCCGCCGCGGGACGGTAAATGGTGATTCCCCCAACTTCCTTTTCCACGAGGTCCTGGTCGTCCAGCTCGTCCACCCGAAGAGCCCTACGCGCGCCGTCGCTCCAGCGGGAAAAGTGCTTCCCTTTCGTGGCCTTCTCCCACTCGTGGAATAAATCCAGAGCCGCTGTGTCACCCGTGTCTTTGAACTCCTGAAGGACTTCGAACGGAGTCCGACCACGCCCCTCCTTGAGATCCCCACGGGTTAGTTCCATCGCCAGACTCGCGCCCGTCTCCTGACCGCGCACTTTCAGCATATGCCTGCGATGGCGTGCTCCTGTCGGGCCTCTTCCAAACGGATCCCGTATTCCCTCGTAGGTCGTCCACGCTTGCCGATGGACTGAGCCCACCGCACGAACAGTGAATCCTCGAGCGCGTGAAGTTCAGCCGCGGAGAGGCGTCCCCTGACGAAGAGTGCACCATGGAGGTGCGGATGCCACCCGTTGACGCCATGGGTCGCATCCCAGGCCCGGAAGTGGTGCTCGATTCCGAAGCGTTCGCGATCACGCTTGTAGGGCCGACCGCTGAAGACCGCGCTGAAGGCCTTGCCGATCGTGTCCATGAGTGCCTCGCACGCCTCACCGTAGGAATGACGCATCGTCAGCGTCAGGAACAAGATGCTGTTGCCTTCGGCGAGCCACGTCTGCATCCCGGCCTCACCTCCAGCGCGCGCTCGTGTCGAATCTTCGGTGAACACACGGGACAAGCCCACACTGAGCCGCATCGGGCCACCCCTGACCAGTAGCAGGTGCCCTCATCAACGGCGCGAATCTCTGGCAGCTGATCTCTTCCATCAGCGCGTCGAGCCCGTACACGTCCGCATAGCCGGACGCGACGGATCGAGGAGTGCTCCCAACTCTCCTCGCGAAGAGCGTAGCGGCGCTGTCTTCGAACCCGACCCTCCTCGGACGCAGACTTCGCTCTGGATCCGCTGCGGCGTATGGCCGGACGGCTTTCTCGTTTGTTGCCGAGACAATCATTTGGGACAGCATTAGCACTCAGGCCCAGCGCCGGATTTTCGTCGGTGGGAACGCCCAATGGGGTAAAGTCGTCAGCCCGGCAATGAGGGCCTGACAGATCGAGTAACCGACCGGCGGAGACGCCACTCCATTGGAGCTTGCGCTTTCCACCCCGCGCATCGGATGTTGACCGGGCCTGATCTGCCCACGCCGAGCGCATCTCGATGTCCGACCCCATCACCCGCCTGAACGCAGCCCTAGAAGGCCGCTACCGCATCGAGCGAGAACTCGGTGAGGGTGGCATGGCGACCGTCTACCTGGCCGAGGACATCAAGCACGAGCGCAAGGTCGCGCTGAAGGTCCTCAAGCCCGAACTCGCAGCTGTAGTTGGAGCGGAGCGCTTCCTGGCCGAGATCAAGACGACGGCGAACCTGACCCACCCGCACATTCTGCCGCTTCATGATTCCGGTGAGGCGGATGGATTCCTGTTCTATGTGATGCCGCATGTGGAAGGGGAGAGCCTGCGGGAGAGGTTGGATCGCGAGCACCAGCTACCCGTGGACGAAGCGATTCATATCGCCACGAACGTCGCTGAGGCACTGGATTACGCTCATCGGCAGGGCGTCATCCACAGGGACATCAAGCCAGCCAACATCCTGTTGCAGGATGGGAAGCCGGTCATCTCAGACTTCGGGATTGCCCTCGCAGTAGGCGTCGCAGGCGGAGGCCGACTCACCGAGACCGGACTCAGTCTCGGCACTCCCCACTACATGAGCCCCGAGCAGGCGACGGGCGACCAGACGACGGGTCCAGCAACCGACACCTACGCGCTCGGCTGCGTGCTCTACGAGATGCTTGTCGGTGAGCCGCCATACACGGGCAGCACTGCACAAGCGATCCTGGGCAAGATCATCGCGGGCGAACTCGCTTCGGCAACCGAAGAACGGGCATCGGTCCCGGCGAACGTGGACGCGGCGATCAGGAAGGCGCTGGAGAAGATTCCTGCGGACCGATTCACAGGTGCTCAGGAGTTTGCGAAGGCGCTGGCGGATCCGGGGTTCAGGCACGGGGAGACAGCGGGTGCGGGAAGCGCGGCAGGGGCAGGACCGTGGAAGAAGGCGGCCCTCGCGCTCACGGCCTCGACGGTTCTTTTTGGCG
>JADFMD010000062.1 GCA_022564055.1 Gemmatimonadota bacterium
CGGGTAGAACTCGGCGAGGAGCGCCCGCCACTGGAGTTCGCCCTCCTCGACCCGATCCAGTTCACTCTCCATCCGACTGGTGAACTCGACGTCGAAAATGTCGGGGAATACCCGGACCAAGAGCTTGGATACGGTGTCGCCGAGCGCTGTCGGCTGAAACCTCCGATCCTCATAATCGACGTAACCGCGGTCCTGGATCGTCGAGATGATCTGCGCGTAGGTGGACGGACGGCCGATTCCCAGGGCCTCGAGCTCCTTGACGAGTGAGGCCTCACTGAAGCGTGCCGGCGGCTGTGTGAAGTGCTGGGCCGAGTCGATGCCCCGCACGAGCGCAGCGTCGCCCACGTCCATGTCGGGCAGTGCCGCGAGGTCATCGATGGGACGGCGATCCCCCGCCTCGGTAGCCTCCACATAGAGTCGGGTGAAGCCCTGGAACCTCGGGATGGACCCCGTGGATCGGAACTGATATTCGCCACTCTCGGTCGCCAGATCAAAGTCGATGGTGGTCGTGTCATAGAGAGCCGGCGCCATCTGGCCAGCGACGAAGCGAAGCCAAATGAGCTCGTAGAGGCGGGCCGTGTCGTCCTCGAGGAACGCACGCACGTCATCGGGATGGAGCGAAGGGTCGGCCGGCCTTATCGCCTCGTGGGCATCTTGTGCCGCCTTCTGTTGCTTGCCACCCCAGAGGCGGGGTGACGAAGCGACATATTCCTCGCCGAACTCCCCGCTCACCCATTTTCGGGCGACCTCCACCGCCCCCGCCGCAACCCGCGTGGAATCGGTTCGCATATACGTAATGAGCCCGACCGCGCCACGCCCGCCGAGCTCGATTCCCTCATACAACCTTTGGGCGGTGGACATCGTTCGCCGGGCGGAAAACCGGAGGCGCTTGGAGGCAGCCTGCTGAAGTGTAGAGGTCGTAAATGGCGCCGCGGGATTCCTCCGCCGTTCGCGGCGCTTCACTGCTCCAGCCGTGAAGTCGACGCTCTGGACCGCCGCAACGGCGGCCTGAGCCTGTTCCTCGTTCTCCAGCGTGAACGCCTTACCGTCGATTTTGTGGAGCCGTGCCTCGAACGCCTGCTCTTCCCTTTCCAGTCGGGCCGTAATGGACCAGTACTCGACCGAATCGAAGGCCTGGATCTCGTCCTCTCGCTCGCAGATCAGCCTGAGCGCCACCGTCTGAACCCGGCCGGCCGAGAGGCCGGGCCGGATCGGCTTCCACAGGAAAGGACTCACTTGATATCCGACCAGGCGATCCAGAATTCTTCGGGCCTGTTGGGCCTCGACCTTGTTGAGATCCAGAGCCGCCGGGGATTGAAGAGCCCTTTCCACCGCGCCCTTGGTGATCTCGCGAAAGGTCACCCGTTCGAAGCGGCTCTGGTCTTCCTCGAAGCCGAGGTGGTGAGCGACGTGAAAGGCGATCGCCTCGCCCTCGCGGTCGGGGTCGGTAGCGAGGATGATTCTCTCGGCCTTCTTCGCCTTACGCTTGAGCTCCTTGAGGATCTTGCCCTTCCCGCGGATGGTCACGTACTTCGGCTCGAAGCCGTTGTCGACATCGACCCCGAGTTCCTTCTCCGGCAAATCTCGAACGTGCCCCACCGAAGCGGCAACGTGATAGTCCCGGCCCAGGTATCGGCCGAGCGTTCTCGCTTTTGCCGGGGATTCGACGATTACCAGCTTCATGTTTTCCCTTTTCTCGTCATCAGTTTCATGATCTCATCAACCAACTCCCGCGGACCGCACCGTTCTGAGTCCAAGGCGTACCGGGCTCGTCGGTACGAGGCTTCCCGAGCAAGTAACAGCGTCGTCGCCCGGTCCAACACATTTCCTCCCTCGAGGAGAGGGCGCTTGGACCCCTCCTCCGAGGCCCGGTGTACCGCGACCCCCGGTGACACCTGCAGCCAAACGCTCATCGTTTCTTCCGGTACCATCTTCCAAGACCCCTGCTGGGCGGGCCACCCACCCCCCGACGCCACCACCGTATTTCTCCGGGCCAGCAACTCCTCGGCTACGTGACATTCGAGACGACGAAATTCGTCCTCGCCGTCCTCCGAAAAAATCTGAGAAACGCTTTTACCCGTGCGTGCTTCGATCGCGGTGTCGAAGTCCTCGAAGTCCCATCCCAATCGTGACGCCAACTCTTTCCCTACACTGGTTTTTCCACTGGCCATGAATCCGACGAGCAAGACTCTCTCCGGCATGTCACCGCTCACCGTATCCGCGCTCGCCGAGGTACGCGACGTACGACTCGAAGTTCCGTCGGACCTCGCTCATGGCGTCCCCACCGAACTTTTCGAGGAACGCGTCTGCCAGGACGAGCGCCACCATGGCCTCACCCACCACCGCCGCCGCGGGAACCGCACAGACGTCGCTGCGCTCGACGGCCGCATCAGCCGGCGATCCATCACGCATGTCCACGCTTGGCAGGCGTTTTCTCAGCGTCGAGATCGGCTTCATGGCGGCCCGCACCACCAACGGCTCTCCGGTGGTCACGCCCCCTTCGAGCCCGCCCGCCCGGTTCGATGCCCGTCCGATGCTGGCCGCTCTTACGGCCGACTCGTCGGGCACGATGGGGTCATGGACCTGAGATCCGGGACGACGTGCACCCTCGAAGCCCAGGCCGATCTCCACACCCTTGATGGCCTGGATCGACATCATGGCACCCGCCAGACGCCCATCGAGCCTGGTGTCGTAGGAAACGTAACTGCCGAGCCCAGCTGGGAGGCCCCGAGCGACCACCTCGAAGATCCCACCCAACGTATCGCCATCTTCTTTAGCCTGATCGATCGCCTCGATCATGAGCGCGGCAGCCTCTTCGTCCAGGGTACGAAGCGGGGAAGCGTCGACCACGCTGTTCAGATCCTCAGGCAAATCATCCGGCACCCGCGCCTGCACGGCCCCGATCGACATAACATGACTCCCGATGGTAATCCCGAAATCGGCGAGAAATTTCCTACACACGGCCCCACAGGCGACGCGGGCGGCGGTCTCTCGGGCGCTGGCGCGTTCCAGGATGTCCCGGGTGTCGCGCCGGTCATACTTCAGCAACCCCACGAGGTCTGCGTGGCCCGGCCGGGGAAGGTAAAGCGATCGTAGAACCTTGGGATTGCCGTCCGGGTCCGGGGGCAACGGCGACATCGCCTCCTTCCAGTTCTCGGCGTCCCGGTTCCAGATGATGAGCGCGATCGGAGACCCGAGCGTTTCACCCAGGCGGACGCCCGAGATTACCTCGGCCCGGTCGGACTCGATCTGCATGCGCCTGCCACGCCCGTATCCACCCTGGCGGCGCTTGAGGTCGGGATCGACATCGCGCGCCATCTCGAGGGAGAGGCCGGCCGGGAGGCCCTCCAAGAGGGCCACCAGGCCTGGCCCGTGTGACTCCCCAGCGGTTCGGAACGACAGTCGCTTCATCGAGCTCTTCTCTATTCCCAGCATGAACCAGCGTGAATGGAACGGCCCGAAACCATAAAAGGGAACCCCGGTGGGCGTCTACCCACCGGGGTCCATCCCTCTTCAACAAGCCGGCCTTCCGCGACAAGCCGGAGCCAGCTAGTGGACCTGGATCAGTTCCTCGACGGGTGGAACCGGAGCACGTCGCTCTTGCGAACGTCGATCACGACCACGCCACCCACGTCCGTGATACCGATCAGCTTCACCACGATACACGCATCCTCCGTAGGTGGGCCGATCGCCGGGTGAGGCGTTGCGAAATTCCCACCTGCGAAGACTTCCACAGCCGAGCCGATGTTAGCTCCGAACTGGTCCAGCACCACCCTCGTAGCACACGTCAAGCCCGCGTTGTCTCCCGGGAACGGGAGCACTGCCCTGAGGGGTCCGGACGGGATGTCCTTGATGGAGATGCGACCCGTCGGGAAGGTGGGGTTGAACGTGTCGAGGATCTCGACGGCCCCGTCGCCGGAGCCGACGAAAGCCATGTGGGTGTCCGGCTGATAAAACCCTCCCGGGTTGTCCACAGACTGTGCGTTGGCGTGCAAAGGATGGAGCACGGCCCCGGATCCACCGGGCGTGATGACCGTAGTACCCTGAACTTGGAGATCGTTGCTGAAGAAGGTCGCCACCTGACTGCCGAGTGCCACGCCGAGTGTGCCGTCGTAATTGAGGCCGATGCCACGGACGGTCTCGCTGGCGTTGGTCAAGAGGTCGCTGACCTCTTCGGCCGTGCTGATCGCGTCCGCGGTGGCGTTGTACATGATGATGCGGCCAACGGGCTGGACCGAACCCTCACCGAAGACGACCCATCTGCCGTCCCCCGAGGCCGAAACGAACGTCGTATCGCCGAAGCCGATGTTCTCGACACTCCAGCGTCCGGGTCTGGTGATAACATCGTTTACGCCTGCGATCGCCGCAGCGGCGGCGGCCGCGTCGATACCCTGCCCAGACACGATGGTGGCCCGGTTACCTGGCACATGGTCCGTAATCAGGATGTCGTCATCCGGTCCCAAAGCCCCCGGTCTCACCGCCACGACTCCGTCGGCGTGCGCCACGCCGGTGAAGGTAGACGCCTCGATCATCGCCGCGTGCTGGATAAAGAGGCTGACCGCAACGTCCGGCCGGCCGTCGAATACCTCTGCCTTGCGAATCGTTCCGAAATCTCCGAGTAACGTGGCCTTCGTCGAATAAAGGACCCGGCCCGTGAAATCGACCGCAATGAACTGCGGAAGATCAGAGAACCCCGGGGGTGTGCCGTCGGGGAGGAAGGTCACGTTGTACTTTAGGCTGGCTGTCTCGTCGAGGGTCTCCTCAACGTCGTACAGTCGGACATCGGGCGTGAAGAGGCGCCGTCCGACATCCTGAACGGGAACCTCGCTGCCGTCCGTGGCACCCAGGTAGATCATGTCGATGTTGGCGCCCCCGGAGTTCGCCACCAGGAGCGTGTCCTCACCTCTGTTCAGGGAGAGGCCCCACGGTTCCGAGCCCACCAGGACGGCCTGCTCGAATGTCTCATCCTGTAGCCGGAAAATCTCCACTCGACCGTTTTCGATGTTTGTGAGATAGAGTTTCTGGCGTATCGTATCCATCACCGCATCCATGATCTTACCGCCCGTGGGCAGCAGCACGGTGCGTCCAGCCACGATGACGCGCGTCAACCGTTCACCGGTCCGATCCAGCGCCACCGTGTTGCCGCCCTGCAAGCCGCAGATGTACGCGACCAGCTGGGGCTCACCCACGGAAGCGCTACAGTTGCCTGAGCCGTCCACCGCGTACCCGAAGACTTCGTAGACCATCGTGTCGGGAAGATTGAGCGGGTCGGTGTTGAAGACCTGGAAGTCGAAGACTTGCTGGACCGTGCCGGTGCGGGGACTGGCAAAGATCACTTCATCCGAAATGATCAGCGTGTCTCCCCGTCTCGGAGAAATCCCGAGGACGGTATATCCGGTTCGCACGATCCCGCTTCCCTGATTGTTGTCGACGGAGGTGACCACGACGTCGAGGAAGTCCTGGAGCTCGAGACGTTCGCTGGAGGTCGCCGCGAGTTCCACGGTCGGTGGAACGTTGTCGGTACCCGCGGCTGACGTCACGGTTAGGGTAAAGGGACCTGCCTGCCCAATCACGTCGAGCGTGTTCCAGGCACGTGCCGTGATGGTCATGTTGCCGGAGAGCGCAGCCGGAATGGTCACGATCGTATCGAGAACCAATGAATCCAACACGGGTGAAATCGGTACGAGAATGGTCTCTGTAACGACCCCGGTGACCTCGATCTCGACCTGGCGAATTCCTACGCCATCTCTGGCCTGGACTCTGAGGCCAAGCGTGGCGCCCGATTGAATGACCTCGCCACCGACCAGGTTCAAGAACAGAACCTCGGGGCCACCCAGGATAAGCTGTACGGTATCCGCCGAGAAGTTCCCCACCGAGTCAAACGCTGTCACGATGATCTGAGTCGTTTCCAGGATCGTATCGGGAAGGGCGATGAGGTAGCGGCTAACCGTGGTATCGGGGTCATTGGGGATGAGTTGCACAGTCTTGGACACGAAGCGGTCGACCACGTTGTCGGTACCGAGAGCGGGATCGCCACGGAATGACTTTCCCTCGAAGACGATAGACTCGATTCCCACGTCATCACGCACCAGGACCGTCACGAGCACGGAGTCTCCCAGTGGTCTTGCGGCCGTCGTGGCGGAGGGGGGATTCAGAATCCTTACAAAAGGAATGTCGCCGTCCTGTAACGAGCCGCCCGTGGTAATCGTCGCGCCCGTGAAGTCGACGAAGAGATTGTCGCCCTGACACGCAGCGAAGAGAATGCCAGCCAAGAGTACCGCGGCCAAACCCCGTAAGGGGGTCTTGCGCATTTGGTGCGTATAAGTTCGTTGACGCTGCATCATATCTCCCTTGCGTACCGGCTTTCCCATCTCAAAACCCCTTCTGGGGCTATCCCTGTGTCGTGTCTATTCCCTCTCGCGTGCGAGATCCGTGCCAGCGGTGGAGCAGCCTTTTCCCATAAAGCCCTACCGCGGTATGGACCCACACCGGGTCACACTTTTCCCCTCACCGGTAAAGTTTATTCAGCTAGACCGCAGCGAAGCCGCCGACTCGTGCGCCACTCGGCGTGGCGACATCGCCTAGAAATTTTGCCGCAGGATATGCGGGGTCAGCAGGATCAACAGATCCCGCTGGATGTCCGTCACCGACGTCGTGCGGAAGAGGCCGCCAAGAATCGGAAGGTTCATCAAGAGCGGGATCCCAGACCGAACTTCGGAGTGCTCCGTCACGGTCAGCTGCGCCCCCACCACCGTCTCACCGTCTCGCACCAGCACCCGTGTGTCCACTTCCTGTGTCCGGAAAATCAGCCCAATATCCGTAGCCGCAGCGTCGGCCGCCGAGCGCTCTACGTGTACGGTCAGAAGAACGTAGTCCCCGGCCGTGATATGTGGCGTCACCTCGAGAATGATTCCGGTCTCCTCGAAGTTGATCGTCGCCGTCGGGAAACCCTGGACGCCGCCGCCCGCCGCCGCATCGATGACCCGGATGGGCGTCCGCTCACCGACCTGGAGGCGAGCTGGCTGGTTGTCCGACACCGTGACGGCCGGGGCCGCATGGATGTCCGAGAGATTTGAGGCCTCGAGTGCCGTGATGAAGTTCAACAGGGTGTGGCGACCTATGACGAGCGAGGTCAGCATGCGCAGCGTCGGGACGGCGATATTGAAATCAGCGTTCCCGAGCGCGGCAATCGAATTTCCTCCCAGCGAGAACACGTTCGTACCGATGGGCACCTGTACGATCTCGTCAACGCCATCGCCGGCGAGGTTCGCGAGACCGGGAGAGAGCTCATTGAGCTGATTCCCCTGAGAGTCCTTCAGGTCGTAGGTGATACCGAGGTCCGACAGCTGCGTCCGATTCACGAAGATGATTTTCGCAGCAATCATGATCTGGGGCGTTGGAATGTCCAACTCGGCGATGAGCGCGCTGATGGCGTCATGAACGCGCCGAATGTCGGTCACGATGACCGAGTTGGCACTCGGGGCCTCCGCTACCTGTCCGCGACCGCTGATGAGCTGCCCGATGGCGAGGGCCATCTCTTGGGAAGTCCCGTAGTTGATCCGATACGGCACCGTCAACAGCGGCTCGATGGCTTCACGGTCGTTGATGTTCTGGATCGCGTCGATCCGAATGATGCCTGTCTCACTTTCGAAGGCGACCAGACCCCGGCTTTGAAGAATTTCCTCCAGGGCGTCGTCCCACGCTTGATCGCGGATGTCGGCGGTGACCACGATGCCCGCCACGTCACTACCGGCGACGATCGACTTATCGGAGAATTCAGCGAACGTGAACAGCACGTCTTCGATGGGCGTGTTGTCGAACGAGACGGAGATTCGACGATCGGACTCCTGGATTTGCACCAAAGGCGCCGCGAAGGGGGCTGCTGCTGCAACGAATGGGGCTGCCGTCGCGACGAGGGCCGGATCGAAGCTCAAGGACGGGCTCTCCCACGGATCGAATTCTCCACCGGAATCGTGCAACGAGATCCGAACCGCTCCGCGTGAAGCCGTGACGGTGTACTCCCTCATCCCCTCGAGGTCCACCACAACCCGGACAATATCCTCCGAATACTGGCTGGTGCGGACCGATAAGACGCCGCCCCGGTTGATGTCCAGGAAGTCTTCCCGGGAAAGCGCGTGTCTCGCATTCATGAGGTCGACGACGATACGCGCCGGGGCCGCCATGCTGAACGCTCTGTAGGAGACCGAACCGTTCACCGACACGAGAATTTCCGTGCGATTTCTGTTCGGGACGACGCTTACGCCTGTGACCAACTCGGTGGCCGGCAGAAGCAGCCCAATCAATAACATGAGGATCGAAGTCATTTAGGGCCTCCCTGGCCCGAAGTCCCTCGTGGTAAGATCATAGTTCTCGATTCCGTAATGCCGAACTCAATTAACTCTATGGTTACTTGCAGACGCTCGATTGAAACCACGGTCAGGTTTCCCAGGGTGGCCCCCTCCCTCACTCGATAGGTGCCACCGGTGATGTCCACCGTCACCCCCGTCCGAACGCCCGCATTCGTGGTGTTGACCGTCCTCGTACCCTCACCAAACAGGGCAATGCTCTCACCCTCGAACGGTGAATAGAGGATCCCGAGGAGCAACAGACTCTCAAAACGTGGCCCGCCGCCATCCGCCGACAGGAGCGTCTTGAAGGGGTTTCGCCGCTCGTAATCAGGATACGTGAACACCTCCCGCTCGAAGGCCAACGTCACACTGTCTCGCGCCTCCTGCGGCGGGGTGTCCTGGCCTACCACGGCACCCGGAAGCAGCCAACCGGCGGTCAGCACGAACCCACAAACGCATGCGAACCTGACGCTCATGGAGTCCCTCCGGCAGAATTCGGACCCAGGGGAATCGCCGGCATCCGCTCCGGAACGACATAAGTCTGGAACCGAAAATTCACGACCACCGGAGAATCGAAACTCGACGCCCGTGGGTCACGAAACTCCTCCACGGAGACATCGATCGGGGTGAGAATGCGCGATAGGGAGGCGATACGGGTCAGGAACCGGCCAATGTCATGAAATTCCCCATAAACCGTCATTTCGAAGGTCTGCCGGTTGTAGAACTCCCCTGGCTCTTCAGGCTGTGGGCGCATCGTGGCCACCGTGACTCCGACCTCGCGCTCCACCGTACTGATCTGGTCCATGAGCGCAGGCACCTCACTCGATGCGGGGATGAGTTGCTCGAGTTGAGCGATATGGCGTTCGTAAAGGGCCATACGCTCCTCAGTGTCCTGTCCCGCGCGGATGGCGAGCGCCTGTGCCGTGCGATTCTGGGCCTGCATGTTTTCGACGCGGGCCTCTTCGGCTTCCACGGTTTCAACCGCTCCAGTGTACCAAAGGCTGTTGGCGAAATAGAGCACGACCATAGATACGGCGATCACCGCCAGGGCTTGTTTCTGTTTCGGATCTTCAGGAATCAGCGGCATCTGTGGCCTACTCGTTGATCGTCATAAGGTCTAGGAAGAGCGGGACGGTTTCGACCATGTCCAGCGGCGGCGGCGAGTACACGCAGTCCAACTGGAACGCGTACACCAACTGACCCGTTGGCTCCAGGACCTGCTCCGTTTGCACAAGCTGCACACTACGAATGAACGGAGACTCCTGTAGCTGCCTCCAGAATGTCGTGAGGGCGCGGTTGCTCCCGGCGCGCCCTCGCACCTGGAATTCGACCGGGTCACCCACGGACACCTGGATGACTTGAGTCAACCACGTGTAGTCGGGGAGAGCTCTCGCCAGTTCGTCCAGAAGATGAGGCCAGACGTACCGAAGGGCATCGATTTCCTGAATAATAGATACCTTCTGGGCGATCGAGTCCCGCCGAGCTGCGAGGGTGGCATTCCGCTCGATGAGATCCGCATAGTTGGCCGAGTCCTGAAGCGCCTCCGCCAACTCCACCCGGACATCGGCCTCGCGGGACGAGAGTCCCACGTACCACCATCCAAGGAGGACGACGACGCCGATCCCCACGACGGCGGCGCCGATGGCGTAGGAATCCGAGAGAAGGCTCCCCAGATCGGGCATCGACAGCTTCGAAAGGATGCCCGCACCACCTCCACCCTTCGAGGGGCGCCTTTTTTTCCCGCCAGGCAGAAGATTGACTTCAATCACAGTACCGTTCCTCGTCGTCGGCTAAAGCGTCCGCAGGGCCAAGCCGAGCGGAAGCAGGAGCATGGGTGCCGCCTCTTCTAGCACGACCGTCCCGGCGGCTCCAGGCTGGACCGGGACCTGTTCGAACGGATTGACCAGGTCCGCTTGCAAGTTCATACGATTCCCTAGAGCATCAGCCATGCCAGGAATGCGGGCGCCACCACCACTGAGGTAGATGCTCCCCAACCCTCCACCATCCTGACGCGTCATAAGAAAGGCCGACGCACGTTCGATTCCGACACCCACTTCGTCGGCAGCAGATTCCACGAGTGCCGAGAGGTCGTCGAGCGGCTCGCGACCCTGAACGACATCCTCGGCTTGCTCAGCCGTGAGCCCCTTCTCCCGCTGAAGGTCCTGACGCACCCTTCTGGACCCGAATGGGATGTCACGGGTGAGAAGAGGATCTCCGTCCTCCAGGATATTCACGTTGGTGGTCTCGTGTCCGATGTTCACGAGCGCCACGATTCCCTTCATCGCCTCCGGATGGTTGTGGGCGAAGGCGTTGTGGAGTGCAAAGGCATCGACATCGATCGCCGCGGGAGAAATCCCGGCGTCGAGAAGCAGGCTCACCTTGTGGTCGACGAGCTCACGCTTGGCCGCCACGAGAAGAACTTGCATCTGAAGGCCCTCGCCCAAAGGGTCCAGAATCTGGAAGTCCAACTCAACGCTCTTGATGTCGAACGGAACGTGCTGCTCCGCTTCCCACCGGATGACCTCGCGAGCGTCGGATTCCTTCATCCGGTCCATCTCGATCTTCTTGATGATCACGTCGTGCCCTCCCACGGCTGTGATCACGTCCTTTCCCTTCGCCCCGATCTCTCGGAAAACATCGCGAATGGTGTCGGCGACGAGGCCCGGATCCATCACCTCGCCCTCCACAATCGCGTCGGCAACCAGGGGACGCATGGCGACGCCGCTGACCTCGGGCTGGTCGCCAGAATGGTCGACGACAACGACTTTTACGAAGCCGCTGCCTATGTCCAGACCTACCGATTGTTTGCTGCGTCCGAAGAGGCCCATTCAACGCTCGTCTTATCGGGACAGGAACATATTTTTATTCGAATCTTAAATCACGTTACCACCTAAATGTGAGCAGTGTCAAGACATTTCTGGGCACACCAAAAACGAATTTATTGGTAAACATTTGAGTAAGACCGCGTCCCAATGGCAGGGACGTCAGTGCGTATCCGGCCAAGCCGACTGGGGGATGGGAACGAGCTCCCGAAGCCGCTCGGCAGCATCCAACGCGGACATCGCTGCACACGCCGAGCCTACGATGCGGGAGCGAGCCCCGAGGAATACCGACCCGCGGACGCGGACCAGTCCCTCGATTACCGACTCCCCGGTCATCTCGAGGTCACCGGCAACCAACACGAGTCCGTAGAAATGGGCCGCGGACCGAAAAGTCGCGTCCCCGGTAATCAGCAAAATACCCTGGCCCCGCCCTCCATTCACGACCAATGAACCCTCGGATGTCACCACCGGCTTGTACTCCGCGCATGGGTGGGCGGCATCGAGCGGGGCCCCCCAATTGGAGGGAGAGGATGTGGCACACCGGCCCAGCCGCTGGACCGGCCCTGGCGAGACGCTCCCCGACACGTGGAGGTCCGAACCCTTTATCAGCGCATCGTGCCCGAGGAGACCCAGGGAGGGTAGAAGCGGCTCCCGACCACCCGATCCCATGGTCTCTCTGATTCCGGCGCGTGGATCTTCGTGTAGTTCCCCCTGACGAGGGAGCCCGGAGTGGAACAGCGTATCCAGGTCGGGACTGAAGCGGGAACAAGATGTTTCCGGCCACGGAGCGGGCGTATCGCGAAGCCGCGTGGGATCAACCGCACCGCCAGCGTCCATCTGTGCAGGCCGACCACTTTCGAGGATGGCCCACGCGTCCGCGTACCTAGCCACAGGGTCCATCGCCCAGAAGATACCTACCTGGCGATCGCGGCCCGGCTCGGTCTCCAAAGACCCCTCCGCTAGGATCAAGAACACCTCACGCGACAGCCTCACGACCCGTGTCTCATATCGCGCCCTCGGCGGAACCGCCGCGGAACCCGATGGCACCCACTCCCCCCAAGAGAGGGAGTCCGTACCCGTCAACGTACGGGAGGCCACCTTCAGGCCCATCTCGGCAGCGAGCCGCCGGGTGAGCCGATCCCATCGGGCCCGCGATGCGAAGAACTCCGAACGAGTCATCACGAGGAGGCTGTGCGCCACCCCGGTGACCGCCAGTAGAATGAGAAGCACCCCCACCAACACGTACCCCTTTCGCCGTACCGCTAGCAATTTTTCAGCCTGCATTCAACGGTTCTGGGAGTCCAAAACTGGAGAACCGCCGAGCTGGTATCGGCACCCCCACTCATTCCGTCGGCGAACAGATGGAAAATGACCCGGTCCATCCGGACCTCGATGTTCGATCGGTCGTGGTCGAAAACGTCCATCGTGAGGGGTTGCCGACCCCCTCGTCCCCGGCGATAACGCAAAGCCCCTCCGCTTACATGGTAGCTCCCCCGCTCGAAGACTCTGGCCAACAGAGCCCCCGAAATAGGCGGGTCGATAGTCCACAGCTCGGAGTTTCCGCCGAGATCGATTTCGCAGGCGGGTGGACCCGGTGTCCGCCGCGTCAAATCCGCGCGCAGCCATCCCTCATCCGTGAGGACCAGAACGGAGTCCTTAACAGGATTGGCGGCCCGCTCGCCATGATAGGCCACGACAATCCTTCGCCCCTCGCTGGCCGACCCACAAACGGGCCCCCATCCACGAAATGCCCGAAGCGATAGGCCACCGAGGGCCGGACCCGTCCAGTCTCTTCCCCTTACTCCTGAACGCAATTCCTTCCCGATCACGACCGCAGCTAGGCGTCGAGCCGAAAGGAGATCCATCTCGAAACTCAATCTGGACGCCACGGTGCGTTGATGGGCGAGAGCACCCCAGCCAAAGGAGAGTACCGCGAACCCCAGAAGCAGAGAAACGAGCGTTTCCACCACCGTGAATCCGCATTTCCTACCGAACATTCGATTGAGCCGGGATAAGGCTCACGGACCCACTGGCCCCAGGGCCACCTCGAAACGTGACGGTCACGAGCCCGTCCGCCTCGCGGGTCCACCGGAGCAACCCCTGTTCAGTCTCGATCGAGCCGGGCCCACCCCAACCCGCGAACGCAAGTGAGTCCGCCAGCCACTCCACCGCACGGGACGCGGATTCCAACGTGGTGGCTGCGACGAGGGTCCTCTGGGCCCGCAGGATCATCGCCAAAACGCCCAGGATGCCCACCTCGAACACGACGAGAGCAACCACCACCTCCACGAGACTGAACCCGCCCCGACTCCTCACTCCCGCCGGATCCGGCCGTAGGCCGAGATGACCAGTCTCGCGACCGCCTTCCCGCGGGTAAGCGTGACCGAACTAGCGGCCATACGCCCCAAGCCGGAGGCGTCGAAACGGAGCTCGACCGTGGGACGTCCACCGGACAGCACCAGCTCTATCTTCCAGATCGCTCCAATGTCCACGCGGTGTAGTAATTCTCCGCTAGCCTCGATCCTGATCTCGGTGGGGTTTTGGACGACGATCAGGCTCGAGCTCCCCCGCCGGAGAGCCTCGGCGCGGGCCCGTGTGATCAGCCCTACCAGCTCCTCCCGGGCGCCAGTCACCGCGAGACGGTCCCGAACGCTCCGTCCCATCGGAAAAGACAGGCTCGCTGCCAGAGCCAGGAGGGTCAGGACCCCGGTGAGCTCGAGAAGGGTAAAGCCGCGACGCATGGAGGGAGTTTACCCGGGCCTGCTGGGCGCCGGAATGCCGCGTTACGCCAGACTCAGTCCAGCCCGTAGTCCTGTATTTTGTAGCGGAGGGCCCGCGGAGAAAGTTCGAGCAACGCTCCCGCCTTCGACCGGTTTCCGCCCGTCCGCTCCAAGGCGCGCTGGATGAGCTGACGCTCCAGCTGGGCGGACCGGCGTTTCACCGAAAGGTCGTCCGACTCATAGATCGCCTCGACCGTCATCTCCATATGACGAAGCCGGTCGGAGAGCGCTTCCTCCGCGAGCTCCGTACCCTCGGAGAGAACGACGGCTTGTTCGAGCACATTCTCCAGCTCACGGATATTGCCGGGCCACGGATAGGCGAGTAGAAGCTTCATGGCAGCCGGCGAGATTCCGGCCACCTTCACGTTGAGCCGCTTTCTCAGGCGGTCGAGCAAGTGGTGTGTGAGGTCGGGAATCGCCTCCGTCCTCTCCCGCAGCGGCGGGAGGTGGATGGGAATTACCGCCAACCGATAGTAAAAATCTTGGCGGAACTCGCCCGACCGCACCGCTGCACGCAAGTCGATATTCGTAGCGGAAACGATCCGGACATCTACCTGAGAGGTGGCGGTCCCTCCCAGACGCCTGATCTCACCCTCCTGCAACGCACGAAGCAGCTTCACCTGCAGGGCGGTGGGGAGCTCCCCGACTTCATCGAGAAACAGTGTTCCCCCCTCCGCCGCCTCAAACAACCCCGCCCG
Source organism: Gemmatimonadota bacterium (assembly GCA_022564055.1). Taxonomy (GTDB): domain Bacteria; phylum Gemmatimonadota; class Gemmatimonadetes; order Longimicrobiales; family Gaopeijiaceae; genus UBA822. The sequence continues at coordinate 14,649 of JADFMD010000062.1, forward strand.
ATCATTGTCGGCCCCGGTGAACGCTCCACGCATGTACCCGAAGAACTCGGACTCGAGGAGGGTTTCGGGGATGGCTCCACAGTTGACCGGAATAAAAGGTTTGTCGGCCCGGTCGCTTTCGCGATGGATCAGCCGAGCCATCAACTCCTTGCCGGTACCAGACTCCCCGGTTAGCAACACGGGAGACCGATAGCGGGCGACCTTCGTCGCCGTCTCGAGAGCCCGAATCATGGTCGGTGAGCGGGCCACGATATCTCCGAGCCGTCTTTCCGCGCTCACCTCGGCGCGGAGACGCCCGACTTCGGTCCGAAGTTGCTCCCTCTCCTCCGCTTTCCGAATGGTAAGGAGAACCTCGTCGGCGCCGAACGGCTTGGGGAGGTAGTCGTATGCCCCCGCCTTCATTGCCCGGACGGCGAGCTCCATGTTCCCGTACGCGGTCATCACGATGACGAGCGCTTGACCCTCTGCCTCACCATACTTTGCGAGGAACTCCAGGCCGTCCATCTGGGGCATGCGTACGTCACAAAGAATTATCTGGGGGTTCTCATTCGCCGCAATCGCCAAGCCCTCCTTGCCGTTAGCCGCGAGGAGCACGTCGTGTCCGCCCTCCTCGAGAATGAGGGTCAGAGATTTTCGAAGTCCCTGGTCGTCGTCGATCACGAGGACCTTCATTCGACCTCCTGTCGCTCTATCGTCTCAGAATACCGAGCTCCAACCGCTCCGTACTCCTCCAAAGTGGTTTCTTTCGCTGTGACCGCCTCCGGCAGCCGAACCTCGAATCGGGCCCCGCCGTCGGCGGTGCTTTCCACATCGATACGCCCACCCATACCGGTGACGAGGCGGGCGGAAATGAAAAGCCCCAAGCCGGTTCCCTTCCCGGGCTCCTTGGTCGTATAGAAAGGGTCAAAGACGTGGGTTTGATCGGCGGAAGGGAGACCTGTACCGTTATCCGAGACCGCTACGACGACCACCCTCCTAGCGGTTTCGAGGCTGCGTAGAGCCTCCACCGAGAAGGCACGGGCCACCCGGCGCCGATGCAAATAGTTGACCCCTGGCGGGTCATCCCCCCGTCTCCGGAGGGGGGTGGCCGCCGGACCATCCTCCGACCAAAGAGCGACCTCGATCTTGGGGTCCTTCAGGTCCTTCACCGCATCAGACGCGTTCAAGAGTAAGTTCACGAGGACTTGCTCCATGTGCCGGGGGTCCATCAAGACAGGAGGACATCCTTCTTCGAGGCTCCAGGAGTGTTCGATTCGTCCGAGCCGGCCCTGGTTCTCGAGGAGCTCCCGCACACCCTCGATGACCTCATCGACCCGAACCGGAACGATCTCGTCGGGCTGGGGCCGGGCAAAATCGAGAAGTCCTCGTACGATGCCATCGATGCGCTGTGCCTCGGAACGGATCGATTCGAGTAGCTCCGGATCTCCCTGATCCGCGCCCAAGCGGCGAAGCGCGACGTCAGCATACCCGATGATGGCGGTCAGCGGATTGCCGACCTCGTGCGCGATACCAGCCGCCAGCGTTCCCACCGAGGCGAGCCGAGCTGCCTGTATTACCTCGTTGCGAGCTTCGACCAGCTTCACGTTGGTCTCATCGAGCGACCGAACGTTTTCGGCCAAGACCTGCTGGCCCGCGATGAGCCGGTCGGCCATCGCGTTGACGCTCTCCGTGATGCTCCTGAGCTCGAGGCCATCCGGGAGTTCGAGCCGGTGCCGGTAGTCTCCGTCGGCAATTTTTTTCACTCCCAGGACCAACTCGTCCACCGGCTCCAGAAGATTTTTCTTGAGGGCCCAGCCGCCGAATGCGAGAACGATAACCAGGTCCACAGCCACGATGATCAAAATGAAGACCGTGGCCTCGACCGTAGAGCGGAGATAGGGAAGGACGAGGCTGATAGCGATGCCCAAAAGGAGGGTGACTCCCCCGAATAGAATCCCCAAGGAAGCGAGCAACTCACGACGTAGGGGTGTCGGGGAACTCATCTTGGCATGGCACCTGAGGCGAAGAGTGCAAGAGGCCGAAGATTCTCAACTCCGGCGTCTTCGAGGGAGACTACTTCTAACTTGTGCCAGTGAGGGATCTGCTGCAACGATTGGGTTTTGGCCCTAGAGCGTGCAGGCGATCACCCCTTCCGCCGGACCCGGATCCCCGCCCGCGGCCGCCGCATTCCCCTGGTACAGGCCACAGTGTTCGGCGGCGAGACCCGCATGGGACGCAGTCGCAGCCCAACCGGAGCCAGTCGCCTCGTTGATCGTGATGGTCACTCCATCACTTTTGGACGCGCCCACGATGGCCATGGTACTGCCGTAGGAAAAAGCCGAGTTGTGGTAGATCTCCTGCTGCGTCGCCAAGTTCTTGAGATCGCTCTTCATCGAGGAGATGAATGCCTTCTCTCGCGTCGCGGAGAACTTCGGAATGGCGATGGAAGCCAGGATACCGATGATCACGACGACGATGAGGAGTTCGATCAGCGTAAAGCCCGTCTTCTTGCTCATGCCCGGTCCCTCCTTTCGTGTCATGTGTGAAGTAGAAGCCAGAGAGCGTGGCCCGGGATCGGCCCGAGCCACGCTCTTCAACCGAAAGCACACAGTGCCTCCGACCGCTAGGCGTCCTGCTTATTGCGTGCAGGCCATCTCACCGGGAGCTGTCGGAACCGCGGCGCCAAGCGACACCGCAGCGGCGTTCCCGTAGTAGATCGCACAGCCTTCAGTTGCAGCCAACGCGGAGTGCGTGGCGGTCGCCGACCA
>JADFMD010000180.1 GCA_022564055.1 Gemmatimonadota bacterium
ATGTCCCCTCGACTTCCAGCAAAGCCAACGTTGTGAAGCGGAGTAGATTCTCCAATCGAGGCCCCCAGCTGTCGGCGTGCTGTTTCTTGAAGACCGAGACAACTCCGGAGGCAACGAGTGATCGCTGCTCTGGCGATCGCAAGGCCAACGGATTGAAAGCAAGCGGGTGCAACGTGTCGCCGGCATCAAAGTAAATCACATCGTTCGTGCGATCCTTCGGCACCGACAATAACACTCGCTCGGCCAGGTCACCGTGCGGATCGATCAGTGCCACGCCTCGGCCGGCTCGAATGTCGGAAGCGATCAGATTTTCGAGCAACGTCGTTTTGCCCGTTCCCGTTTTTCCAATCAATGCCAGGTGGCGAAGACGTGACGCCAGGTCCAGACCGAAGACGTCACCGCGATCTTGATAGGTGATCGTCCCCAGCTCGGTCAGACATTCCCCTGCCCTCTCCCTTTTCTTGAGGCGAAGATTGGTCGGCGGCTCCAGCCGACGATACTCCGTGCGTGCCATCTGCGGCGTCTGGACGGAAGCGATTGCCGGATGCCAGATCGTCGCCAGTTCGTGATCCGAAAGCAGGAAGCCGCGGCGGGACAGCCGCCGCGAGAAACGAAACGTGGCCAGTCCGTTGAACTGTGCAAAGGCGGCGGCAAGTTCGAGAACGGCAATAGCGGAGCTGATGCCCAACACCATCGTTACCACCTCGATGAGGGCACCAACGCCGCCCCATACTGCCGCCCAAGCCAGCCCCATGCCGACTGCACCACGGATGCGCCGTAGCCACCTCTTCATTGCCAACTCCTACCTGATACGATCACCACGCCTTCCACGAAGACGCGAAGCCAGGGGATCTGGGGCTTCAACGGGGCACCAGGCGGTTCAGTTCCTCATGGAAGTTCAGGACGTACACGTACCGGGTTGGACTCTCGGCGGGAGCGGTTCGGATCGCGAGGAGTCGCAGATCGTCAGGCGACACGTCGAAGTTCTGCGTTGTTCCGGTAAGAAACCCCTCTGCCGACGCGAGCACCGTCTGGGATTCGACCGCGAAATCGGGCTCTGTCCTGACGGTTGCGACGATCCAGGAGCCGGCGGATAGATAGAAGATCTGTGGCCCGTTGTGCGCCCAGACTGGGGCGGCTCCTCCCCCGCTTGATAACAGTGTGCTACCTCCCGGTCCCGGGAAGGGTCGGACGTAGACCTCGTCCCTGCCCCCCAACACGTTTGATGTGTACGCCAGCCACCGTCCGTCAGGCGAGAGTGCGGGCTGAAACTCAGAGAACTCAGTGTCGAGGATGACCACGGATGCGCTGTCGGGGTGCGCCGGAGCGTAGTGCAGGTCCGTATCAACGATGAGACGGGCGGGCCGGTATAGAATCCCCCCGTCGGGTGTCCAGATAGCGTCGTAGACGGGGATTCCCCCGTCGTATGCGCGTAGCAGCCGCGGGGAACCACTGCCGTCTACTGCCCTCGCATACAACCCCGGGGGGTCACGGCTGGAGACAAATCCGACCTCGCCGCCGTCGGGTCTCCAGAACGGCCGGGAGTTCACACCCTCGAACGTAAAGCGGGACAGGTTCCCTTGGTCGAGGTCGTATATATAGATATCGGTCGTGCCTCCGGGCGGTGTGCGCTGAAAAGCCACACGCCGCCCGTCCGGCGATATGGCGGGGGCCTCGAACCTCCCTGTTAGCGTGGGATCGAGGACCTCCTCGGACCCGTCCAGCCCAACCCACACAGGGACTGTTTCGGCCAACCCTCCTCCCGGCCGGTATACCAAGACCCCCGTCTCCGAAAGAGCAAACGGGGTGTAGGATGTTGGGTCTATAGGGATCGGCCCCAAGAGGGCCTGAGGGAGGCCGGTGACTTCGAGTTCGTCCGCATCGAAGGGGACCGCCAAGAGCGTTCCGCCCACAACTCTGTATGGAACCTCGGTCCCTTCCCTCGACGAAAATACGATGTGCCCCGATCGCGCATACCTCGCCATTGATCCCTCGACCAGGAACCACGCTTCCCCCGTCTCGAACGAAAAGACATGGATTTCGTGCACCGCTGCGTTCACCGCTGCCGCAGTGAACAGAATCCCCTTCCCGTTCGGAAGCACATCTGGCCAACGGTGGGAATCCCCCGGGCCGGGCTCAGTGACTCGCTCCTGCTCGCCGTCCTCGGACACACGCCAGATGCCCGTCGATCCGGTCTTGGAGAAGTACAGGACTCCATCTGGTCCCCATGCGATGCCCCCTGCCGTTACCACTGAGTCGGCCACCCTCGTAGCCGGGAGCCCCCCAGCAAGTCCAAGTGTCATGAGGGTGCCGTCCACCGTGAACGCGATAGACTCGCCATCGAGTGAGAAGCGCGGATTCGCAGCGTTTACGGTCCCGGTGATCGGAGTGGGCGAGAGTTGGGAGAGCGGCCGCAACCACAGCTGCCTCCCGCCATCGGGTGAGGACCCGACGAAGACGACTTTCGAGCCATCCGGGGACATGGTCACCGGGGCCGCCGCACCAGTATTGGCTCGAAGCTCATCCGGGAGCGTTAGCTCGAACCGCGCGACGAGTTGTGGCAGCTCGGGCGCATCGGGGCCGAGCACGGACCAGCCGAAGGCGACGGCAAACGCCGCCGCGAGGGCCGTCGTAGCCATTGTCAGTCGGTTCCACGGTCCCGCAGCGACTCCGCCCCCACCGGCGCTCGCCAACTCCCCATGCCGGAAGTGCTCGTTTTCCAGCGCCTTCGCAAAGTCCTGCGCCGAAGCGAACCGATCCGCCGGTAGCTTCTCCAGCGCCTTCCGAATCGCTCCGTCCACATTCGCCGGAACCGATGGACGCTCCTCAGTCGCCGAGATATGCTTGCCTGCGATGATCTTGCCCAGCACCGCTTGGGCGGTACTACCAGCAAACGGCGGCTCACCCACCAGCATCTCGTACAACACGCAACCCAACGCATACGTGTCGGTGGAGGCCCCTACCGCCTGGTCACCCGTCGCCTGCTCGGGGCTCATGTAGTACGGCGTGCCCAGACTCAGACCGGTCTCCGTGAGCCGCTCTCCCGCTCCCGCCGAACTGAGCGCCAGCGCGATCCCGAAGTCCGAGATCAACGGTTTGCCCCGGCTGATCAGGACGTTGCCCGGCTTGATGTCCCGGTGGATCACACCCTGCTCGTGTGCGGCTTGGAGTGCTTCGGCAATGTCCTTGGCAATTGCGACGGCGTCGTTCACGGGAAGCGGCCCTTCACGGGCCAGCCGGTCCTTGAGCGTGTCGCCTTCTACGTAGGGCATGACGTAGAAGAGGAAGCTGTCGGCCTCGCCTGAATCGTGCAGGGGGAGGATGTTTGGATGCTGAAGGTTGGCCGTGACTTTGATCTCGGCCAAGAACCGCTCGGCACCAACGACCGCTGCGAGTTCGGGCTTCAAGACTTTGAGCGCGACCTTGCGCTCATGCTTGAGGTCGTCGGCCAGGTAGACCGTGGCCATACCGCCTTCACCTAGCTCACGCTCGATAGCGTAGCGGCCTTCAAGGGCTGCGTTCAGGCGGGCGACTGGATCGGACGACATGGGCGCACTCGTAAAACTCGTCGATGTACTCGAGCGTTTCTTCCAGAACGTCATCGTCTAGTCCCTCTTGGTTCCGGAACAACCCCTCAATTTCGGAACGGCGTTCGTTGAACGTGGCGAAGACGGCTGGCCAGAGCGGTGCGGATCGGCACCCGCCTCGGAACCGACGTTGCCGAACGGTGCGTAGCTCCATTTCATCAAGACGGCCCTGAGACAGCTGGTTGGCGTATCGCGTGTTCAGGCTCCTCGCTCTCCTGTCCGCGATGCTCGAAGATGTCTTCGAACGGAGCGTGAATCGTCAACGCGACTAGATTGTGGGAAGCGAAAAGAGGGCCATCTTGGGCGGCGAGCGAGTTCGCCTGGCCGACGAACGCGATCAAGGCGGCGGCCGCCACCCCCAACATCGAGATTACGCGCATCGTGGTTCCTCCCCGTCGGATCACATGATGGTGCACGCCGGTCCGTGATTCGGGCTTCAAGACCTTCAGCGCGACCTTACGCTGGTGCTTCAGGTCACCGGCCAGGTGGCCCGTGGCCATCCCGCCCTCACCGAGTTCACGCTCGATGGCGTAGCGGCCTTCGAGGGCTGCGTGCAAGCGGGCGACGGGATCGGTCATGTCGGACAACATGCGTCTAAGACGTGTGGGGCGGCAAGCATCTCAAACGAGCAATGCGGTGCTTCGATCCGGGCAATGCACGAAGGGGAGAGGCCGAAGCCCCTCCCCCTCTGAAAAGTGTGCACGTTGGTGTGCACGTTACGGTACTCTAACCCCGTGTAGGGCCAGAAAAGCGTACTCGGCTTTAGTGGACGATTCCCTTATTCTACCTCGAAAACTGTGAAAACTGGGACCTGCTCATCAGGCTTAGGAGGCAGTCGCTCTATCCAACCGCGTATCCTGTCGATTGTCCTGTCGATTGAGCCCTGCAGATCACGACATCCAAGAATCGCGAAAGCGGCAAATCGCGCGATCCATCTAGATTTTTGCGTCATCCTGCCGTGATCCGGCCCCCCCTTCGGGCGCCTGATAAGCGTGAGGTCGGTAGTTCAAATCTACCCAGGCCCACTTTTTAAGTAATAGCCCCGTAAGGCCTTACGGCCTTCGGGGCCTTGCTGTATCAGAAAAGGCGGGAGGGCGGTAGCAGAAACTGTAGCAAACGGGTGCTTTTCAA
>JADFMD010000063.1 GCA_022564055.1 Gemmatimonadota bacterium
GCGGGGGGCTCTCTCAAGGCATGGAGGCCGCGAGGAGAGTACTGAGGGTGACTCGATTTTCGTTGTGTTTCCAGGCGCTGTCGAGGCTGTGAATGCTGCGGTAGACGCGCAAAGGCGGTTTGGTGAGCATTCTTGGCCTTCCGGCACGTCCGTTCGCGTTCGAATGGGTGTCCATTCCGGTGAGGCTGCGTATGGCACGAACGGCTATGTGGGGATTGATGTACATCGCGCTGCTCGCATCTCTTCTGTGGCCCATGGCGGTCAGATCCTTCTCTCGGCAAGTACGGCTGCTTTGGTGGCCAAGAATCTGCCGGTTGATGTGACGCTGCAAACTCTTGGAGCTCATCGTCTTAAGGATCTGAGTGAGGCTGAGTTGCTTTCACAGGTGGTGGCGCCTGGTCTTGACAGGAGTTTTCCGCCGCTGCGGTCACTCGACTCCGTACATCACAATCTGCCGGTTCAACTGACGGACTTTATCGGTAGAGGGGACGAACTTAGAGAGGTGTCTCACATGGTTTCTGAGAATCGGCTCGTGACTCTCACGGGCGTTGGCGGGACGGGCAAGACAAGACTCGCCATGCAGTTGGGTGCGGAGGTGGTTGAGGACTTTCCGGATGGCGTCTGGGTGGTCGTGACGGAGCGGGCTCCCCAGCCGGATCTGGCCGACGCAGGGCCCGTTGGCGGCAGAGAGCCCGACCCAGGGCCGGATGTCGATCCGGCCATTGCCGGCATTGATCCAGAGGTGGACCCGCCCGGGGTCAGAGACGGCCTCAGCTCAGGGGTCCCTGCGGGGACGGCGGCGGTAGATTCGGCTAGCGTCTCGCCCAACAACGCAGATGTCGCGCCGGCTGACCCGATCACTCCAGGGGTCACCGACACTACGGGCACTGTTGCGGTGCTCCAGCCGCCCGATTCGGCGCTGGACGACAGACCGGACGACCCCGAGGACCCCGCTGATGAGTACAGGACAGCCGCAGAAGTCGATTCGCCCCCCGAGATCCAGAACGACGCAGAAGTCCTGAGAGCCATTCGTGAGGAGTATCCATCGTTCCTCCGGGATGTGGGCATCACGGGCTCTGTGCGCGTTCTCTTCTTCCTCAACGCCGCCGGTGAGGTGGTTAACTTTGAGCTCGTTGGGGTCATTGGGAGCACTCGTGACACGTTCATCGAGCCGGCTCTACGCGTTGCCGACATCATGTTGTGGTTGCCGGCCATGGACGACGGTGTGGCTGTGCCCGTGCAGTTCACATTCGATATTCAATTCGTATTGTAACCCACCTAACCGAGCCCCTCGCGCTACGTCATCTCACCCCTCCTGCTACGTCATTATACGTAGTGCCCCCCCCGTCCCAGAGCCGTAACTTGAGGCACATCGAATAGCTGCGTGCCGAGCTTGGCCGGTGAGCCAATCTCTCAATAGCGCCGTGAGCATCGGGTCCGCAGGTTGCGGGTGATCAGTTTGTCTATTAGTTGTGCTTTCGTGAGGTCATGCCGGTTAGTGGACAAGCGGAGGCATGTGTTGTCCCTTTGAGCGGGATGGTGCAGCATGAAACGAACGGATGTTCGGGTCCTCATCGGGGTGACTTTTCTCGGGTTCGTGTCGATTGGCCTCTCGAGCCTGGCTCTCGCCGAGCCGGCTGCAGCCCAGGATGGTCAAGCGGCCTCGCAGGATAGCCGATACCCATCGGCCAACACCTGCGCCAGCTGTCACCCGGACCACTACCGCGAATGGTCGGTGTCACAGCACGCGTATGCCCAGATGAGTCCGGTCTTCAACGCGATGCACGGGACAATCCTGCAGTTGACCAACGGCACCTTGGGGGACTTCTGCATCCGGTGTCACACACCAGTCGGGATGAACCTCGGCGAGCCCCTGTTCATGACCAACATGGACCGCAATCCGACCTCGAGAGAGGGAATCACGTGTATCGTCTGCCACCGCCGCGACCTGGCTTACGGCAAGGTCAGCGGGCGGCTCGCGATCGTCGAGGGAGACATATTCGATCCAATCTACGGGCCGATCGGTAACGAAGAGCTGCAGCGTGTGATCGAGAGCGACTCGTTCCGCGTCAATATCGAGCGCGGGCAAGCTGGGAGGGCAATTCACACCAGAATCGAGACGCTCGATCAGATCTCGACCTCTTCATTTTGTGGAACGTGCCACGACGTGAACGAACCCAATGGGTTCCGACTCGAGGAGGCGTTCAGCGAGTACAAGGCGAGCCCGGCCGCTGCTCGGGGCGTTTCGTGCCAGGACTGCCACATGAGCACCGAGCCCGGCAGAGCGTCGGGTTATGCGGAAGCGCCGGCCGCGATCGTGGGTGGGATACCTACGAGGGCCCGCAAGAGAACGAATCACACGTTCGCCGGACCCGACTATTCCGTGATTCATCCGGGAATATTCCCGCATAATCCGCAGGCTACGGACATGGCGACGATTCGCGAGTGGCTGACCTTCGACGTCGAGGCCGAGTGGGGCACTGATGAGTTCGAAGCCAATGTCACCAATACTGATGAGTTCCCCGAGCGATGGCGGTTCGCGGACGACCGGTATGACGCGCGGCAGGTCGTAGACGACAATCTGGCGTTGCTCGCCGAGGTCGACGAACAGAGGCTGGCGCTGCTCCGGGCGGGCTACGAACTCGGCGAGATCAACGTGAAGGAAGCCGGGCGCGGCGGCATCAAATTCGAGATCCAAGTCTCGAGCGGCACGGACGGGCATAATGTGCCGACCGGCTTGGATGCCGAGCGTATCGTGTACCTGCACGTGACCGTGTTTGATTCGCGAGGAGAAACCGTCTTCGAGTCTGGTGGCCGAGATCCGAACGGCGATTTGCTCGATCTCCATTCGACGTACGTACACGATGGGCTACTCGAGCGGGATTCACAGCTCTTCAGCCTTCAGTCCCCATTCCTGACTCGCATGGTGCGGGGAGGTGAGCGGGAGCAGGTGTTGGCCGTCAACCATTCGGTGGACCCGCTGCCGTTCTTGCGACCGCCAACCCGCGCCACCTCCCTGTTGGCGAGGCCGGTGGGAGCGCGTAAACACCGCCGGACACTGCCGCCCCTCAAGGGTCGGTGGGCCGAATATGAGGTGAGTGCGCAGGAGCTCGCGGGTAGCCAGCCCCCGTACGAGGTCACCGTTCGGCTGATCGCCCAGATGGTGCCGGTCAATCTCATTCACGAGATCCAAGGTGTTGGCTTCGACTACTACATGTCACCGCGGGCCGTGGCCGACGGAGTCGTAGCCGGCGCACAAACGATTTGGCAGCGACGTGTTGTGCTGCGCTAGCGTGGGGCCCGTGAGGGCTTGGGTTGCGCGGCTAGTTATGAGCGCTTGCCTGCCGGCGCTGCTGGCTGCCGGGTCCGCTGCGCCTGCCTATACACAAGAGCCGGATCGTTTCCTGGAGGAGTGCGCCGGGACGGAAGTCGAAGAAACCCATGAGGACGAGAGCAGGCTCTCCGATGAGTGCAGGCCGCTCGCCATCGTCCCTGAGAGGCCCGCCCCGGTCATAGAGCTCGGAGGTCCGTTTCTCGGAACGGGCACCTTGGGAGGTGGGTTCACGCTCCCGACCGGCGCGGTTTGGCAACCGTCCTTCCTCGTCTACGGCACCTTGCTGACCGCCGTTCAGAGTCGAGAAGTCCAGCAGACCGGGGCTGGGTTCAGCGAGATTCCAGCACGGGCCAACCTCTTCGGGAATCTGTTCCTGACACCGACGGAGCGGGTGGTGATAGGGATCAGGCCCCTCGATCAGAACGGGTCGTTTACCGCGTATACGTTTCGCGCCCCAGGCTCTGCGCCGGAGGAGTTCAATTCGGAGCTGAACACCACAATCCGCACGCTGTTCTTCGAAGGCGACCTCGGCGAGATCTTTCCCAATCTCGACCGTGACGACAGCAGGGGATTCGATCTCTACTTCTCTGTCGGACGTCAACCGCTGGCGTTTCAGGACGGCCTGCTCATCAACGAAGACATGATGGACATGGTGGGGCTGACGCGTGCCAATCTGAAGATCGGCGGACTGATCAACACGCGAGTCACCGGGATCTTCGCCTGGGGCGGTATCACACGCCACAGCGTTTCGGGTAATCAGAACGATGACTCGGCGAAGATGTTCGGGCTCCTCACCGAGATCGACACATGGGGCAGCACGATCGAGCTCGATGTCCTGTACGTCACGGGGGACGCGGTGTCCGGAAAGGGCATCCACGGGGGTATCGGTGTGACAGGTCGGCTAGGGCGATTCAACAATACCCTCCGCGTCTTGGGCTCGGCCCCCATCGGGGACGTGACGCAGTTCAACAGCAGTGGTGTGCTCATTCATGAGCAGTTCTCGTGGACGCCGCATGGCGGCGTCAACCTCGCGTACATAACGGCGTACGCGGGGATCGGCCAGTTCAGATCAGCGGCGCGCGGGCCGCTGGTGGGAGGCCCCCTTGGCCGTACGGGTATCCTCTGGGCGTCGGCCGGCTTGGGGCGCTTCGGTGCACCGATTCGCAACCAGTCGGACGATTCCTTCGGCGGCGCCGTCGGGTACCAGATGTTTTTCGACCGAACCCGAAAGCAACTCATCCTCGAGGCCGGGGCTCGGAAGGGCAGCCAGGGGGGGGGTATGGCGGGCACCGACCTGGTCGGGCTCGGCGCTCGTTACCAGATGGCGATGGCACGAAACTGGGTGTTGACGTTCGCCGCCGCGAGGACCAGAGATCTCATTGCGGACTTGGACGTCACCTCTGTGCGGGCCGAACTACTGCTGAAGTTTTAGCATAGGGACCAATACATGATGAGCCGATCGGGTCACCTGGTGCCGTGAGCAGGATCACCGGCGCCGTGAGCAGGATCAGAAGGTCTGCCGGTCCCCGCCGGGGCGTGCTCTATCTGACCGCGGTAGTCCTGGTTCTCGGCCTGAGTGCGCTGCCCCTCCGCTCCAGGACTCAGCAGACGAACCCCTTTGCAGATTCGCCATACTTGCGGATGGACCCCGAGAAGGTCCTGATCGAGCGAGATTGGCGAATCCCCTGTGGCGAATGCCACATCTCGGAGTTCGAGGTGTGGGAGGACTCGAAACACGCCACGGGTTTTGATAACATGCACCAGTCCCCTGAGGCGCAGGACATCTTGAGTAAAATGAGGCTTCGGACGGCCAAGCGGGGGGGGGCGCTGTGCTTGAAGTGTCACTATACGGTCAAGGCCCCCGACGTTGGGCGCGCGGTAGCCGGCGTTTCATGCGAGTCTTGCCACGGAGCGGCCGCCGATTGGGTGAATGTGCACAATGATTGGGGCCCGGGGGTGGAGCACCCTGATGAGGAGCTTCCGGAGAACGCCGAGGCGCGTATCGCGGCAAGCGTCGAAGGCGGCATGCTTCGGCCCTCGGGTGACCTGTACGCCGTAGCGGCCAACTGTTTCGAGTGTCACACGGTTCCGGTCGAAGATCTCGTCAACGCCGGCGGCCACAACAGCGGGAGTGGCACCTTCGAGCTCGTCGAATGGGCGGCTTCGATTCGACACAACTTCGTTGAGGAGCAGTGGGCGCCCGCCTCGGGTAACCGGGCGCCGTCCCCGGAACGGACGCGGGTGATGTACGTGATCGGCGGCATCCTCGACTACGAGTACAGCCTACGCGGTATGGCCCGAGCCACTGTGCAGGCGCGCTTCTCGAAAGCGATGGAGCGCCGGGCCAGCGGTGCGCGCCGCGCACTCGAGACGATCGTGCAGGTCGCGGATATCCGCGAGGTGCGCGACATCCTCGTTCAGAGCAGGGACACCAGGCTGGCGCCCGGTAATGAGGAGGCCCTGATCGAGGTTGCAGACCAGATTCGTGACCTCGGACAGTCGTTCACGGGAGCTCACGACGGCACGCAGCTCGCCGCGTTGGATCCCCTGATCGCTGGTGAGAGCCCGGTGACATTTCTTCCTCCTCCGGACGTAGCTCAGGAAATCGTGGAGTCGCCCCGGGGGGGTGCATCGCCCGCCGGTGATCCGCAGACCGCTCAACCAGGTGTGGCCGACGTCACGGCCGACCCCATTGCAGCGGCCGGTCCGGACTCTGGCGTGCCAGTCATACGGGCTGACGCAGACGTTGGCCCAGCCGCCACTGTCGTCGGCCCAGCCGTCGAGGTCGTCGGCCGACTGCGCGACCGGCCTGAGTGGTTTCCCTGGGCCGATGCGAGGTATCGTACAACTCTCGCGGCGTGCGGCGGATGCCACACTCGGGCCGAGGAGTGGTGGTTCGACGACCCGCATTATTCCTCGGCCGTCCGACTCTGGAACAAAGATCCGAAAGCGGTCGATATCGCTGTGGCCTTCGGGCTCACCGAGACTTCCATGGCACGCGGTAATCAGATTTGTATGAACTGTCACGGCACGATCCCGACGGCCGCTCCGACCACAGAGGTGCGAGACGGCGTCAGCTGCGAGAGCTGTCATGGTCCCAGCTCTGCGTATCTGGAGCCACATGAGGAAGGAGGGAATCCACAGCTCGGGATGATCGGGCTCAAGGGACGGATCGCCCGCGCTACGACTTGCGCGAACTGCCACCACATCACCGACGAGCGCCTCATCTCGGCCGGACACCCGACGGGCGAAGGGTTTGACTTCGCGGCAGCCAACCTCGAAATCGCGCACTTCCCGGACGGGAGAGCAGAGCGGGGCCGGGAGGGGCGAGGGGAAAGGCCCTATTCGGAGTTGGACCCGGGAGTGCTGTCCGCTGCCTACACTCAGGAGTTGGCCAAGCGCCCGATCCCCGACGTTGAGGTCGTAGCCTCTCGGAGGGCCCCGCTCGAGACGGCGAACCTCAATTTCGTATATACGCGCTTCGACGAGGGTCTGCGAGATTCCGTGGGGGAATACATACCGCCGGGTGAAGCAGCTCCGATAGTTCGGCTTAACCAGCCCCCGCCTCCGAGGCCGGCGGCTCCGACGCCGGCACGCTCATCCGTGCCCCTGGATTTGGGGCCTCCACCCGAAGTCACCGCGGCCACCACCGTGGAGGAGATCCTCGTCATCGTGAAGCAACGGCTCGAGCGGCTGTACGTCGCGCTCGGAAGGAGCAACTGATCCATGGGCGCCGGCGAGTCGAAAGCCACCACCCGGGCACGTACGAGGTTACACGAAGATCGGTGGTCCACGTACGGCGAGAACACCGGGATCAGGAAGATTTCCGCCAGGCTCTCGGTGCAGGCCCTTCGAGACCACGACGTGTTTCAGGGTCTGTCCGACAAGGTGCTCGAGGGGCTGAGCCAGGACGTTTCGGTCGTGGAGTGGGACGAGGGAGCGATCCTGTTCGAGGAGGGCAGCTACCTCGATCTGGCGTTCGTGATCGTCGACGGCACGGTGGATCTTCTGTCGAGTCGCCACGGAGATGCGCCGGCGCCGATCTTCGACGCGACCCGATCGATTCACGAGACGCGGGCTTTCGGGGTCCCGGGTCCGCAAGTCGCTCTGCCCACGGCTGGCCACGAGGAAGAGCTCGAAGCAGGGCCTGCGCCTAGGCAGGGGCAGGGGCAGGGGCAGGGGCAGCGAGGGGACCAGGTGGCGCACTTGGCCACGATCGATTTCGAGATCCCGGATGGGGACGTCTTCAAGCTGGGCCCCGGTGACATCTTCGGGGAGATCGGCGCGCTGAATGGTTGGCCTCAGTCCGTCACGGCCAGAGCGGCCACGACGTGTACCCTGCTTCAAATCCGCGTGCCTGCGCTCAGAACCCTCAAGAGCAGGTCGCCGTCGCTCAAAGCACGTTTGGACGAGGTGTACCGCGAGCGAGCGCTTCTGCGGCAGCTGAGGACCACACCGCTCCTCGAGGGTTGCAGCGATCAAGTAGTCAACGGGCTCGCGAGGCGGGTCGAGCTGGTGTCCTGCGACCCGGGGGAAAAGATCGCGGTCGAGGGAAACCGCGCGGATGCTCTGTATCTCGTGCGATCAGGATTCCTGAAGCTCTCCCAGAAGGTCGGCGAGGGCGAGGCTGAGGTCGTGGTCACCTATGTGAGCAAGGGTATGACTTTCGGCGATGTGGAGCTGCTCATCGAGGGTCTGGAGACGTGGCATTTCTCGGTGACATCGGTCGGTTATTCGGAGTTGGTGAAGATCGCCCGACCCGACTTCGCCGATGTTATGAAGGATAATCCGGATGTGGAGCGGCGACTGTGGGAAGGGGCCATCACACGGATCGAGGAGTCAGGGTACACGCGCAAACATCCGAGCTCGTCCGACCTCATGGACTTCGGACTGGCCAAGGGCCTCGTCCAAGGCAACAGCATCCTGGTCATCGATCTCGATGTGTGCACTCGGTGCGACGACTGTGTACGTGGGTGTGCCGACACGCACGGAGGGCGCCCCCGTTTTGTCCGTGAAGGGGACAAGTATGGAGGTTTCCTCGTAGCTCGGTCGTGTTATCACTGTGAAGATCCCGTGTGCCTCGTAGGGTGTCCAACGGGCGCGATCCGTCGAGCGAACGTCGGCGACGTGGTGGAGATCAGCGACAGTCTCTGTATCGGGTGCGGTGTGTGCGCCGAGAACTGCCCCTACGACGCGATCATCATGCACGAGACGGGTGGTAGGTGGTCAGAATACGCCCTCCCCGAACGGATCCGCGGCATCGATCGACTAGTCGCGAGCAAGTGTGATCTCTGTTATCAGTCGACTGCCGGCCCGGCCTGCGTGAGCAGTTGTCCCCATTCCTGCGCCTTTCGTATCTCGAGCCTGGCGGAATTCGATTCGCTCCTGCAGGGAAACCGCCCATCACCCCTTCCTGAATCATGAGGGGTCGCGCTGGAGTAGGCTCGGGGCCGGTCTCGACGGGAACCGAACGGCCGGTCTCTACCGTGAAGGCCGCGGCCGGGCGTCAAAGGAAGCGGCCGGATGGGCCGGACTGGTTCAACAAGTGGGTTCAGTCCCCCCGCTGGTTCTATGGATTTTGGGTTGTCGTAGCGGTCTGTCTGGTGACTTACGGTGTGAGTCTGGGTCTGGGGCAGGTGCGTCCGGGTAGCGCCTGGGGTATCGGGTACGGCGTCGCAGCGGTGATCGTTCTAGGTGGCGTGGCGCTCTACGGTGTCAGGCGGCGAGCACTGCGACTGCGGTTCCTGGGCGGCTCGTGGTACTACCTGCAGCTCCACGTATACGGCGGCGCGCTGTTTCTCCTGCTGGTGCTCATGCACACGGCTTTCTCCATACCGAATGGCATACTCACGGGATGGCTCTGGTTTCTGAGCATGTGGCTCGTCTTTGGCGGCTTCGTCGGTCTCGTGTTGCAAAAGTGGATCCCCACTCTTCTCAACACGGGCCTCACCACGGAGGTGCATCTGTCCCGGATCCCCGAGCTCATTGCGGAGGTGCACTCCCGCGCCGAGACGATCACCGAGACCGGACCCGAGGTGTTGCGCGATCTCTACATCCAGCGTCTGGCTCCACACATGTCGGGTCCCCGGCCCCGCTGGGGTCACTACTTCAACGTGACCAGCTTGATTCAAAGTGAATCCGAGCAATTCAATCAGGTGCGGAGCTTGCTTGCCGAGCGGGATCGAGCCCGGCTCGATGAGCTGGAAGAGCTGTATCGCACCAAGCTGGAGATGGACGCCCACTACACGCTGCAGAGGACGTTACGCGGGTGGCTTTACCTCCATACACCGGTGGCTGTGGCCGTGGTGGGGCTGCTGACCTTACACATCTTCTTCGTCATCTACTACTAGGGCTCCGCAGACGATGAGCGACCGAGTTCTAGGACCCCCGCAGACCATGACCGACCGAGTTCTAGTACCCCGCAGACTATGACCGACCGAGACCGCGAGCCGTACCAGAAGGGATTCTTCGGTCGTGCCGGGCTACCCGTGGCTGGTCGGTACCTGTACCCGGCCGGCCAGCGTCGCGTGCTTCAAGTCGGTGCCGTGGCCCTCTTCCTCGTCCTGTCGATCTTCTTGGTCGACCGATTTGTAGCCCGGGGTAGGATCGTCTCCAACGGGCCGCTCTCCGTCAGCCATGCGTTGTTCGCGGAAGACTGCACCACGTGTCACGCTCCTTTCGAAGGTGTGACCGATGGCCGTTGCGCCAGTTGTCACGAGGAGAGCAGAGATCCCCTGGGCCAACATACCTTCGCTGCACACTACGTGTATCGCTCGGGCGAGTTCGATCGTTCGGCGCCGTCTTCGGAGGAGTACACTTGCGCCGCGTGTCACGGTGAGCATGCGGGGCGAGACGCTTCGCTCACTGATGTGCCTGACAATAGATGTGTGGGCTGCCACACTTTCGGATCATTCCAGACCGAGCACCCGGAGTTTCACTTCGCGGCCGAGGGTCTGCCCGATCCGGCGAATCTCCGCTTCTCTCACACCCTCCATGTGAACGAGATCCGCGATCGCGTGGATCTGGACGACGTCGAAGAGACGTGTTTGTTGTGCCACTCCCCAACATCCGACGGACGTGCGTTCCAGCCCATCGCGTTCGATCCCCAATGTGGTGGTTGCCACTTGACGACGCGCTCGAGAACGGGATGGCTCCCGGTCCGAGGAGGCGGTTCCGGTACGGCGCCCGGGGTGTTGACGCTGGACGCCATCCGTCAAAGAGGGGGGCCGACCACACTTTGGACCCAGTACGCGAACCCGGCCGATTTCCAACGGCGAGGAGCCCAGATTCAAAAGTGGCCACTGTATCACCAGGACCCGTGGGTACTGGACAACCTCCGTCGCCTGCGCACCGAGCTCTACGGGCCCCAGCCGCTGGCGGACCTGCTGACTGTGTCCGCCAACGTGCTCCCCAATGAGGCGAGGGTGTTGTACGAGGAGGCGATCCAGACCCTCCGCGCTCAGCTCCAGGGCTTGCGCGATGAACCTTCTCGCGAGGCTCGGGAAGAGCTGAGCCAGCTTGAAGCCTTGATCGAGGTAGCGGAAGAGCGCCTGAGGGATCCGTTCGCCCCTACCGACGAGAACCGGTTTCGGATCAGCGCCGCCGACGTCAGAGACGACCTCTCTGCCGCCGCCGTCGAGGCCTACGGGACCGTTGTGGACAGCCTGACCGCCGGCTGTCGCCTGTGCCATTTCGTGGAGCAGGCAACGATCAAGAGGGTCCAGAAGGACCAACGCTCACTGCACCGTGCGGAATTCGACCACGGGGCGCACACGATTCACATGCGCTGTCTCGACTGTCACAATGTCATTCCCATCAGAGAATACACGGCTGAGATGCAGGATGCCCCTCTACGCCTCGACAACGCGGAGATCCTGAATCTTCCGGATATTTCCGCGTGCCGCACCTGCCATACCGAGTCCAAGGCGGCTGACAACTGCACCGCTTGTCATCTGTTCCATCCGAGCGGGCCAGGTTCGCAGTAAGTCCTCTGCGTGATGTCGGCTCTCACCTCTGCTAGTTTAGTGTCCCAGAAATACCAGACTGGCGCGAATGGGGTCATCGAGGGCAAGATCTCACATGCGCGACATGGTTCTCAGCTGTGCCGCGCCGAACCACGTTTTCATTGGACGAGCATGAACGCACGTCTCACATGTCTGACCGGCGAGTTGTCGGGGATCGTCCATGAGGTGGTGGAGGAGTGCGTCATTGGCAGGGATCCCGGGAGTCAGATGGTCCTACCCTCCGGGGTTGTCTCCGGCCGGCACGCGCGTATCTACGCCGAAGGAGGCGCGTTCTACTTGCAGGATCTCGAGAGTCGCAACGGCACCAGTGTCGACGGCATGGCGGTCTCCCACCCGGTAAAGCTAGGTCGTCTGAACGTGATCAGCGTCGCGCAGACGTTCGAATTCGTTTTCCATGACCCGTCGGTGACGGCAGACGGCGAGCCGTCCGAAGCCCCGATGCTCCCGGACTCGCAAGAGCCGTCACCGCTACCCGACCAGCCCTTTAAGACGCTGCTGGCTCCCTTCGATGTGAGAATGGCGTTGCCCGATCCGCAGACTCCTGCCCGGCCCGGGGATCCGGCCGACGATTCCGATATCGGTGATCAATGACCGTCGCGGTCGAAGCGGACGGAACGCTGATACTGGACGATCCGGCGCCCCTGCCAGACGTCCTCGACATGCTGATCATCGGAGGAGGGCCCGCCGGAACAGCCGCGGCGTTCCGGGCGAAAGAGCTCTCTTTGACGGCTCTGGTCATCGACTTCGACGACCTCATGAAGCGCATCCGTGACTACTCGAAGGACAAGCTGATCCTGCCGCACTATGGGGGCGGAGACCGGATGATGTTCCCGCTGGCAGGAGAGCTGATTGCCAGTCTTCAGTTCGAGGACATAGACAAGGACGACATGTGCGCCCAATGGAAGCGCTTCTACTGTGAGTTCAACGTACCCGCGAAGATCGGCGTCGAGCTCATGGCACTCGAGCGTACCGCCGACCAGCTCTGGACCGGCACCATGTGGAACCACCGCACCCAGGCCGAGGAAGTGTATCTGTCGCGGCATGTCGTTCTCGCCCTCGGGAGGGGTGTGCCCCGTCGATTCGATATTCCCGGAAACATTGACGGGATCGCCTATCGACTGGACGACGCGACGCGCTACGTCGGGTCACCCGTCTGTGTCATCGGTGGCGGGACATCAGCGGCGGAG
Source organism: Gemmatimonadota bacterium (assembly GCA_022564055.1). Classification (GTDB taxonomy): domain Bacteria; phylum Gemmatimonadota; class Gemmatimonadetes; order Longimicrobiales; family Gaopeijiaceae; genus UBA822. Next base: position 12,546 of record JADFMD010000063.1, read on the forward strand.
GCCGTCATCGCCATTTCACAGGCGAAGACCGACGCCGGCGACCCTTGTGCGGTTCACTGGTCCTATCGCGGCGCCAAGATGCCGCGGGTTTCGAAGGCCTTGGCGGATACGTTCTTCGAGGCGTATCTCGCGAACGGGAACACCACGTACCACCCCAATAGCGAGCCCGTGGCCGTCGTGATCGGCCAGGACCGCAAGGAGTACCTCTCGATACGGATAGACCGGAAGAGCATGCCCGGTCGCCCCCAGGAGACGACCCACCTGGAGTTCGCCAAAGAAGACTGTATCGCGTGTATAGGAGAGGACATTCCGGAGCCGTTCCTGAATGACCTGGGGGTCCAGATGGTTGTGGGCGGGCCCAAAGAAAAGAAGATGATGGCCGTGACGCCGCTGCTGGAGACCCAGCAACCCAACCTCTATCTCATCGGTGATCTTCTGTGCCCGGCCTATCTGGAAACGGAGGACTTCGACTCCGATCCCAAGGGGTTCCAGCCGGTCAAACACCGCGGCAACATCAAAGCGTCGCTGCGGGACGGGGTCTTCATTGCGGAGGTCGTCAAACAGAGGTTGGACGGGTGCGATCCGGTCGAGGTCTTGATTCGAGACGCCGTACCTCCGAGCGTCGACGACCAACCGGAAACCGAGACGCTCCCCGACGACGGACGGACAGAACCCGGCTTATCCGAAGGACCTCCCGCCGGCAGTGTGCCCGAAGGGCGCCCAGCCGCTGATGTCGCGTATCTCGTGCGAACCACGCCTGAGGGCGTGGAGGACGAGTTCGCGCTCATCGCGAACGGGGTAACTACCATCGGACGAGCCGATTGCGATGTAACGTTCCCTGACGACACGCTCTTGTCTGCCGATCACGCGTCGATCCTGCATCGCGCCGACGGCTACTTCTTACGAGACGACACGAGCGAGACCGGGACATTTTTACAGCTCCAGCATGGCTCACCAAAGGCTGTCGCCGCGAACGATATGATTCGAATGGGTAGACAGATCCTGGTGTTTCAGACCGAGGGCCCGAACCACTTTCTTCATCACCACGATCAGAGCGGGGGTCTCGTCAACCGGTATCTCCTTCAGGAGAGGACGCTCGTGGTTGGGCGTCCCGGAGGGCGATCCGACCCCGATCTGATTCTCGATGTCGACGACCCCACGCTTTCCAGATTCCATCTCTCGGTCACGGTGCGAGGCGACGAGATCCTGGTCGAAGACTTCAACAGCCGGAACGGGTCGTTCTTGAGAGTCCGTGATGCCGTCGCCCTCGATCACGGTGACGTTTTCCGGGTTGGTCGGCAGGTGCTCAAGCTGAGAGTCAGGACGGACATGCCGACCAAGACGGGTTCGTGGTCCTTGTCGGCTCTCGGGGCCGAAGACTCTCTGCTGGCGCCGAGCCCTTCGCCGGCCACGAGCCCCTCGCCAGCCACCAAAGAGCTGCTGGTGACCTTTTTGGGCGACGATCGGGCGATGTCTGCCGAAGCATCCGACTCGATCCTGGATGTGGCCGAGAACAACGACATCGACATCGACTACGAATGCCGGATCGGAATGTGCGGGTGCGACCTCATTCGGATCGTGGAGGGGCATGAGCATTTTAATGAGCCGACGGACCAGGAGATCCGCACCATCGAGCGGAGAGGCGTGGCACCAGATGCGTATCGACTCGCTTGTATGGCACGAGTCTCCGGTCCCGTCGTGGTGGAAATTGTCGATTAGCTGGGGGTTCATCGAGGATGGAGTGACGACTGACGGAGCGACGACCGTATGACGTTGGTTGAGAAGTCGAGCCTACCAGGTGAGCTTCGCCGACGTCTCGACGAATGGAGACGTCGAGCCTCTGGACGGGCCAGTACGCCGGGGGCCTCGCTCCCTCGGGTGCCACTGATCGGGAGAGAGCGCGAGGTCGAGACACTTCGGGCCTTGGTGGATCGCGTCGAGGGGGGGCGGGGCAGCACCGTGTTTCTCCGAGGCCCGCGCGGTGTTGGCAAGTCGCGAATGGGCCAGGAGATTGCAGATTACGTGCAGGAGCGCGAGTGGATCATCCTACACGGCCGCGCATATCCCGCAGAACATTTGGTTCCCTTTGCACCCTTCTCCAACGCTTTCCTGCCTATCCTACGCGATCTCGACACTGCCGATCTCGAGGAGCTCGCCCCGGGGGGTGTTGAAGCGCTCTGGTCACTTCTTCGGGTATTGGAGTCCGAACCGCCGCAGACAGGCGGGCGGCTTGCGGGGCCTGCGGAGCGGCAGGCTACGCTCTTCTGGCACCTCACCGGCATGTTGGCTCAGCTCGCAGCTTATCAACCGGTCCTGCTCATCCTCGAGGATCTCGACTTTGCGGATCGATCCTCAATCGAGCTGTTTCACTTCGTGGCACGTCATTGTACCGACCAGCGCATCCTCGTGATCGGTCAGTACACGGGCTGGGAGCCCCGGCGGAGGCAGTCGCTCATTTCGATCGAGCAGTCACTCAAGGCGATGGGCGCTGGTACGGTTCTTGATCTTCAACCGCTCACGGAGGAGGAGACCAAGGCCTTCGTGCAGGCCGCGTCCGAGCTTGCGGATGAAGACGTCGACCGAGTCTCGGACCTCGCCTTCCACTGGACCCGAGGTAATACTTTCTTTCTCCAGTGCACTCTGCCCGCCCTCGTCGAGGGCGATCTGAGGACCGCAGGTGACGGAGGTACGGCCAGGTCCGGCGTCGAGATCAGTGATCTGCCCCGCTCCGTGTTCGATGCCGTGCTGAGCCGCGTAGCCGGCTTATCGACCAACGCGCTCGAGCTGGCTCGATTGGTAGCAGTTCTGGGAACCCGTACCAGGCACGAGCTACTCGAGGACCTCTCCGACCTGGGCGGCGAGCTGCTGTCCGGCGGCTTGGACGAGCTCATTCGGCATGAAATTCTTTACGAATCGGAGAAGGGATGGACACCCGGGTACGATTTTCAGCACCCACTTATCCGGGAAACGCTGCGTGCCGAGCTCTCGGCGTCGAGTCGCGGTCAGCTGCACGCCCGAGTCGCAGCATGGTTGGAGAACTACTATCAAGGTGTAGTCGAGGAGCACGCGGAGGAGCTCGCCTACCACTTCCGTCACGGCAACCTCGAAGAGTCGGCCAAGGCGGTGCACTACTTGGGGGTGGCTGGCAAGCGCGCACTTGCTCGACAGGCCAATGAAGAGGCAGTCGACTACTTTCAGGAGGCACTCGACCGTCTCGAAGCAGCGCCTGCCGAAGGGGGGCTCGACGAGAGCCGACGCCAGGCGGCGCTGTCCGCTATGATTGCAGGATTGGCCCGGGCGAAGCGGCGCGTCGGTGACATCCAGACGAGCGTAGCCCTTTGGCGCAGGGCCGTGGCGATGGATGAGAGTACGGGGGGGCTGGCTCGAAACTACCGGGAAATCGGCCTTACGTACCTGGCGGGTGGAGATCTCGAACAGGCTTTGGAGGCGTTCGAGCGTGGCCTCGGTGCTGCCAAAGCGGCTGCCGACGTCCCGTTGATGATTCGTATCGAGCTCGCGCGGAGCCTTTGTTATCAGTCCGCAGGCAGGGGCGACGAAGCCAGGCGCGTGGCGGAGAACGCGCTCACCCTCGCACATGAACTCGGCAACCCCGACCTGCTGGGAAGGACGCACGCGGCCTTGGTCCGGCTTCACATTTGGGGGGGTCAGCTCGAGTTGGTGAGGCACCACGCGGAGATGGCGCTTAAGCTGGCACGTCAGGCTGGCGACAAGGACGTGGAGTTCTGGTGCCACTGGGCCGTCGCCGCGATGGAGGGCCTGTTCGGGAACACCGAGCAGATGGCCAGCCGGATTGCGGAGGCGAAGAAACTCTCCACCGAGCTTGGCTCGCCGTTTCTTCAGCTCGAGACTGCCGAACTATCGATCGAGCTCGCGTATGCCCGCGGTGAATGGGACGAAGGCGTCGAGATCGGCGAACGAGCCGTCGAGACGGCCCGATCCCTGAGCCAGCATACGGTCTTGCCTCGGCTGTTGGTCTGGCTGGCCCTGCTGCGCCTGGGAAGGTCCGAGTTGGATGTGGCAGAAGAGTTGACCAGAGAGGCGTGGGACGTGTCTGGGGCCGACCGGGCTCTCATGAACCCCGAGTATGTCGATGTCCACTCTGTCGTGCCCGCACACATCGGCAGGGCAGCTTACCACCTGACCCGCGGAGACTGGTCGGAGGCAGTGCGGATTGCCGAAGCTGGTTTGGCGATTGCCGACCGTACCGGCTACGTGGTCTGGGCGATCCATCGCCTGCTCCCGATCATCGCGGAGGCCTCGATTCACGCGCGAGATTTGGAGCGGGCCCGCGAGGTCGGGCGCCGAATGAGGACGGACGCGGAGACCTTCGGGCACCCCCTGGGGCTGGCGTGGGCCGATGCCTGCGACGCGATTATCACTTGGCTAGAGGGCGATGCAGAGACGGGCGCCGTGGCCCTAAGACGTGGAGCGGAGTCACTCGAGTCCATTCCGCTGGTGTACGAGGCAGCTAAGCTCCGGAGGCAGCTCGCGGGCCGGCTAGCCGAAAAAGGAGATCATGACGGGGCTGTCGCGGAGCTACGAAAAGTGCATGAAGTGTTCCTGCGGCTGGGAGCGCAATTCGAGCTCGAGAAGGCACGCGGCCAATTCGGGGAGGTCGGAGTTGAGCCACCCGACTTGCCGGTTCCCTGACGTGGGAATGCAGGCTACAAAGCTCAGGCCCCTCCGTTGACCCCCTCGTTGAGCCCCTCCAATGTTCTCCCCGCCGCCGCCGCAAAGGGCGCCAAGCCGGCCATGAGTGAATCGAATTCATC
>JADFMD010000181.1 GCA_022564055.1 Gemmatimonadota bacterium
CCCCGAAGTGCCTGTCAGGAAGTTCGCCGCTTCGGTTCCGCGAATCGTGTCGGTTGGCCGGTGGTCTTCGGAGCAGCAGGACGCAGCCGTAGGAGGTGGAGCGATGTCGGTGCCGAGTCGGCGATTCCCTCCCAAGGCCATCGTGACGAGAGCCATGATCCCGACGATCATGACCCCGAACACCAGGCCGAGTCTCGGCGTACGAGGCCCGATGTCGGTAAAGACCGCCTGAAAGAACGTGGAGGGCGGAGGCGCGGGATCGGGGGTCGGGTGAGTCATGCGGATCTCCTCAGTTACGCTCCGGCAACCGTACCGAGAAATAGGTGGCCGGATTGCCCCTCTCACGAAAGCGGATGCCCTCCGGCCATGCGCCATGTTCGACCTGGGATCCATCCATCACGCTGGCCTGAACGGAGATCAGAAGCTCTCCCGACGCGAGGTCGAGGCCGACCACCGATATCCGGTATGATGTAGACTGAGCGGGCGGTTGGTGCGTGGTCGAGTGAGGGAACAACCCGATCTTGGGAACGCCCGACTCGGAGAGCGGGAAACCGTTCAGGTCGCTTGCCACGGCGACTCGGGTCTCGAGGAGGCGCACCAAGCCCACCGTCGTGATGAGGATGTCGACTTCCTCACCTGCGAGGGTCACGCAGACTTCCCCAACCGTCTCCAACTGACCGGCGATCAGATCTCGACACTGTCCGGAGGTCTGGGCAGTCACGGTGGCAGAGATCGCCGCGTCGAGAACAAGAAAAGCCGTCATCGCGGCGCGCACGCCGCTGCTCGGATGGCAGAAAGCGCCACGCATACAAAACCCCTTGTCGAGCGGTTTCCTCGGGAAAGGGGGATCTTAAGCGTGAAACGGATCTCGGGTCAAGCAGCGTTCGGTCCGGAGGTGCGGGTGCTTCCCTTGACACCAGTCGATGAGCCGGCAAACTATTGTAACTTAACCGGTAGATGCTTTCGGTGGCGACGCGACTCACTCCGCCTTGGGCAGCCGGGCCTCGGAACCACCTCGAGGCAGGGGCGGCCGCGGGCAGGAGCGCTGCAATGAGATCGAAGGTCAAGATACTGCGTTGGGCACCCGAATCTATCGCCGCTTTGATAGTCTTCGCCATGTTCGGGGCTTCGACACCGAACCCTCTTGCCCCGCAGGACTCCGCACAGGATCGACTGACGGAAGATCAAAGGGCCATCCATGTGCTCAACCGCCTTGGGTTCGGACCGCGGCCGGGCGATATCGATCGTGTGATCGAGATGGGTATCGAGGCCTACATCGAACGGCAGTTGTATCCGGATGGCATCGAGAGTCCTCGACTCGCGGAGAAACTCCAGGGATACGAGATCCCGCTGGATTCGTGGGATGCGATGGTCGAGTTGGACCGTCCGGCGGTGGCGATGGCCGAACGGCGCAGGCAGTCGGTGCAGATGCGCGCGGAGCGACGGGGCGCCTCTCCCCGCGGTACCGACGTCACATCGGCGGGGCGCATGCAAGACCATGTGCGCAACCGGTTCCTTCCCCCGGGCGTGACGCGCGTGGAGCGCCGCTACGAGGATTTCGGCTACCTCGCGACCCTGTTCTGGCGTGCCACATACAGTGAGGCCCAGCTCGAGGAGATTCTGGTCGACTTCTGGTTCAATCACTTCAACATCACTTCCGGGGATCCGTACATCCACGCCGACTACGGGGAGAACGTCATCCGGCGCCACGCGTTGGGGCGGTTCGAAGATCTTCTCGTGGCGACGGCCCGTCACCCAGGCATGCTGGTTTATCTCGACAACTGGCTGAGCACCGCCCCTCAGGAGGTCGTCGAGGCACGGATCGCCTCGTGGGAGCCGCCGGATGGGGAAAACAAGGTCCTTTGGCGTCGTCGTAATGCCGAGTACTTGGAGCGGGCTGCAGGCCTGAATGAGAACTATGGGCGGGAGTTGATGGAGTTACACACGCTCGGCGTGGACGGTGGTTATACGCAGGCGGATGTGCAGGAAGTCGCCAAGGCGTTCACCGGTTGGACTCTCACGGGATTACGCGAGGGTGAGGGGGGTAGCTTCCACTTCAACCCGCTCCTCCATGCCGAGGGGGACAAGATCGTGATGGGCGAGGTGATTCCGTCCGGAGGCGTGGATGAGGGCATGCGCGTCTTGCGGATGCTTGCTCGACACCCGTCCACGGCCCATTTCGTCTCCACCAAGCTCGTGCGGCGATTCGTGGCCGATGACCCGCCGGCCGACATCGTGGAGGCTGCAGCCGAGCGTTTTCTGGAGACCGATGGCGACATCCGCGAGGTGCTTCGCACGATATTCCTCCACCCGGCCTTTTTCTCGCCTGAATACTATGGTGCGAAGGTCAAGAAGCCGTTCGAGGTGGTAGTGAGTGGATTACGAGCCGTCGATGCCGACTTCGACACTGCCTTCCTGGGTCCCAACTTCCAGAGGATCTCAGGCCAGATGGGGGAGCTGATTCGACGGCACGAGACACCGGACGGGTATCCCGACGTTGCCTCGGCGTGGGTGAGCACCAACTCACTCTTCAAGCGCCTGACGTTTGCCATGGACATCGCCAGCGAGACTCTTCCCGGACTCGAAGTGGACTTGGACGGCGCACGTGAGTTGTTCAGGAGGGTGGGGTTCCCCAGTCCGACTCCCGCCATGGTGCGGGACGCACGCACTTTCTTCGAGGCGATGACAGGAGATGGAGCGGATTCGGAAGGAATGATGGGCGGCATGATGACTTCTGAGCCGACGGCGGCGATGGTGCGTGGCGAGGTCCAGGTCGATAGGTCTGCGATCGACTATGAGTCCCTGGAGGCCAAAGTGGTCGAGGTCGCTTTTGTGCTGGGCTCTCCAGACTTTGGGAATCGATAGTATGGTGCGGGCATAGGCGAGATCAGTGGCAAGGAGCTGACGATGATCAACCGGCGAATTTTCATGAAGGACGGAGCCCTCGCGGTCATGGGCATGAGTATGGTCCCCGGTTTCGTGTATCGGACGGCTCTCACGGCTCAACCGCGGCTCCGGAAGAAGACGCTCGTAACCGTGTTCCAGCGGGGAGGAGTGGACGGGTTGAACATGGTGATTCCCTTCGGCGAAAAGCACTACTACGACTATCGCCCGACGATCGCCGTGCCGGCTCCCTCGAAAGAGCGGCGGGCCGCGATCGATCTGGACGGGTTCTTTGGGCTGCACCCCGCGCTGCAACCTTTGCACGCGCTCTACGACCGGGGCGAGTTGGCCATTATCCACGCTGCGGGCTCTCCCCACGAGACCCGCTCGCACTTCGATGCCCAAGACTACATGGAATCCGCGGCTCCGGGAGCGAAGAACGTAGGCGACGGATGGCTCAATCGGTACATGCACGAAAACCAGCATCCCGAAGCGACTAGCTTTCGGGGTGTGGCACTCGGGGAGGTCTTGCCGAAAGCTCTCGAAGGTCCCGCTCCGGCGTTGGCCCTCGGAGACCTGACGGGGACGAAGAAGGTGCAAGGCGCCCGCTCCCTCTTCGAGTCGCTGTACGACCGCGAGACCAACGCGCTGATTTCCGGAACGTCGAAGGAGATGTTCAACGCGATCGATCAGTTGGCTGAGCTGAATCCCGAGGCGTACGAGCCGGCCAATGGCGCCCAGTACCCCACTCCCAATGGCCAAAATGGGGTATTCGGTCAGGCGATGAAACAGCTGGCGCAACTCATCAAGGCCGACCTGGGCGTGGAGATCGCGTTCGTGGACATCGGCGGTTGGGATACCCACTCCAACCAGGGGAGCCTGGAAGGGCGGCTGCCCCAGCGGCTCCAGATCTTCGCCAATACGCTCGCCGCCTTCTACACGGACCTAGGCGACCGCATGGGCGACGTCGCGGTCCTCACCATGTCGGAGTTCGGCCGCACGGCTCGCGAGAACGGCAGCGCCGGTACGGATCATGGGAAGGCCAATGTGATGTTCCTCATGGGCGGGGGCGTGAAAGGCGGGGCGGTGTACGCCGACTGGCCCGGACTGGCACCCGAGCAGCTGAACGAAGACCGAGACCTGGCGATGACCACCGACTTCCGCAACGTCTTCGCCGAGGTCCTTCTCGGTCATCTCGATCCGGAGAAGCCCGATGCGGTCTTCCCCGACTTTGAGATCGACAACGCCGGTTTCAAGGGGCTGATGCGCGGCTGACCCCACTGTACTTCTTCAACAGACCTCTACAGGAAGAGGGCGTATTCCAAGGCCAGCACGCCGAGGGACAGCACAACCGCGGCCAGCGTGACGGGCACGCCCAGCTTCACATACTGCCAATAGGAGATCTCCACCCCTCGGCTCCTCAAGATGCGGAACCACAGGAGGGCCGCCAGGGATCCGACCGGGAGCATCTTCGGGCCCAGGTCTCCACCGATCAGAGCCGCGAACGCCATGCCTCGGCGCGTGACAGTGTCCACCGGGAGGTCCCCGATCGCGAGAGCCATGATGCCCGCCGTGGGATGGTTGTTCATGACCGCCGAGGAGACAGTCGCGATGAGGCCTGCGGCGAAGTTGCCCGCCTGCTGCCCGACTTCGGTGGCCGCGAGGAGCAGAACGCCGATGGAGTCCGTGAGGCCCACCGCTCGGAGCCCGTTCGCCACGATGAAGATCCCGACGACGAAGATCACAGCGTCCCACCCCACCTCCACGATCACGCTCCCGGTCCGCTGGGCCCCGAAGAAGGG
>JADFMD010000182.1 GCA_022564055.1 Gemmatimonadota bacterium
GTTTGATCGTCGGTTCCCTGGGATTGATCGCGTTCGCCAACCGTATCGCCGGTCGTGTCCTGAGCGCGCGGAGAGTGGTTCAACAGGTCCAACAGATTATGAGCGATCCCGATGATCCCGGAGAAGATGTGTGACTGGTCGCGGAGAAGATGTGTGACCCGCCAGATCCCTTGGCTTCGCGTCTTCGTGGAAGGCGTGGTGATCGTCGGCTCTATCCTGCTGGCGTTCGGGATTGAGGCGCAAGCTACTGAGGGCCAGGAGCAGCCCGACGGGGAGGGGCGTTACGTGCTGACGGCGCGTGACAAGGCGACCGGCGAAGTCCTCGCAGAGCTACCGTTGCCCGGGAGAGCGATCGGCGCACCCATGACCTACATGGTTGAGCGCACGCAGTACATCGCCCTCACCGTTCGGGGTAATCCGCCCCGTCTCGTTGCACTGACCGTGAACTGAGCGCACGGGCGAGGAGGCATACCGCATGTCACAGAATAACGGGCTCGATCGCAGGGCATTCCTGAAGAACGCGGGCATGACGGCAGTCCTGGGAGCGGTCGGTGCGAGGTCCGCGTCGGCAGCCGAGGTGACGGGCGTCCAATCTGCGCCGGTGAACCAAGTGCCCGACTTCGACATTCTCATCGAGAATGGAAGGGTCGTTGATGGAACCGGAAATCCCTGGTTCTACGCGGACATCGGGATTACCGGCGATTCCATCGTCGCGGTAGGAGATCTCGCCTCCAAGACCACCCGGAAGACCATCGACGCTGAGGGTCTGGTCGTGTCTCCGGGATTCATCGACGTGCACGCTCACAGCGAGCGTGGCTTCGGGGAGCCGGATTCCCACGCAAATCTCAATTATCTGATTCAGGGTGTGACGACAGTCGTCACGGGAAACGACGGGGGAGGCACCTTCAGGGTTGCCGAGATCAAGACCAAGTGGGAGGCACTCGGTATTGGAACCAACGCAGTCCACCTGGTTGGATTCGGCGCTGTCCGAGAAGAAGTCATGGGGGTGGAGCCGCGTGAGCCAACACCGGAGGAACTGGAGAAGATGCGGTCGTTGGTTCGACAGGCGCTGGAGGAGGGTGCCTGGGGAATGAGCTCGGGTTTGGAGTACGTTCCCGGCCGCTATGCTACTACCGAAGAAATCATCGCCGTGGCGAGAGTCGTTGGCGAGTTCGGTGGAGTCTATTCGAGTCACCAGCGCAACGAGTTCGATGGAGTACCGGAAGCCACCCGGGAAACCATCAGAATCGCCGAAGAAGCCGGAGTACGGGGCAATTCCACTCATCTCAAAATCGCTCGAAAGAACAACTGGGGAGTGATGGAAGAGGTCGTTGAGCTCATCAACGATGCTCGGGCCCGAGGGGTCGAAGTCGGAGCGGACATGTATCCCTATCACTTCGCATCGGGAGGGACCATCCTCCCAATGACAAGCAATGCCGGCTGGGCCCCTTTCCATCTCCCGAACGATATGGAGCCGTTTGCAGAGATCAGACAAAGACTGAGAGACGGGAGTCTGCCGGATTCCGAGAGACAGACGTTGAGAGGCCACTACGTGGTTGAGCTGGCGAAGGCTCTGTCCGACGAATCAAAGCGGGAGCAGATAAGAGAATCCGTGCTCGTGGGTAGGCCTAATAGACCAAGCGCCGTGGCTCTGGCGGGCTGGGATAGTTATCTGGTCGTTGTGGCCAACAAGAACGCGGACTTGATAGGACGGATCCTCTCTGACATTGCGGAGGAACAGAACAGAGATCCGTTTGATGTCGCTGCAGATCTCGTCATCGACGAGCCGGACCTGTACGTAGCGTGCGGCGTCATGTCGGAGGACGACATGGCGTTAGCGATGAAGCAGGATTGGCTGATGTTCTCCAGTGACGGAGGGGCGTGGCCTACTGTGAAGGAGTCCGACGCGCCCAGGATCAGTCATCCCCGCTCTTTCGGTAGTCAAGCCAGAGTGCTCAGCAGGTATGTTCGGGAACAGAAGGTCTTGACGCTGGAGAATGCGATCAGAAAAATGACCTCCCTTCCGGCCAGGTTCCTTCGAATGGAGGATCGAGGGCTGCTCCTGAGCGGATACAAGGCGGATATCACCATATTCGACCCCGAAACCACGCGAGAGAACGCCACCCACGCCGACGCCCGCCAGTACAGCACGGGGACTCATTCCGTCCTCGTAAATGGAGAGATAGCGATCGAAGAAGGCGGGTACATCGGTGCGCTCCCCGGGAAGCTTCTCACGCCGCGTTTGGAAGGACGGGGGAGTCAGCCAGGTAGTTGATCGGGGTAGCCACTCCCTCCGCCCCTGGTAATGCCAATCACGCGACGCATCGCGCTCCTCGCAGCGTCCACCTCGCGACCCGTCATGCATAAACCCGTTGCGGTTCGTGACGAGCTGTTACCTAACGGCTGCTGACCCGGCTTCCTGCTCCGCGTCACCGACGTCGAGCGCCAGCCGGTCCGTTTGATGGGCTTCGTGAGCGTAATCATCGTGAGCGGGCTGTTCGCACTGGGGCTGCCGTTGGTGTTGCTGTAGGATCTCGTGCTCTGCTGATCTTTGCCGCATCTTGAGACGACGATCTGAGGAGCGAATCGAAGGGCCTAGAGGAGTCGAGGCATGCGGATTCTATTGACGCTGTCCATCGGCTGCATCGCCACCGCGTGTGCCACCGGCCAGACTGCCTCCAATTCCCCCGTCACGAGCGCCGAGATCCTCACGACAGAGGCCACGTACGCATACGACGCGCTGCGCGAGCTTCGTCCTCGGTGGCTCCGGCGCACGGTCGATGCACCGGAGATGGGTGTCGCGCGCCGGCGCGGCACCCCTACGCCCCCCAATGCCGAGGCGTGCCTCTCAATGGCCTACGTGGGCGAAGAAGGCGTACGGGGTGATGACCTTCGACGCCTTCTTGCCATCAGGATCTTGGAGATACGCCTGATACCAGCGAGGGCTCGGCGTCCAGATGGATCGAGGTGTTCCCACGATCGCCCAGCCATCCATGTGATCCTCGTTGACGGTAGGTCGACTTCAGGGGAGTAGCCCTTCCGCTCGATGGGCTTCGTGAAGCGTGATCATCGTGAGCGGGCTGTTCGCGGTTGGGCTGCCGTTGGTGTTACTGTGAGCGAAGAGCGGCACAGACGAGTGTACTGGCGCTGTGAATACGTAGCGTGTAACCTGTGCTTACCCCCCTAGGGCGGCATGTGCGTCGTGGGAGCTTGCCTCGTCAGTCGCATGAACTTTGGGTGGTATGACGGTGGAGGCCCAGCGTGGCAAAGGCGTTTTTCCGAAGCATCAGTCTCTGCGCACTGACTGCGTGTGGGGACGCCACCGGCGTGGATCAGATCCCGAACATTGATGGCAGTTGGAGCTACACGAACACCTGGTCGGGGGGCGGCATATCGTGCTCCTACGCCCCAGGTACCCTCACCATCAGTCAGACGGGCGGGACCTTCACGGGCACATTGGCGACTCCTGACGTGATCTGCACTATCGGGGCTGAGCCCCCATCCTCTCTAGGTAGCGTTAGTAATCGGATTGTGGGCACGGTCACCGCGGACGGGGATGTGACATTCGGCTTAGGCCCCCCTAGCCACACAGGAAGGGTCAGCGGCAACTCGATGTCAGGAAGCTTCACCTTCGTGGACGACTTCTTTGAGCCCGGGACCCTAATCACGTATACTGGCCCTTGGACCGCGACCCGTTAGCGGATATGGCCTCGCTCTCGCTGCGCGATGTAGGCCGTGAGCGCATCCGTGATCTTGGCGCTAGGGCTGCCGTTGGTGTTGCTGTAGGCCACCTTCTCGCGCTCCGCTGATCTCCGCCGCATCTTGAGCGCATGTCCGATCCAATCACCCGCCTGAACACCGCCCTAGACGACCGCTACCGCATCGGGTCCGAACTCGGTGAGGGCGGCATGGCAACCGTCTACCTGGCCGACGACATCAAGCACGAGCGTAAGGTCGCGCTAAAGGTCCTGAAGCCTGAACTGGCCGCTGTCGTCGGAGCCGAGCGGTTCTTGGCCGAGATCAAGACGACAGCCAATCTGACTCACCCCCACTGTCGAAGCCCGGTGGCTCTCAGGCCCTTAGACGCCCGAAACCGTTTCGTATGGCCCGCAACCACCCGGACGGGACCTCCGGTTGCTGATCCCAACGTAGGCCCCCGCCGAGCCGATGACCCGACGGGGACCAGTCGCTCACGCCGGAGCTAGCTCCCGTGGGGCACGACACGATGAGAATAGGTGCGACGCAACCGTGCCGGAATGTGTGGATGGGACGGATGGGATCATTTCAGTGGTCAAGAGCACGTTTTTGGAGACGGCGCCACGCGGTTATCTTGCCCCCGCCGGTACCTACGGGTGCGGTTCAGGCAGCCCCATCGATCCTGTACCCTAGACGTACCCTAAGCCGGACAACGCACTTTGCGATCCCAATGGGATCGTCCCATAAGGTGCTATTGTAGAAGCAGTTAGGAGTGAGGCCCTCATAGCTCAGGTGGATAGAGCGACTGCCTCCTAAGCAGTAGGTCACAGGTTCGAGTCCTGTTGAGGGCGCTACTGGTAAGGCAAGGCCCTGCTTGGTGTTACGGCACCGGGCGGGGCTTTGATCTCTCCGAATCGGTTACCCGGGGAGGTTCTGGACCTGCACGGGCCTGGACTGGTTGGAGCGGGTG
>JADFMD010000064.1 GCA_022564055.1 Gemmatimonadota bacterium
CGGTGAGGGCCTGCCCAAAGCTGACCGGGGAACGATTTCGGTACTCGGCCTCGATCCCCGACTAGACGCCACCGCGCTCGAGCAGCGGATCGGGGTCCAGCATCAGGAGGCGCAGCTCCAGAAGCGGATCAAGGTCTGGGAGGCCGTGGATCTCTGGTCCGCTCTCTACGTCAAGGTGGTCGATACCGAAGCGCTCCTGGCTCGACTCGGTCTCGAAGCCAAACGCGACGCCCGCTTCATGACGCTCTCGGGAGGCCAGAAGCAGAGACTTTTCATCGCCCTGGCGATGATCCACGATCCCGAAGTGATCTTCCTCGATGAGGTGACTACCGGACTCGACCCGCAGGCTCGTCGCACGATTTGGGGGTTGATCACCGACATGAAGGAGCGCGGAAAGACGGTCTTTCTCACCACGCACCTGATGGAGGAAGCGGAACGCCTCTGCGACCGGGTGGCGATCATCGACCACGGCCGGCTGGTCGAGGTGGGCACGCCGGCGGACCTGGTCGAGAAACACTGTCCGCAACGGAGTGTGGTGTTCACGAGCGAGGGGAACGGAGCGGCCGAGCGCTTGGCCGGAGGGACGGGTGTTCTGTCGGCAACGAGCGAGGGATGCACTCACACACTCCGTGGCGAGGGCGACGACTTCGTGACCCACGTCATCAACCTCATCGCCCGCGAGAACATCCAGGTCACGGGGTTCCGGACGGAGCTGCCCACTCTCGAAGACGTTTTTCTGAAACTCACCGGCCACGGAATAAGGGACTGACGGATGCTGAACGGATTCTGGAAGCTCACGTGGATCGAGACCAAGGTCTTCATTCGAGAGCCGATGGGATTCGTGACCAGCCTCGCCATGCCGTTGGTCATCTTCCTCGTGTTTGGCTCCCTGAGCTTCGGTAGCTCGGGGACCACGTCCACCGTAGAAGCTCCGTTCAACGTGCCGATCCTGGCTGCGCTTTTCATCGCTCTCAGTGCGGTGGCCTCGTTGGTCGTGATCATCTCGATCTACAGGGAGAGCGGGATTCTCAAGCGGCTTCGGGCCACGCCGCTTTCTCCCGTGACGATTCTGAGTGCTCAGGTGGTCGTCAGGCTGCTTTTTACCGTCGCCAGTTTGGCGATTCTGATCGTGGCTGGGCGGCAGTTCTTTCCCGGGGCCCTGGACGTGAACCTACCCAGCTTCACGGCGGCTCTCCTCCTGAGCACGCTGAGCATTCTCTCACTCGGGTTCGTGATCGCCAGTCTCGTTCCCACGTCCCGGTTTGCGCGGCCGATCACTGCGGGGTTCCTCTATCCGATGGTCGTGCTGTCCGGTCTGTTCTTTCCCATAGAGCAGCTCCCGTTGCCGCTACGGATTTTCGCCAACGGCCTTCCCACGACCCATGCGGTCTCGCTCATGCTGGGGGTCTGGGACGGCTCGGGATGGGGGGCGCATCTGGGGAGCGTGGCGGCGCTGATTCTGATTTTCCTGGTTTGCATCGGGCTCACGACGAGGATCTTTCGCTGGGAGTGAGGTGCGGCCTGAGCGTCAGTGGGTGATGCGAATCCCCGCCAGCTTTGCGAGCGCGCCGAGCGTCGTCTGAGCCGCGTTCAATCCGAGCGTGAAGTCCGCATCGGTGAAGGTCTCGAACAAATCCGTCGTCTGGTGCCAATGCGGGTTCGCCCCGTTGCCCGTTTCGTAGAGGCGCCGGTTCTCACGTAGACTCACCGCAGGAACGAGATTCATGAAGGGCGTCGAGTCCGTGTTGCTCATCGCGTTGCTGAGCACCGCCGGATAGTCGGTCGCGTGCAAGCGGTTGGCGTTGATGAGCACGAGCCCGAGCTGGGCCGACTGCCCTGCGAAGGCGGAGTTGAGCTGGAACTCGACGTCGACGTCGGCGTCCAACGCCTGATTGAAGGTCACGGGGTTGCCGTGGTCCCACATCATCATGTCGTGCTGGATCATGCCGAGCCAGCGCGGCTCGGGGTACTGGCCCGACCCAGCCGGGCTCTCGATGCCCTGAAGCTCGACGCGCTGCTCGACGTACGCGGCGGCGCCGTTCAGTCCGGTCTCTTCGTTGTTCCAGAGCGCGAAGCGGATGGACACGTCGGATTCGACCTCCGGAGAAGCGAGAGCCCGCGCGATCTCCATCACGAGCGCGGTGCCCGAACCGTTGTCGTTCGCGGCCTCACCCCCGCCCCGCCCGTCCATGTGCGCGCTGACGATGTACATCTCACCCGGGTTCGTGCTCCCGATCTTGGTCGCGTAGACCTCCTCGCGCGGCTCGGGCTCGGGTGACGGTTCGCCGTCGGGTACCCGTGGCGTGTACATATAATGGAGGCGCCCCGTCTCATAACCCCAGCCCCGCAGCTTCTCCTCGATCCAGTCGACCGCGGCCGCGTTGCGAGCGGTGCCCTGCTCGCGGTCGCCGAACTCGGTCAGCCCCCGAACCAACTCCTTGTAGCTGTCGAACTCGAGAAGGCGCACGACCCTCTGGTGCATGCTGTCCGCGGCCGTCATGGGGACGCCGCCGAGAATGTTGCGGACGCCTCTTCGAAGCGTCGGTGGATCGCTCGCTCGGCCATCCTCCGGTGAGCCGACCCGCCCTTGGGCTTCGGCAGGCACCGCCGCGAGGGCCACGATCGCAAAGACAGCGCAAGAAATGACGCAAACGGGGAACACACGGAGTGCACCGCGGGCCAGGAGGTCGGTTCGGTTTTTCATGCTCGGATCCAAGGCGGGGGCGATTGGTCTGTCGGCGGAACAACCTTCTCCGGGGCAGGCGTATCACGCAAGTCGGGCTTTTCGGATGATCTCCTTTTCGGGCATTCGGGACCGAAACCAAGCGCCCCGTTTAAGCACTGAAATGCAGAAACGCCTCGAAACCGTGATGGATCTCCTTCACGGCGTCGCGATCCTCACGCTGGCCTCGACAGCTCTCCTCGTCGCGATCATCGCCGTGGTCGGCCAGCCCCTCGCGGGCCAAACCCGCGACCTCGTGGGTACCGTTCGTGCCACCGACGACGACGCGGCGATCGAGGGTGTTTCGGTGCAGGTCGTGGGGTTCTCCGGCCGCGCGGTCACGGACTCGAATGGGTTCTTCGCCTTGGCCAGGCTGTCCGAAGGCGAGCTCAGCCTGGTGTTCGAGCGGCTCGGGTTTGCGACCGACACGCTCCTCGTTCCGATCGGTACCGATTCCGTTGAGGTGTTCTTGGAGACGAGTGCCGTAGAGCTGGCGGAGATCGTGGTGCAGACCTCGGCCGCGGCACGGGCACGTCAGCGCTTTGAGCAGTCGGCACAGGCGAGCGCCATTACCGTCGACGCCAGGGACATCCTGAGAACGCCCACCTTCCTGGAAGCGGACGTGATCCGCATGATCCAGTTGCTGCCCGGGACCGTAGCCATCAACGACTACACCGTCGGTTATAACGCGCGCGGGGGCGAGGCGGATCAGAATCTGATCCAGCTCGACGGCATCACCATATTCAATCCGTCCCACCTCGGAGGTTTGTTCTCGACCTTCGACGCGCAAGCGATCGGCGACACCGAATATCTGACCGGCGGCTTCCCTGCCCACTACAGCGGCCGCCTCAGCTCCGTTCTCGACGTGCGCACGCGCCCGGGAAGCAGGGAGTTTGGCGTGATGGGGCAGATCTCGCTCCTGTCGTCGAAGGTGTTGGTCGAGGGGTCTCTACCATTTGGGAACTCGACGTTTCTCGTGGCCGGGCGTCGTACCTACGCGGACCAGATCATCAAATGGTTCACGAGCAGTGAATTGCCGTATTACTTCGGCGACGCGGTGGCGAAGCTCACCTTCCAGCTTCCGACCGGTGGGACGCTCGCGGCGACGGGGTACATCGGACGCGACGTCCTCGACTGGGAATTCGAGCAGTCGGACCCGACCGTCGAAAGTGTTTCGCTCCGAGTCAATTGGGGCAACCGCCTGCTGGGCCTCACCTACAACGACTGGATCTTCGGGAAGCCGCTGGAGCTGAGCGCGAGCGTCACGGAGTTCTCGACCACGGTCGGCCTGTTCCCCGATTTCGCTCGGGTCGACAACGACGCCCGTTTGCTCACCGTGAAGGGCGCCGTGTCACTGTCACCCGGACGATCGCATGACGTGCGTGTGGGTGGGGGCATCGAGGAATATCGTTTCCGCTACGACGCCGGCAGCGCCGCACTGAGTACGTCGTTTCTGGATCTGAAGTATCGACCCCGGATCCTGTCGGCCTTCATCGACGATCAATGGCGCCCCCAGCGCTGGCTCATGATTCGCCCCGGGCTACGCATGGAGGCGGTGGGGGGTGGCGCCGACGTCGTGACCTTTTCCCCGCGGGTCGCCCTCAAGGCGCTCGTGGCGGAAAATTTCGCACTCACGGGATCCGCGGGGCGCTACTTCCAGCCGATCCACTCCCTGCGCGATCACAACAGTCCCTGGTCGTTCGTCGATTTCTGGATCGGCGCAGATTCCTTGACGCCCGTCGGTCGTTCCGATCATCTGGTGCTCGGGTTCGAGCAATGGTTCTCCCCGGACCTCTCTCTCACCGTCGAGGGATACCGCAAGACGTTCAACGACATTTTGAACACGAATGTCGCGGACGACTTGGCTGTCCGTGGCGACGAGTTCGTGACCATGACCGGCGACGCGTATGGACTCGACGTCTTGCTGAGGAAGTACGCCGGCGATTGGACCGGGTGGATCTCGTACAGCTTCGGGAAGTCGATGCGGCAGGACCCGACCCAGGAGTTCCCGCCGGCCCACGACCGGCGCCACTTCCTGAATATCGTCGTCAACGGCTCCGGGCCCCTCGGGAGCGAGATGAGCCTGCGGTGGGGATTCGGCTCCCCTCTCCCCTACACGCAGATCGTAGGCCAGTGGGAGCATCGCACCTACAGGGTGGCCGCGAACGGCTTCCGTGACCTGGAGCTCGAACCGATTGCAGACCTTCAACTCAATGGAAGGCGTTATCCGCACTATTCACGGCTGGACGTGAGCTTCCGATGGGAGATGGGGCTGTGGGGTGGGGTGGCCCATCCGTTCCTGCAGTTCGTCAATCTCTACAATCGCGACAACGTTTTCCTATACAACTTCGATTTCACGGAAACACCGGGTGTGCGGCGCACCGTGCCACAACTCCCGTTCCTCCCGAGCTTCGGCATGGAGTTCGAGTTTTGATCGGCCGGGTAACGTTGGCCTTCACTCTCGGGCTTTTGAGCGTCGGGTGCGGCTTCGGCGACAGTCCCACGGACCCAACCGTGGATCCACCTGAGACCATCGTGGTGGTCCAGGGCGTCATGCGCGCCGACCAGCCGCAACAATGGATTCTGGTAGAACGAACGTTCAACGGAACGATCGGCGAAATCGCCACGGGCCTTCTCCCGGGCTCCGGCGTAGCCGTGCCCCTCGAGGGAGCGGACGTCACGATCGAAAACCTGAGTTTCCCGACCGACCCCTGTGGAACGAACGTCACGCTCCTCGAGAGCGCCGGGCCCACGGATCGGCTCCAGCCGGGGGCGTACTGGGCTCCGATCGGATGTCCGACGATTCGCGCCGGGGACACGCTCGCTCTGCGTGTGGCGTCTGGCGACGACGTGGTGACCGGTCGCACGATCGTCCCCGGAACAAACAGCATGACGCTGGCAGCGGGAGGCCAAACCGTCGCGGTCCCGGGACCGGGGCTCGAGTTCAACCGCGACGCCGATACGCTTTTGGCCTCGGTCGACCCGAACGGCGGCCGCGCGCTCATCGTCGAGATCCGCGAGCGCCCGGCCGTTGAGACCCTGGACCAGATCGCCGCCGCCAGCTCGTTCTTCTGGGCCGACGCGACCGAGCTCACGCTGCCCGGGGACCTGCTCGATGTGCTCCAGAACTTCGAAGACCTCGGCGAGGAGGACCCCCGGGATCTCTTCAACGCGGGCCGTCTGCACTCGGCGACCCTCGCGTATGCGGACCAGAACTTCTACGACCAGCTGCGATCCTTCAATCTGGAAATCACCGGGCGCGGCTTCATCAACAATCTCGAAGGCGGTTGGGGGTACTTCGGGAGCATGACCGCCGCAGAAACCGAGCTACGCGTCATCGGCGACGTCGACGACTCCCGAGAGGGTGTCTACCGGGCCGTCGGAATGGTCGAGGGTGTCGCGGTCGCGCTCGACTGGGAGCTTTACCTCAACCGGGTGTCCGAGGACCCCGTCGGCGGCGCAACGACTTTCTCCACCTTCCTCGTGGGTGACTGGGTCTTGGGTTTCTACGACTCCTGGACCACCGGCGTGTTCTCGGGCACCACGCTGGAGACCTTCATCGAGCAACCGACCGGCGGCGTGACACCCGAGGGTCAGCCCGAGGTTCGCCGTTGGCAGATCATCGGCGTCCTCAGCCCCACGGGCTCGACGACATTGAGGGTGCTCCTGGACAGCACCGACGTCGGTACGCTGACAGTGACGAAACAGTGAGGGGCTATCGTTCGATCGGCTGATAACCTCGAATCGTTTGGTCCCCTGCGTGGAGGCTCTCGGTGATGGATTGCATGACCAGGTTGGGAAAATCCCGCCGGATATTGAGATGGCTGTACGACGAGATCTGCATCATGAAAATACTGACCGTCTCTTCGGTGGGATCGATCCAGAAGACCGTGCCCCAAGCTCCGCCCCAACCGAACGAGCCCGGCGTGAGCGCCTGCACTGAACGGTCCGGATCGGTCAGTACCGAGAACCCCAATCCGAAGCCGTACGCGTCTGCACCCCGTACGGTGATGGGGTAGTCGCCCGTGTGATTGGTGATCATGAGGTTGACTGTCGTGGGGCTGAGCAACCGAACACCATCCAGTTCTCCTCCGTTCAGGATCATCTGGGAAAACTTGAAGTAGTCGGCCACTGTGGACGAAAGCCCCGCCGTACCGCCAAAATACGAGGACGCCTCACGGGTCTCAGGAGCGCGCCGTAGCTCGATCGTGTTGCCCGGGCCAGAGGGACTATAGACCGCTGCAACCCGATCCACCTTCGAGGCGGGCACGTTGTAGTGCGTGTCGGTCATCCCCAGGGGTTCGAAGATGCGTTCCCTGAGAAACCGATCCAGGGTCTGGCCTGAAATACGCTCGACGAGGAGCGCCACGAAGTTGGTCGAGCTGCCGTAACGCCACCGGTCTCCCGGGTGGAATGCAAGAGGAAGCGAGGCTCGAGCAATCAGCGTCTCCTCGAGGGTGGGCTTGCGACCGAGCAGCTCCAGCTCGTCTTCGGAGAGGAGTCGACGAGAAGGATCGACGCCTGCGGTATGCGTCAGGACGTGGCGAAAGGTGATGGGACGCTCTGCCGGTACGCGTTGCAGCCGCCCCTCCTCCTCGACAAGCACCTTCATGTCGGCGTATTCGGGCACGTACCTCGAAATCGGGTCGTCCAGCAGGAAATAGCCCTCCTCGAACAGCATCATGAGCGCCGTGCTCACGATGGGTTTGGTCATCGACATGATCACGAAGATCGCGTCGGTGGTCATGGGCTCGTCCTGTTCGATGTAGCGGTGTCCTTGGGCCTGGAGGTGGACGACCTTTCCCTGCCTCGCGACGAGGGTCACCGTCCCCGCCACCATGTCGGCGTCGATGTAGCGCTGAATGGCAGCGTCCAAACGCTCGAGGCGATCTGACGACATGCCCACGCTCTCCGGCCTGGCCATGGGGAGGTGTTGGGCCTCGGCGGAGGACGAAAATCCGAGCACCGTCGCGCCCGACGCTGTGAGGATTGTCAGCAGCGCGGTCTGAATCAGCTGGCGCCGTCGGCGTGAGACGCTCAAACCTGCCCTGAAAACGTGCCTGTCCATTTCCGTTTCTCCTCCGTTACCGTTTAGAGGCCAAGCCGTGGCCCGCCCTGCCGGGCTAACGCTCCCAGGAGGGTCTCTCCCCCAAGGCTCGCCGCATCACCTCGTACTGGATCGACATGATATGTCCCACCGACTGGGTCCAATACTCTGAATTATGCGCACCGGGCATCTGCATGAAGTCGAATGGGATGTCCTTCTCGAACAACACTTGGGCCAACTCCCGCGCCGGTTGGATGAGCCGGTCCTCAGTCCCGCTGTCGAGATAGATGTGTGGGAGCCGCTCGCGCGGAACCTGATGAATCAGCTCGAAGGGATCGTAGGCATCCGCGTCCTCTGCGGTCAGGAACGGCCGCCCCTCGGGCGTACGCTCGATCTGGCTGCTGAATCCCTCGATGCCGATTCGCGGGTCGGGTGTGCGACGACGCTCCTCCCGGGCCGCTTGTTCCTCAGGCGACCGCTGGGGACCGGTGCGGCGGCGTTGGTCGCCACGGGAGCGTGCCTCGCCTCTCAAGCGGCGGGCGGCGTCCCGACCATATGAGATGGCCCCACTCGTGCTACCGATCGAGATGAACATCTCCGGGTGATGCAGCCCGAGGGTCAGGCTTCCGTAGCCTCCCATCGACAGGCCGGTGATGGCCCTGCCTTCCCGCCGTGAGATCGTGCGAAAATTTTCGTCGACGTGGCCGATCACGTCCTCGATGATGTGGTCTTCCCAGTCGTTTCGTTGGCCTCCGGCGCTCTCGGCGTAGTTGACGTACCAGGAGTTGCCACCGTCGGGCATCACTACGATCAGATCGCTGAAGAGTCCGGCGTAGGCCGGCGCCCCCAGGCGACTCCACGCCGTGTAATTTTGGGTCAGGCCGTGAAGCAGATAGAGGACCGGGTAGCGCTCGTCGGATCCGTCGTATCCGGCCGGCAGCAGGATGTTGTACTTCATGGTCCGCTCCACCGCCGGGCTGTAAAACTCGACGGTGCTCAGATGCTCCTGGGCGAGCGCCGCGGTGGGAGCGAGCGCCGTCGCCGGGACGAGTGCCGCCGTGGAAAGCGAGAGAAGGAGGATTACCAGAAGATTGCTGCGAGCGGTTTTCGGTGGAATCACGACGGTGCTCCTCGCGGGGTAGAGGCGATCGATCGGCGTTCAGTCGCGAATGTCCGTGCCGGCCGGGTCGCCGTCAAGTGAGGTGGCGACTTCGCTCATGTGCCCTCCAAATGTGGCCTCCACATGAAATGGCGCATCCGCTCATGTGCCGGGGAGTGCAGTGGCGCCTTCCCACATTCAGACCGCAAGTGCCGGTCTTTGCCGGGTGAAAGAACCACCGGCCCCTCTTCAGGCTAACGCGTCCAGATCCCGGAAGAATTCCAGGGCCTCCGGGTTCGCCAACGCCTCGACGTTCTTGACCTCGCGCCCATGGATGACGTCGCGGACGGCCAGTTCGGTGATCTTGCCGGATCGGGTGCGGGGAATATCCGCTACGGCCAACACGATCTGTGGGACGTGCCGCGGGGTCGCACCCACCCGAATCCGCGTCTTGATCTCATCCGTCAACGAGTCGGTGAGCACCAGGCCCTCGCGCAATACCACGAACAGCACCAGGCGCACGTCACCCTCCCAGTCCTGGCCGACCACGACCGCTTCCAGCACCGCGTCGAGTTGCTCGACTTGCCGGTAGATCTCGGCCGTACCGATGCGTACCCCGCCGGGATTCAGCACCGCATCGGAGCGGCCCACGATCATGTAACCACCGTGCCGGGTCTCGAGCGCCAAATCGCCGTGGCACCAGATCCCCGGGAACTTTTTGAAATAGGCGGCCTCGAAGGCCGTACCCTCCGGATCGTTCCAGAAGCACAGCGGCACCGTCGGAAACGGCTCCGTGCAGACCAGCTCGCCAAGCTCATCG
Organism: Gemmatimonadota bacterium; assembly: GCA_022564055.1. Taxonomy (GTDB): domain Bacteria; phylum Gemmatimonadota; class Gemmatimonadetes; order Longimicrobiales; family Gaopeijiaceae; genus UBA822. Next base: position 9,689 of record JADFMD010000064.1, read on the forward strand.
ATCACCCGCTCACCGGCGTCGTTCCAGATCTCGACCGCCATACCGAGCGCGGGTCCCTGGATCTCGCCGCGATACACGGCTCCCTGCGGATTCGGTCCGACGAAACAGGCCAGAAGATCGGTACCACCGGATATCGAGGCCAACGCGACGTCCTGTTTGATGTGCTCGTAGACGAAGTCGAAGCTCTCGGGGACCAGTGGCGAGCCGGTCGACGCGATGGTCTCGAGGTCCGGCAAGGGATGGGTCTCGGCCGGCCTCAGCCCGGCCTTTTTCACGCTGTCGATGAACCTTGCGGAGGTGCCGAAAAAAACGGCGCCTTCATCCTGAACGAAGTCGAACATCCGGTTCCCGTCCGGATAGAAAGGCGAACCGTCGTACAGCATCACGGTCGCTTCAGACGCCAGCGCCGTCACCAGCCAGTTCCACATCATCCACCCACAGGTGGTGAAGTAGAACACCTTGTCGTCCGGGCGTAGACCGGTGATCAGACGGTGCTCCTTCAGATGCTGCACCAGCGTTCCACCGGCCCGATGTACGATGCACTTCGGTACCCCGGTCGTGCCGCTGGTGAACATGATGTAGAGCGGATGATCGAAGGGAAGTGTGCGGAACTGCGGGGCGCGGCCACGACGAGCTTCGAGGAGCTCACGCCAATCCAGCATTCCGCCAGGCACGCCGAGCTCCATATACGGCACGATCACCACGTGCTCCACACTCGGCAACTGCTCTACGACAGCGCTGATCCGTTCCCGAATGTCCACCGTCTTGCCGTTGTATTGATATCCGTCACAGGCGATCAAGATTTTCGGATCGACCTGGGCGAAGCGGTCCAGCAGGCCCCGCTCGCCGAAGTCCGGGGATGCGGACGAGAATACTCCGCCCAGCGCACTGACCCCCAGCATCGCAATGACCGTCTCGGCGATGTTGGGTAATACGGCCACTACGCGGTCGCCGGCTTGCAGGCCGACTTCGTCCAGCCAGGCACTGAAAGCTCCGACTTCGTCGTGCAGCTCCTTCCAACTGACCCGCCGGCAGCGCCCGTCCTCACCGAGCGCGACGATCGCTTCGCCCGAATCGGAACGGCGCAGGAGGTTCTCGGCAAAGTTCAACCTCGCGCCGGGGAAGAAGCGCGCTGTGCGCATGTCGGTACCGGGGTCGTATACCGTCTTCCCGGGCTCCCCGATCACACCGCCAAACTCCCAGACACTCGCCCAGAACGCTTCGGGCTCCTGGATCGACCAGCGATGCAGCTCGCCATAGTCGAACGACGCCTGTCCCGAAAAGGGCCCATAGCGGTTCGCAAAATCGGCCAATACCGATGCGGCCACTCGTTCGGGTGAGGGACGCCAGAGAATCCTGTCTTCTGCCTCGGCCGCGGGCGTGCTAATCGCGCCCACCCATCAGGGCCTTACCACCACGCAACCTCGAAACCCGCCGTCCTCGATCAGCACGTGCGCCTTCGCGATGTCATCGAGCCCCACCACGTGCGCCACTCGGTGCTGAAGCTTGCCCGCCCGCGACGCCTCGTCGATATCGGCGATCGCCCGCCGTTTCGCCTCTTCCGGCATCGCGTAGACGATGACGAGCCGAATCCTCAGATCCTGATACATCATCTGATAGAAGGGCAGCTTGGGCTGGGGGACCTGGGTCGATGAATAGGTGGCGATGGTGGCACCGAGACGCACGAGTTTCAGCACCTCGGCCAAGTTCGCGCCGAACTCGACCTCGACCACGCGGTCGACCGGCTCACCCTCGTTCGCGTCCAACACTTCGCTAGACCAATCTTCCGTTCGGTAATTGACCACGGCATCCGCGCCCGCCGCGAGACAGGCCCGATCGTCCTCCTCGTTGCTCACCGTGGCAATGACGCGTGCGCCCGCGTGGTGCGCCCACTGAATCGCGTAGTGGCCGACGCGGCCGGCACCGCCGGTAACGAGAATCGTCTGTCCCTCCACCGAACCATCCGCGAACACACAGCGATGCGCCGTCATGACGGGGATGCCGAGACAGGCCCCCACGTCATCGGTCACACCCTCGGGCAACAACGGCGCTCGCTCGTCACCCACCGCGACGAGCTCCGCGGCCGTGCCGAAGCGCCGGCCGTACTGCGCCTGATAGACCCAAACCCCATCGCCGACGCGGTCCCCGGAGACGCCCTCGCCTACGGCCTCGATGACGCCGGCCCCATCGCTGTGCGGAATCACGTATCCCTCGTCCAGCAAATTCGGGAACGAGCCGGCACGCTTCTTCACGTCGGAAGGATTCACGCCGCTGGCTTTGAGACGTACCAATACCTCGCCGGGACCTGGCTGCGGGTCCTCACGGTCGCCGACCACCAAGGCCTCCTCCGCGGACCCGAACTTCTCGTACCACGCTGCTTTCATTCCAGCTCCTCTGAATTCCTGTAACCGCTCACCATTCGCAAACGAAAAACCCGCTCAGTCGAGCCAGTTCGCCAGCGTCTTCGCGAGGCCGGTAACGGCCCATTTGCTGGCGGTATGAGGCGCACGAAGCGGAAGACCGGAGAAACGCGCGACGGCCCACTGCCCTACGGGCGGTCCCTGACGAACACCAGGTCCTCGTCGCTGGAAAGACCGGGCTCGAAGGCATATCCGTCCTCCCCAAACTCCTTCAGGCCGTCCTCATCGGCGACGCGATTCCGGACCATGTAGCGAGCCATCGTTCCCCGCGCCTTCTTCGCGATGAACCCGATGGTCCGGGGCGCACCGTCCCGAATCTCCTTGAAGTGGCAGGTGACGAACGGGCCGGCCAAGCCCTGAGGCTGGATCGCCTTGATGTACTCGCCGGAGGCCAAACACACGACGGTCCGATTCTCATGGGAAGCGGTCACCTCGTTACAAACCTCGGTGGGCCGCGAGCCCCAGAAGGCGTAAAGGCTCTTCCCACGCCGGGTGGAAAGCCTCGAGCCCATCTCGAGGCGGTAGGGCTGAATCAGGTCGAGGGGGCGAAGCAAGCCATAGAGGCCCGAAAGGATGTTCAGATGCTGCTGGGCATAGGTGAGGTCGTCCTCGGTCAGGGTATCCGCGTCGAGCCCTTGATAGGTGTCCCCGCGGAACATGAATACGGCCTGTTTGGCATTACTCGGGGTGAAGGGCGTGTGGTACCGCTCAAAGCGCTCATGATTCAGGTCGGTCAGAGCGTCCGAGAGATTCATGAGCGCTTTGAGCCGGCGCTTGCTCAGACGTCTGAGCGCCGTCACGAGCTTCTCGCTGTTATCCAAAAGGCGGGGCAGCGTGAAGTCGCCCACTGGCGGCTCACTCTCGGTGTCGAGCTTCTTCGCGGGAGATATCAAAGCCAGCACGCTGGTCCTATCCGGTTGGGGCTAGGGTCGGAGGATCGGGGACGGGGACGTCCGACCCGAATCTACGCCGCGGATCTCAGTACGGAAGAAAGTAGAGCACGATCGCCAGAAATGGGATGAGCAAGATCATCATTGTGATCGCATAGCCGAACATGTCCCGCGCACGGAGTCCGGTGATGGCCAACAGCGGGATCGCCCAAAACGGATTGAGCAGGTTCGTGTGCGCGTCCCCGACCGCGTAGGCCGCGATCGTCTGGCCGTGAGGGATCCCCAACTCGGCCCCGGCCATCATCATCGGACCACCGATGATCGCCCACTCACCGCCGGCCGAGGGCACGAAGAGGTTGAGGGTCCCGCCGGTGAGCCACGCCACCACTGGGAAGTTCTCGGGCGTGGCGATCGAGAGCAGCGACGCCGTCATGGTATCGACCAATCCGGTTCCGGTCATGATGCCGATGATCCCGGCGTAGAACGGGAAGAGCAGGATCACGCCGGCGCTCCCCTTCACAGCGTCGTAGAACTCCTGCAAGTACTTGGTCGGGCTGGCGTACAGCAGCAGGCCGATCATGATGAACCCGAAGTTGAAGTTATTCAGGTCCAGCGCGTCGAGACCCTCCGTGTAGAACGTGCTCAGAAACACCGCGACGCCGGTCAACGCCAGCACGCCACCGAGAATCTTGCTGTTGTCGATCCGGTCGGCTAAGGCCGGCTTGGCTATCACCGCGTCCGAGTCGGCATCGACGTGGGAATTCTCAGCCACGTCGGAATCCTCATTCAGGTCGGAATCCGCGGGGCCGTGGGGACCCACCTGGTTGTCGGCATCCGCGCCGGGCTCGAGATCCACATAGTACCCGATCGGTCTGCAGTTCTGTTTCGGCGGGCTCAGCAGGTATAACATGATCGAAACGTAGACGATCGAGAGGGCGGTCAGCGTCAGTGGGTAAGCGTGAAACACCCACTCCGTCGCAGGGATTACTCGATCGACGAACCCCAACTGCATCAACGCGTTACCATCTTCTGCCTGAAGTAATCCCGCAGAGCTGGACAGGCCCCATCCGAACGTGAGGCTGATCCCCATGTATCCGGCCACGGCCAACAGCGGATAGTGCACGGCCATTCCGCTTTTTGCGGCGTGCTTCCCCATCTCGCGGGCCATGATCGCTCCGAGGATGAGCCCGAGACCCCAGGAGATCCACGCGGTCAGCATCGAACCGACTCCCACCAGAACAACAGCCTGGGCTCCGTTCTTGGGAATCCGAACGAGGCCGAGGATCAGCGCCTTCACCCTGGGGTGGTACGCCACCACGTTGGCGGTCACGAGGATGATCACCATCTGCATGGCGAACTGCAGCAGATTCCAGAAGCCTTCATACCATGAGGTCGCGATCTCGGTCGGTGCGGACCCTTCAGAGATGAACGCGGCAGAGGCGGCGACGTAAGTCAGCAGAATCGCGATGAGAAACGGACTCGGCATCCACCGTTCGACTCGGTCAGCCATCGCCTCTCCGAATTTTTGGACGGGAGTCAGGTTCGGTTCAATGACCTGGTCGACGGTCGTCATTCTCGGCTCCTTGGCCTGATGGGGTTCATGAATGCGCAACAACCTCACGACCCCGGGCCGCTGGCGCCACCAAGACGGGGGGTCAGCCCACGGCAGGCGATGTCTGGGGACCGCACGGGAACCCAACACCCATGGCGCGTATTCCCCCTTGCGACAACCTGTTCTCAAATCCCTTGGCTACGGGTTGTTAGGTACGATCGGTGGGTTGATCGGGCGGCGGGCTCGGGCACGGCGGGCTGGTGATGAAGTGCAGTACTGTGGCTTGAGTTCGCCGTTCGATCAGCAGCAATGCCGGGGCCTCGAAGCTTTCGGGTGGAGAGTTGCACGGCCCAAGTCCACGGCCCAGGTTGACCAGTTTGGTCCCGCCCGGCACGTTACGGCGACCCGTTAGAGGGCTTTTTTCGCCATCCCCAGCAGAATCCTGTGGAACACTCGGAGCAAGGCATCATGGTCTCTTTAGGGCAGCTCGCGCGATCCCTCGTCCGCGCGACCATTCTCTGCGCACCTCTGTTGTTCGTTCCCTTCACAGCACACGCGCAGGACCGCTTTCCCGTAGATTGGCAAGCCGTCGCCACAGAAGCGATGGAGCATTTTTCAGCGCTGCTGCGCATCGATACCAGCAACCCACCCGGCAACGAAACCGAGGCCGCACGGTATCTCCAAGAAGTTCTCCAGGAGGCAGGAATCGACGCCGAGCTCTTCGCACTCGACCCCACGCGTGCGAACCTGGTTGCGCGCCTCCATGGCAACGGCAGCAAGCAGCCGATTCTGATCATGGCTCACACCGACGTCGTCGGGGTGCAGCGCGAAAACTGGACCGTGGATCCCTTCGATGCCGTCGCCAAGGATGGGTACATCTATGGTCGCGGTGCGCTGGACGACAAGGACAACGTCACCGCTTCGTTGATGCTGATGTTGTTGCTACGACGCGCCGGAGTCGAGCTCGACCGGGACATAATCTTTCTGGCCGAGGCGGGCGAGGAGGGGACGACCCGATTCGGCATCGACTACATGGTCGAGCAGCACTGGGACCAGATCGCGGCCGAGTTCTGTCTCGCCGAGGGCGGAGAGACGGTGATGCGCGATGGCGTGGTAGACCACGTCAAGATCGCTACGACCGAGAAGTTTCCGATGCGGGTCCGGTTGGTCGCCCGCGGGACGGCAGGCCACGGTTCGGTCCCGAGACTCGACAACGCCGTAGCGGCCTTGGCGAGGGCCGTGGCGCGACTCGCCGCATGGCAGTCGCCGCTACGTCTGAACGAGACGACGGAAGCCTATTTCTACCGCCTGGCCGAAATCAGCTCGCCCGAGGACGCCGCCCGTTACCGGGGCGTGATCGACCCCGAGCAGCAGCCGAGAATCGAGCGGTACTTCGCCGAGAACGAACCGCAACATTATTCCCTTTTGCGAACCTCCGTCGTGCCGACGATGATCAGTGGTGGCTTCCGCCGCAACGTGATCCCCGGGGAAGCCGAGGCCACGTTCGACATCCGCGGATTACCCGACGAGAATCCGGAAGAGTTCTATCGTGACCTCGCAGGCGTGATCAACGATCCGAACATCGAGATCATCCCCGAGGGGGTCTACCGGCCGGCGAGCCCACCCTCCAGTCTGGAGAGCGAGATGTTTCAGGCGCTCGAGGGTGTGACCAACCGTCTCTTCCCTGACGCCGTGACGCTCCCATCCATGCTCACCGGAGCCACGGACATGGCACAGGTCCGAGCGCAGGGAACGCAGTGTTACGGCTTTGGCCCGGTCCGGACCGAGGAAGACATCGTCGGGGGCGGCGGGGCGCATGGGGACGACGAACGCATCATGGAGAGCTCATTGCTGAGCCTCGTTCAGTTCCTGTGGTACGCCGTCATCGAAGTGGCCGCCAGCGAATGAACCGAGGACCGCACTGAACGCTGGGGACCGCCCGCGCACGAGCTACCGGGGGATGATATACCCGGCCGGAGTGTATTTCACCGCGCCCGGAAACACCATTGCCTCTATGTCGGAGTGCCCGATGAAGACCGCCGATGCAGGGGATCGGCTCCGGGCATAGGAGCGCATGAAGGTCCCCTCCTCCTCTCTTGAAGGAACCCCTCCGGTCAGGACCAACCGCACCAGCTTGGCCATTTCTTCCGGTTGATCACGCTGCGGGTAGTGCCCGGCTGTGGGCATGTACCAAAACGAGCTCTCGACAGGCCTGTCATTCAGATAGGTAGACCAAACATGGTTCGCGATCCGCACTGGATTCACCGTGTCTAGCAGACCCCAGACGTAGGCCACGGGGATCGGACTCTTGGGAAGATTTTCGAGCCAGCGATACTCGTTCGCCGCTCGCTCGAGCAGGTACTTGCCGACACCCAGCCTGGCCCCGATTCCATCGTTGAACGCCTGGATATCTGCATAGGCCAACTGCACCGGCGTTCCCTCGGTACGCCGCGGCTGGGCCTGGCGTCGGGCGGTCGCTTCCGGTCCTCGGACCGGATCGAGTAGCACCGTCTGCCCTGCGCCCAGATTCGCCAAGGGTAGGAACATCCCGCTGTTCGACAGGAAGTGA
>JADFMD010000183.1 GCA_022564055.1 Gemmatimonadota bacterium
CAGTTGGGAGCTTTTTACGCCGCAGGAGTTGGATGAGCGGGCAGGCCGGTTGGGGTTCCACCTCGTCGCGGCTTGTAGTGGGTTCGATGAGGGCATCGCGCCATCACCGGAGCGGCCCCGATTTCAGGCGATCTTCGAGAAGGTCTGAAGGGAACGTTGGTGCGCAGGCTTGTGGTCCTATTCATCGTACACGTATCCTGCCTGACGTCTCGCGAGTCTGCTCCGCGACTAAGACGTCGACAGGAAGGGAAGTACGCGAGCCTGGGCGGGAGCCAAGCACATGACTGGAAAGTTGCGGAAGCGTAGGGCCCGTCTCTGGTTCATCCTCGCCGTCCTGGCCGCTGTCGTGGGCGCCGTCTGGATCCTCATTCCGGTGCCCTTCGTCCGGGGCGTCCTTGTTGGCCTTGTGCTCGGCCCGGGCGCGCTCTTGGGCGGCATCGCATTGATCACGCGGCGACTGCGAAAGAAGTTCAGCGCCCAACTCAAACCTCCGCCCCTCCCCCTGGTTCGGTGGGACTTCGACATGAGCGCTGAGGACCTCGACGGAAATCGCTTGGACTTCACTGACTTCTCCGGCCAAGTGCTCATCTTGAACTTCTGGGCGACCTGGTGTGCCCCGTGCATTGCGGAAATGCCCAGCCTCACCCGGCTCAGAGAGGCGACCTCGGACGTCGATGTTGTTTTTGCGTGCGTAACCCGTGAACCCGTAGCGACGGTGAGAGAATTCTTGGACAAGAGGAGTGTCGACCTGCCCATCTACGTCCTCGACGGCGATGTGCCCAAGTGCTTCGAGAGTCGAGCGATTCCCGCGACGTTCGTGCTCGACAAGAAAGGCACGATCGTACTTCGCCATTTCGGAGCAGCCGCTTGGGACGATGAGGGCGTAGTGGGGTTCGTCAGAGGACTGGCCGTAGCTCCCGAATCCTAGAGAGGTGAATCCAAGCGTGTGGGTCAACTATCAACTACGGATGCCAGGCCGTCGATCTACCATGACCATCCATCGATCTAGGTTTCATGCCTTAACCCTCCCGCTCGCCATGAGTCTCGCCGCCTTCCCGTCGTGCGCGGCAGATGGGGACCCCACCACCGCCGCGTACACGATCACCGACTCAGCCGGGATTCGGATTGTGGAGAGCCTTACGCCGCTCTGGGGTGACACCCCGCTCCAGATAGCGCCGGAGCCGTTGCTGCGACTCGGCAGCGAGGAAGAAGGGCCGGAGCAGTTCGGCTCTGTGATGTGGGGGATTCTGTTCGAGGACGGCTGGATCGCGGTGTCGGAGCAGACCTCAAGCGAGGTCCGGCTCTTCGATTCGACGGGGCAGCACCAAAGGACTTTCGGAGGCGCCGGGGATGGACCAGGTGAGTTTCGGAGCCTGGGTGGTCTGTTCGGGTTTCGTGGTGATTCTATCGCCGTCTACGATCAGCGGTTACGGCGAACGACGATCTTCTCTCTGTCGTCGGGCGCGCAGCGGACGGTCCCAAATCAGATAGAGGGCAACTTCTACCCCTTTGGAATCTTGGAAGGCGGTCACCTCCTCTTCTACAACCGGGGAGCCGGCTACCGTCCGGATCTCTCACCGGGGCTTCAATGGGATACGACCGACGTCGTCTTGACCGAGCCTGCGGAAGGGTCGCCTACGGTCATCGCCCGGCTGCCTTCCCGGCAACAGCTGATCCTGCCCGATGGCAACACCGAGTTCTTGGCACCGGGCCAGTGGTCGATTCAGGCTGTGGCCGACGACGGCTTCTACTGGGCCACGTCGGACCGGTACGAGATCGGCTTCTACGACGTTGCGGGCACACTCCGGCGTATCCTGCGCCGACCGGTCGAGCCACAGGCCGTGCGACCCGAGATGATCGCTGAGTACATCGAGTTCAATCTGGATCGGGTTCGACATTCTGAGGGAGAGGCGGCGGTTCCCCGGTCCCGGAGGCGATATGAGGAGGCAACATACGGAGAGGCGGTACCCCTCTTTGCACGCGCGTTCGTGGACGGGGATCAACGCCTTTGGGTGTCGGAGTCCAATTGGCCGTCTTTGGGCGGTGTCCCCCGGTTGTGGAGTGTGTTCTCGCCCGAGGGGATGTGGTTAGGCGACGTCGAGGCACCGGAGGGTGTCCGGATCCTCGACATCCGCCGGGATCTGGTGCTTGGGGTCTGGCGAGATCAATTCGACGTGCCCTACGTCCAGGTCCACCGGCTTACGCGATAGCACCTCGGACGCGGTCGGCTCAAGGCCCCCCAGTGACCACCAACTCATGCATGACGACAGTCTCGACACCCAACGCGTCACTCACGCGGGCGAGTATGTGTGCGTCTCCGATCTCGAAGACTCGCCAGTCACGGGGGACCTCGAGTTGAGCGGCCCATTCACCAGTCTGGTCGAAGCCGAGCCAGACGTAAGCAGGAGATCCCGGAACACGAGGACGTCGGACCCACAAGAGTCCGTCAGCACCAGTGAGAATACGATCGTATGGGCGCATTCGATCGGGATATGGGTATCCTCGTAGTCGGCGGCTGGGCTTGCGTCTAACCCGCTCAAGGTTGTAGTCTTTTCGGGGAGTTGTCACATCCCGGGCTGTGGGGTTGGGGTCTATCTGATGAGCCGAATCATCGCACTGTGTAGTGTGCTCTTAGTCTTGCCGGCCTGTGGCGAGGAGGTCCGGCCGGTCACGAACGCCACCGCTCAGGCCACCGCTCAGACCACCTGGACCCTTGATCCCGTCCTGACTCTCGGATCCTGGGATGGTGACATCACTTTCGGTAGCATCACCGGCATCGCCGTTCGTCCGTCGGGAGAGATTCTGGTCCTGGACCGGCTGGAAAGTGTCGTGTTCGTGTTCGATGAGAGTGGGAACAAGCTGGACGAGATCGGGAGGCGAGGCGCGGGACCCGGAGAGTTGAGCAATCTGGTGGTCGGTGTGTTCCTCACGGAGTCGGGCGTGCTCGTCATCCCGGATCTCCGCAATTCACGGGTGAGCTTCTTCAACGCCGACAACTCGTACAGCCACAGTTTCCCCATCGATCGGATGTTCCCGCTCCCCACCATGATGTGGGCGGCCCAGGGCGACGACCGGATCCTCAAGCAGGTCCAGCCCCTGCCGAGCATCCCGGGCCTACCTACGAACGGCCCCTCCGAACCGGGCATCATGGCAGTTGGACACGACGGAACCGAACACGGCATGGTGACCACCTTCGAGATGCAGTCGGCGATCGAGATCGGTGCGGACGGAAAGATGAGCACCCGGGTCTTCTTCGACTTTCCGGTCTGGACCACGACGTCTGAGGGTCACCTCGTGGTCGGAATGAGTGGCACCTACCACCTCGAAGTTCGGGATTCGGAAGGAACGCTGATCGGCGAAATCACCCGCCAGGTGGGGCGGAAGCCCGTGACCAGGCGAATCCGCGACTCCTTTACAGACAGGCTCATGGAACAGTTCGAGGGTCTACCCCCAGGCGCGGCCGACCTGATAGGAGAGCCGATCTTCGCCGACTCACTGCCCCTGCTCGGCGGGGTGATGCGAGGACCCAACGGCACCATCATGGTCGCCCGTGGTCCAGGCCTGGTCGACGACTACGCACCGAACGGTGGCGATCCGCTGGATGAAGACCCGGCTGCGGCGTACGACGTACTCCAGTTGAGCGGAGACTTTCTCGGGGTGATGCAGTTCCCGCCTCGCTTCCGTCTAATGGCCGCCCTCGGCAACCACGTGTACGGCGTGGCGCGGGACGAATTCGACGTGGAGACCGTGGTGGTCTACGCGGTGACTCCCCCATCCTCAGACCCACGCGAGGACTGATGAACAACCCGAATCAGGAAATGCCCTTCCTCGACCACTTGGAAGAGCTGCGGATGCGGATTCTCTGGTCTCTTCTCGCTTTGGCGGTGTGCAGCGCGATAGGCATCTTCGCCGCGATTCGGCTGAACGTAGTGGACGTGCTGACGGCGCCGCTTTTTTCGGTCGTGGCTGACCTTGCGGTGGACGATTCGTCGTACCTCGGCGTCCTCGAGTCGGGGCGCATGGCGTACTTCAACCTCACAGAGCCGCTCTTCTTCATCATCAAGCTGGGAATGCTCACTGGACTGCTCCTCGCTTCGCCCCTCCTCGTGTACCACGCCTGGGCCTTTCTCTCCCCGGCGCTGAAGGAGCGAGAGCGACGGCTGATCATCCCGTGTATGACGCTCGGGCTTCTCCTCTTTGCTGTCGGCGTCTCACTGGCATACTTCGTCGCGTTGCCGATGACGATCCGATTCCTTCTGCTGTTCAATGCCCAATGGTTCGCTGCATCTCTGACGGCTGGGTACTACTTGGCGCTCGTCCTGCGGATACTGTTGGCCTTCGGGGTCGTCTTCGAATTACCCGTCGTGGTGATCATCCTCACGTCCCTCGGGCTCGTGACCCCAGCGTTCCTCCGAGCCAAGGCGGCTCAGGAGTCCGGTGGTCCACCGGAGAACGCCGTGCCACTGCTGTTCGTCCTCGGGCTGGCTACGGCTAGGTGGCGGAATCGAAGGGGCAGGATCGTCTCGGTGGAGGGTGTCTGACGGTCGCTCTCCAAGAAATGGGCCTTATGAAGGGAGCCACATCCCGCC
>JADFMD010000184.1 GCA_022564055.1 Gemmatimonadota bacterium
GCGCTCGGGGGTTCTCCTCTATCGTATCGGTATCCCTCGTGCTATGGTGCGGCCCCGAGGACTCACGCTACCCAACGGGAACAGATGTTTGGGATGACGAGGACACAGTGACCAACGACAAGCTACCGGCTCGCGGCACCGAGGTCGGGTTCCCGCCGCCGACATGGCCGGATCAGCCTGCCGTCGCATACGACCCCGTCGGCTCGGACCCCGATGAGGGCTCGGGCCTCGACGTGGGTCGGCTCGTTGCCGCCCTACTCCGGTTCAAGTGGTTGATCGTACTCATGACGATCCTGGGGGCTGCCGGGGGGGGCGTGGCATGGACTCGTGTCGACCTCGAGTACGTCGCGGGAGCGTCTCTGTGGATCCAGGGCTCAGGTGGGGATCAGGGTCCGATCACCGGGGCTCGGCTGCTGACTTCTTCTTCGTGGATCGACCTACTCAGGTCCTTCGCTGTACTGAACGCGGTGGTCATCGAGAACAAGCTCTACCTGAGCGTGCCTGACACGGCCTTCGAGCCGGCGTTCGCCTCGTTCAGGCTCGAGGAGAGGTTCCTCCCCGGGGATTACGAGCTTCTCTATTCTCCGACCGCACAGTCGCTGTCACTCTTTCGTGACGGGGTCGCGGTGGAGAGGAAGACGCCTGGGGAGAGGCTCGGTGCCCCAGTGGGGTTTGACTGGACCCCGCCGGTAGAGGCGCTGGCGGCGAACACACGGATCGCGTTCTCGGTCTCTGCACTTCCGGTCGTGGCAGCCGGAATCCGAAACAACCTCGTCACTCAGATGGACCGCAACGGGACCTTCATTCGGGTATCGCTCAGGGGGAAGGACGCGGCCGAGGTTGCGGCCACGCTCAACGCCGTTCTGGACCAGCACGTCGAGTTGGCGGCCGAGTTGAAGAGCGCCGCCCTCGAGGAGCGGACATCCGTTCTCGAGGGACAGCTTGCCACCGTCGAAGGTGAGCTCCGGGACGCCGAGCGAGAGCTGGAGACGTTTCGGGTCAGCACGATCGCCCTCCCGTCGGATGCTGCCATGCCGATTCAGGGAGGCATCCAGCTCACGCGGGGACCCGCGTTTCAGATCTACAACACGCTGAAGCTCAAGATAGAGTCCGTTCGCGCCGACCTAAGAGCGATGGAGCGTGTACTGGCGGACTTGCCGAGCTCGATGCTACGCGTCGAGGCCCTGGAAGTGATTCCCGCCGTACAGACCTCTTCGCAGCTCGTCACGGCGCTGAACGAGCTCACCGGTACCCGCGTCCAGCTCCGCACGCTCAAGCAGCGTTATACCGACGAACACAGGGACGTGCAGGATCTGACGAGGGTAGTCGTGGCGCTCGAGACCGAAACCGTGCCGGACCTCTTGCGGTCCCTCGTCGTGCGGGTTCGGGACGACGAGGAGCGACTGCAGGATCGGATCGACGACGCAACATCGGAGCTGGGCGACATTCCTCCCAGAACCATCGAGGAGTCTCGCTTGCAGCGCAGCGTCGCGTTGGCCGACCGCCTCTATGGTGACCTCCGAGGGCGGTATCAAGTGGCCACGCTGGCATCGGCCAGCTCCGTGCCCGATGTCCGGGTACTCGATCGCGCGACGCCGCCCACGAAGCCCGAAGTAGACGCCCGGCTTCGGGCAGCTCTCCTCTTTCTTCTCGGCGGACTCGGCGCAGGGGTGGGGTTGGCGATCCTCCTGGATCGTTTCGACACTCGCGTCCGATACGTCAGTGACGTCACCGACGCCCTGGGAATGGACATCCTGGGAACCATACCGGCGATGGGAAACGGAAGCCACCGAGACGACAGCGATACTCGACAAATGACAGAAGCCTTCCGGGACCTCCGCGTGAGCGTGGAGTTCGCCTATGGTGCAGGTAAGCCACTCGCGCTCACGCTGACGAGTCCGGAGCAGTCCGAGGGCAAGTCGACGGTGGCGACCAATCTGGCGATCAGTTTTGCGGCGGTCGGTCGCCGAACGCTGGTGATCGATGGAGACACACGGAGGGGCGATCTGCATCGCATGTTTAAGGTGCCGCGGAAACCTGGCCTCACTGACTTCCTTCGGGGCGACGTTGGGCTCGGCGACACTCTCCGGGATACCGAGTTTTCGGGAGTCCATCTCATTCCGTCGGGCTCCCGTTCCCAAAGCTCTCCCGAGCTGCTTGCCTCCGGGAAGCTCGGCGATCTCCTGGGCGAGTTCTGGAACCGCTACGACGTCATAATCGTCGATAGCCCACCTCTCGGCGCCGGGGCTGATGCGCTGATCCTAGGCACCCTTACCGGTCATCTCGCAATCGTTCTCCGAACCGGTCGAACCCACATCGACTATGCCCGGGCGAAGTTTGCGGCGCTGGAGCGTCTGCCTGTGAGGATGCTCGGAGTGATCCTCAATGGCTTCGTTCCGGGGCGGGGTCAGGGGTACTACGCCTATTCCGCCATGTACATCGACGGATACGATGCGGTAGACGAACTGGATGACCCAGAAGCTCTTCTAAGCGGGGTGGAACGGTAGAACCGCAATGGATCCGTTGGCACGTTGGGCCGTTCGAAGAGCTTCCATCGGCCGCCCCAACAGGTCTTCAGCCGTGAGCGAGCCCCCCGTCTCATCTAGGCCGGCATAATACCCTGCCGAAAAGTCCATCTGGGACGGCAGGCGGCTCAGGGCCTCGACGAGTCGCGTTGCCAGGATTCCCGCACCTTCCTCATCCGTTCCAGGGGCCAGGACGAGGAAGTCGTTCGCGCCCAACATCCCCGTAGAGTCCGCGTCCCGGGTTGCCTCTGCAAGAGCTGCCGCGATCCGGTCGAGCAGCTTGGAGGACTCCGCATCGCTCTCATAGAGTCGTAGGACCACGTCCGAAGAATCCGCCGCCACCCGTTCGGGGGCACCGACAGTCTGGGCCTGTTTGGGCCCCAGAGCCACACAGGCTGTCCACCGCATGCTACGTGTCGCGTCCGCGATCAACTCCCCCGCCCTGGCGAGCAATCCATTCCAGTTGTAGAGGCCGGTTACGGGATCCCTGTGTGTGGACTCCCGAGCTTCCTTGACCTGTCTACGGGCACGGAGGAATGTCTCCAGCTTCCCTACGAACTCGACCGGATCGAACGGTGAGGAGAAGATGTCCCAAATACCCGCTCTGAAGCACTCGTGCCGCTCTCGCCTGCTGAGATCGGCCGCCGTGGCGATGACGAAGGGGGTAGCATCGTCTACCGTGGGCAGTTCTCTGATTGCACTGCAGGTGTCGAGACCCGATGTGTCGGACAGTTCGTAGTCGACGATGACGAGGTCGGGCTGAATCCTGGCGGCCACTTCGGTCGCTTGCCGACCGGAATAGGCCTTGACGACCGCGTAGCCTGCCGGTCGGAGGACGCTCTCGACCGACCGCGCGGTCCACTCTTGGTTGTTGACGAGAAGTACGAGTGGTGGATGTAACTCGCCCTGCTGATCGGTCATGTGCAACTCTTTTTCCGGACCAGGGGGGCCACGCATAAGACTTTTTTCGCTGCATGAAGCGTGCCCCGCGAAAGGCGGTGCTGAGCAAGGCCGTGTCCTTTGAGAGGAAGGGGAACAAGGGAGGACAGCGCTCGCACAAACTGTCCGCCTGTCCACGGAATCTTCGTAGGCATGAAGCGAGGGAAGAGAGGGAAGTGTCGCAGGGAGGCAAAGAGTGATGTGGTGATACCGCGACGCCCGTCTCCCGCATGGCGCTCCAACCCTCCGGCGGCTGCTCGATCGGACTTGCCACACAGTAGGGAAGGCAAGAGTATTTGTGCATGACCAAGCTTGTGACGATGGTGACTGCACTTGCCCTTTCTGTCCCGGCGTTGTGCAGTGCTCAGGACCCCCTGGGTCCCACACGCCTCGAAATCGATCGTGCGGAGCTCACGCGTCTCTTGGCCCAATACGACGCCGTAGCCCAGTCTACAGCCTATAGCGACGTGTTACGCCAGGAGGGGCGTGCACAGGCGGACATCATCGGGGAGCGCTTGAGGATTGGTGACTTTCGGTCCGGCGATCAAATCGCACTGCTCATCGAGGGGGAAGACGCCGCTCAGTGGGATACCCTGACCGTCGAGGCTGGTCCTCTGGTCAATGTGACGACTTTGGGACCGATCTCGCTCCAGGGGGTGTTGAGGTCGGAATTGGAGAGACACCTCGGCACGGAGATCGGTCGCTTCATCCGGTCACCGAGAGTAGAGGCACACGCTCTGATCCGCGTCTCGATGGTGGGAGTAGGGCGGCCGGGGTTTTACACGATGCGGGCCGACCTGCCGTTGAGCGAGGCGGTGATGTTGGCGGGTGGCCCGGGGGCCGCCGATCCCAGTCAGATTCGGATCGAACGGGGAGAGGATGTGCTTTGGTCTGTCGAGGAGCTCCTGGCTCCAGTGGCCGATGGCCGCACGCTGGACGAGCTGGGGCTACAGGCTGGGGACAGAATCATCCTACCAGAGGCGGCCGCAGCCGGTGGCACCGCAATCCTGTGGCGAGTCATTCGAGGTGTGGCCTACGTTGCCTTCCCCGTGTTTCTTGGGGTCAGGCTCCGGTAGGGTCAGAAGTAGAGCC
>JADFMD010000185.1 GCA_022564055.1 Gemmatimonadota bacterium
CCCACGACGTGTGAATCTTGCCGCCGACGAAGTAGAGATTGTCGAAAACCTTTGCGGACTCCGCGTACCAAACCGCACGCGCCGGCACGGTGGTGGGGTCTCTGACGTAGCGCGGGACGTTGTCGCTCGTGTTTACACGGCCGCTCGCGGGAAGCAGACAAATCCGGTTCAGCGTGCCGAGGAACTCGAATCCGGCCGCCCTCTTCGCCGACCTCAGGGCAGCCTCGATCTCCGCGTCGAAGTCCCGCAAGTCGGCCACATCCTGAGCGAAGCCGGTCGCAGGGGCCGATCCAGCGAGGATCATCAGGGTTACAACGACCCTGCCCACGCGCGAACTCATGATTCTCCTCCTGGACGTCGGCTCCTGGTGGCCACCCCTACTCTCTTCCTTACTCCTGTCGTGGAATCGGCTCATAACCGCGAATGGCTTGCTTCCCGGAGTGGTAGCTCTCGGTGATGGCCTGCATGACCAGATTCGGGAAATCCTGCCGGAGCGTAAAATGGCCATAACCCGCCATCTGCATCATGAGAATGCTCACCATGTCTTCCACTGGATCGATCCAGAAGACGGTGCCGTAGGCCCCGCCCCAACCGAAGGTTCCCGGTGTGACCGCCTGCCGAGACCTGTCCGGATCCGTCAACATCGTGAACCCCAGCCCGAACCCGTAAGCGTCGGCACCCTTGATGTAGATGGGGAGGTCGCCCGTGTGATTGGTGATCATGAGGTTGACGGTAGTGGGGCTGAGCAGCCGGGCGCCGTTGAGCTCCCCGCCGTTCAAGATCATCTGGGAAAACCTGAAGTAGTCGCCCGCCGTGGACGACAGCCCCGCCGTGCCACCGAAGTACGCGCTGGGCTCGCGGGTTCGCGGCTCGCCCCTCAACTCGATCGTGTTGCCCGGACCTGAAGGACTGTAGACCGCCGTCACGCGATCCACCTTCGAAGCGGGCACGTTGTAGTGAGTGTCGACCATGCCCAGAGGCTCGAAGATGCGTTCCCGGAGAAATACATCCAGGCTTTGGCCCGAAATCCGCTCGACGAGGAGCGCCACGTAATTCGTGGAGCTGCCGTAACGCCACTCGTCCCCGGGATGGAACGCCAGGGGGAACGAGCCCTGCGCGACCAGCCTCTCCTCGAGCGTGGCCCCGCCGCGGGGGGTCTCCCGCTCTTCTTCGGAGAGAAGGTTTCGAGCTGGATCGACGCCGGCGGTATGGGTCAGCACGTGGCGGAACGTGATGGGCCGATCGGCCTGGACGCGTTGGATGCCCCCGTCCACCTCAAGAACCACTTCCTTGTCGGCAAATTCGGGCATGTACTTGGAAATCGGGTCGTCCAGAAGGAAATAACCCTCCTCGAAGAGCATCATGAGCGCCGTGCTCACGATGGGTTTGGTCATCGACATGATCACGAAGATGTCGTCGGTGGACATACGATCGCCACCTTCTATATACCTATGCCCCTGCGCTTTAAGATGTACGACCTCACCCTTTCTCGCGACGAGCGTCACCACCCCCGCCACCATGTCGGCGTCGATGTAGCGTTGCATGGCCGCGTCCAACCGCTCGAAGCGCTCGGATGACATGCCCAAATCTTCCGGTGCGGCCATGGGGAGGATTCGTGCGTCGGCCGGTGACGAAAGAGCGGTGCCGGTCGCACACCCCGCCGCGGCAAACATCGCCACGAACGTGATCTGAGCCAGCGGACGCCATTCTGACACCTTTCGATAGGTCGTGAGTCCTCGCTTCTCCATTACCCTGTCTCCTCCGATCGGGACGACCAAGACTTCGTGTGTTGCCGATACCGTGTGGGCGGCTCCGAGAACCCCCAGACGGTACTTGCGCTCAAGCGGTGCTTGCGTCAAACATGGAGGACAAGATGACCCCGGCCTACACCCACTGGCAAGCGAATGCGATACGGTGGCAAGCGAACGCGACCGGTGGAGGCAGGATCCTCCTCAGCGGAGCCAGGATCATGATCGAACATCGATCTCACCAAACTGCGCCCCCCCTTCCCTTCGGCATCTTGTTGTGCCTCCTGCTCACGCTCGTTCCCAACATACGAGCGACCGCCCAGGACATCGATGACGAGTGGACGGTGACGCCGGAGGAGATCGCGGCGGCATGGTCGGCGCCGCTCTTTCAGACCGATGACGTGCTGGAGCTCACGCTGTACGCCGACTTCAACACCATCAGAAGACGGGATCGTGAGCGGGACGCAGAGGAGCGGCAGGCGAGCATTCTTGTCGACGCTGAGGGGTCGGAGGTGACCCTCGATCTGAAGATCCGGACCCGGGGTAACTGGCGCCTTAATCCCAGAAACTGCGAGTTCCCTCCGCTCTGGCTCGATTTCGACAAGGACGACGAGGCGCTCGCCGGCACCGTCTTCGAGGGCCAGAACCGGCTCAAGCTCTATGTGACGTGCCGGCCCGGAAACGACCGCTACGAGGAATACATCTATACCGAGTACGTGATCTATCCCGCCTACAACGTGCTGACAGATCTGAGTTTTCGGGCGCGCCCCGTTCGGGTCACCTACGTCGACACATCAGGCGAAGACGACACGTTCACCAGCAACGCCTTCCTTCTCGAGCACAAGTCCCAGATGGCCGCACGCAACGAGGCCGTTCCCATCGAGCTCACACAGCTACATCCGGCTAACGCCCATCAGGAGAACTCCGCCTTGCTGGAGCTGTTCAACTACGCTGTCGGGATGACCGACTACACGTGTGCCGGCCCCCCCCTGCACAACTGCGAGCCGATCCGCCGCATGACCGACGGCGCGTTGATCCCAGTCTCCTACGACTTCGACTGGTCCGGGACGGTCGACACTCGTTATGCCACCCCCGACCCCTCGCTACCGATTCGCAACGTCCGCCAGCGGATCTTCCAAGGCTTCTGCCGGGACATCGACTACGGATCGATCTTTCAGCGTTTCACCGACAAGCGGGAGGAGATGCTCTCGGTGGCCAGAAACTTTGAGGGGCTGGACGAGGACCGCAGGGATGACATCATCGAGTACTGGGAGGATTTCTTCGAGATGGCCGCAGACGAGGGGCGACACGACCGCATCCTGAGGGATTGCCAGAGCTGGTGAAGTTGATGCTCGGGATGAACACCTCCCCACCCGATCGCTCGCCTCTCACCGATTGGCGTCGGTCGATTCCTGTGCTTCCACCCTCTCCTGATAACGCGCCCCGCTCAGTACGCCGGTCAAACTGTAGTTGCCCTCATGGCAGGCGTACTCGTAGAGCCGGGCGTGTAATTTGTTAATCGGGATCTCTCCGCCCCACGGCTCCGTGAACCTCTTCGGATCGTCGATGGTGAATTCGTAGACGATCGTCTCTTCGTCGACCCGGGTGAAGCGTTCGATCACAACAGCGTCCTCGGAAAGGGGAACCCCCCGGACCAGCTGTAGTGGGCTGATGTTCGTGGTCTCGACTACGAGTGTGTCGCCTTCCCACCGACCCCAGGAGTTGCCGAAGTACGGACGGACGCTCTTGGGCATCGGGCTGGGCTCGCCAATCCGGATGATCCGCGCGTCGTGGACCATCTCCGACATGATCATCAAGTGATCGGCCGTCTGAACGATGAGATAGTTGGAGTTGTACGCCCCGACGGGGAGCATGGGGGGTCCGGACGGGGAACCGAAAAAGATGCAGCGCTCGCCGAGCGGTCTCATCTCCGGATGGTCGTATTGGCCAAATTGGCTTCTCAAGTCCCGGCGCTCCTGAACCAGCCGTTCGGCCTCCGGTGTGCGGGCCGGAACACGGCCGTTCGCCGGACGGGTGACCAGAGAGGTTCTGTACTCGCCGTTGATGAGGGCGACCCGCGTGCCCCGCTCCCAATAGACCTCGTTGTACGTGCCGACTGAGCGACCGGCTGTCGGTGCCGGGCGGTCCGGGTCACTGGGCGCGGTCCCGCGGGTGAAGCGGTCCACCGGCCGCTGTTCGAGACTAGCGACCTCATCAGCGGTGTAGAGCCGCTCCGTACCTTCTCGGCGCTCAAACGGAGTGAGCGTGGAGTTCGTCCAGTTTCCCTGAAAATCCGGACGGCCATCGGCTGTCCTGGGGATTTCCCACGCCGTGGTGGAGGGCGGAGCCTGCGCCGCCGCGGTCGAGATCAACCCGGACGCGGCGACCGCACAGAGAACCGCGAGAAGAACCACCGTTATACGATTGCTCATTTCGACCTCCATTCCGGTGTGATCCACGACACTGCTCGGTACTCCAACCCACTTCGAGGCTGCGCCTCGCGACGATAAAATGAGGGGCCGGACCGAGGCGGTCAACATGAATCTCCCGTCGGCACTCGAAGGGTCGAAGCGGCAACCGGACCGAGCCCTCCTTCCATCCTCGAGATCTGCGCGGGCCGGCGCCCTGGCGGGACGTGCTCCCGCCTACAGAGCCCTTACCAAAGCCCGACGCCAGTCTTACGTGCCGGGCATTGCGACCTCCACCGCTCGGACATTAGCCTTAGATTTCCGGATGTTTCCGGCGATTCTCCAATCGACCCCGGGGTGATTTCGGTGCCCTCCCTTTCCCAACGGATCCGCCACT
>JADFMD010000186.1 GCA_022564055.1 Gemmatimonadota bacterium
CTGCCCGCCCTTCAAGCCGGGCGACCTCCTCCGGCGTGAACACCGGACCACTGTCCTCCGCGCGTTGGAACGGGGTGATCGTCCCGCTGTTCCAGTTTCCCTGGAGGTCCGGATGACCATCGGGAGTCCGGGGCACCACCCATTGCTGAGCGGCGGCGGCGGAGAAAAGCCCCGCAGAAGCGGTCGCGAGGCACAACACCAGAATCGAAGTCGAATATCGCATGCTCACCTCCCGTCCTCCTATCCGATGGGATTTCCTAGGGCTTGTTTTGCGCAGCCTGCCTTTCCTGGTAGCGCGCACCCCTCAGGACGTTCTCGAGCGCGTAATTTCCCTCGTGACAGGCGTATTCGTAGATCTGCTCGTCGAATTTCGCCCAGGGAATCTGCCCACCCCACACCTCGGTGTAGGTCCTCGGGTCCTGAATCTCGAACTCGTAGAGGATGTTGTCCTCGTCGAGCCGAGTGAAGCGCTCGATCACCTTCAGATCCTCTGAATTCGGGATCTTGTCCGATTGCTCATTGTAGCCCATGTCGGGGTGGATATTGGTGGTCTCGACCACGAGGGTGTTGCCCTCCCAATGGCCCCACGAGTCGCCGAACCAGGGCCGAACATGGCTCGGCAACCGATTCGGCTCGCCGAGCCGGATGATCCGGATGTCGTGGATCATTTCCGCGTAGATCATCACGTGGTCCGCAGTCTGGATGATCCTGAGGTTGTTGTTGTAACCCCCGGTGGGCGCCATCGGAGGCCCGAGTAGGCCGGTGGAGCTCAGGCCGTAGTAAACGATGCAACGCTCCGCCATCGGCCGAAGCTCGGGATGGTCGTACTGCCCGAACTGGGACCGGAACCCATGGTACTCGTCCTTGCGCTCCTGACCCTCGGCCGTAAGCGCAGGAATCCGGCCGTTGGACGGGTAGGTGATGAGCGAAGTCCGGGGCTCACCGTTGACCACTGCCACCCGCTCGCCCTGCTCGAACCAGATCTGATTGTAGCTCCCGACTCCTTGGCCCGTGGGAGGTGCGGACCGGTTCGGATCGCTCGGCTGAGCACCCTGGACCACACGGTCCGCAAAACCTTGTTCGAGCCGGGCAACCTCCTCAGGGGTGAAGACCGGACCCTGCCCCGCTCTACGTTGGAACGGAGTCATCGTCGCGTTTCTCCAAGTTCCCTGGAGATCCGGATGACCATCGGGGGTCCGGGGGTGCACCCACTCCTGTGCCGCGCCGGGTGTGAAAATTCCTGCCGCCGCAGTCAGAAGGCACAGCCCCAGAAGCGAAGTCGAATATCTCACGCTCATCTCTCTCCTCTTGGCGGTCGCGACCCGCGTCAGCGGCGTTCCTCTGCCTGCCTCTCCTGGTAACGCGCGCCACTCAAGATGTTCGCCATCGAGTAGTTGCCCTCATGACAGGCGTACTCGTAAATCATCTGGTCGAACGCGTGCCAGGGGATTTGCCCGCCCCACACCTCGGTGTAGGTCCTTGGGTCTTGAACCTCAAACTCGTAGAGGATGTTGTCCTCGTCGATCCGCGTGAAGCGCTCGATCACCTTCAGATCCTCGGAATTCAGGATCTTGTCGCTCAACTCGTTGAAGCCCATGCCTGGGTGGATGTTGGTGGTCTCGATGACGAGCGTGTTGCCCTCCCAACGGCCCCACGAGTCGCCGAACCAGGGCCTTACGTGGGCCGGCAGGCGATTCGGCTCACCGAGCTGGATGATCCGGGTGTCGTGGATCATCTCCCCGTGAATCACGAAGTAGTCCGCCGTCTGGATGATACGGATGTTTTGGTTGTATCCCCCGGAGGGTGTCATCGGAGGCCCGAGGGTGGCCGTGGGGCTCGAGGCGTAGTAAACGATGCAACGGTCCGCCAGCGGACGCATCTCCGGATGGTCGAACTCGCCGAATTGGCTACGAAACGCATGGTACTCGTCCTTCCGCCGCTGGCCCTCGACCGTGAGGGGCGGAATCCGGCCGTTCGACGGGTAGGTGATGAGCGAGGTCCGGGCCTCGCCGTTGACGACGGCCACCCGCGCGCCTTGTTCGAACCAGACTTGGTTGTAGCTACCGACCCCGCGACCCGCGGGTGGTGCCTCACGGTTCGGGTCGCTCGGCCGGGAACCGCGCTCGACACGGTCCACGAATCCTTGTTCGCGCTGGGCGACCTCCTCGGGCGTAAAGACCGGGCCCTGGCCCGGCCGACGTTGGAACGGCGTCATCGTCGCGTTTCTCCACGTTCCCTGAAGGTCCGGATGACCATCGGGCGTGCGGGGCATCACCCATTCTTGAGCCGCGGCAGGGGAGAGAAGTCCCGCCGCCGCAGTCACGAGGCACAGCCCCAGAAGCGAAGTCGAATATCGCATTCTCATCTCCCGTCCTCCTAGCCGATGGGACCCCCAGTCAAGTATCCGTGCATGATAGCGGTTGGGATGCGGTTTCGCCTCTCGGGTTCGTGATCCGCCGGTTGCGAGCCCCTTCTTGGCCCTCCTTCGGTGCGCAGGTCGGGGTCGTGGGTTATGATGCGCTTGAGTTGACCTGTTCCTGAGAGGAGTACCAGTGTGATGAGATTCCGACCCTATCCTGCTTCGATGGTCTTGTGGACGATCACGGCCCTCGGGGTGTTGGGTGGCTGTTCTCCCGCGGGAGGCACCAGTGCGAATGCCGAGGCATCGGAGGTGCTCGGAAGCTCCGATCTGAGGATCGAAAGTGTGTCGACGAGGCCGTACCTCGTCACCGGCGGCGACGTGCTTCTCCGGATCGAGGCCGGGGAGGATCTCGACCTCTCCCAGGTCCGCGTGTCGGCAAACGGAATGGACGTGACCGCACGGTTCAGCCTAGACGTACCGGGGGCCTCAAAGGGGGCCTCGCTCATTGGGTTCGTCGAAGGACTAGCCCTTGGGGACAACCAGATCGAGGCCCGGATCCCGGACTCGGAGGCCACGGCGGTGCTGGAGATCACGAACTACCCGATCACCGGCCCGATCATCTCCGGGCCCCACGAGATGCCTTTCTTCTGCGGGACCGAGCGATTCAGGACGGCGGGCGGTGAGACGCTCGGCGCCCCGCTCGACGAGAACTGCTCGGTCGAGACACGGGTCGAGTACGTCTACCTGTCTACGGAGGACGACGGGGGGTTCAAGGCGTACGGCACGCCTCCTGGCGGTGCGATGCCGCCCGACATGGCTCAAGCGACAACCTTGGACGGCGAAGTGGTGCCGTTCATCGTCCGAGTCCAGACCGGGACGGTCAACCGGGCGATCTACCAGAGCGCGATGCTGCACGACCCGGCGGATCCCACGCCCGACCCCTGGACCCGCAGCCGCGGTTGGAACGGAAAGCTCGTGTACACGCACGGTGGTGGGTGTCGGAATGGTTGGTTCCAGCAGGGGCGTTCCACCGGACAGGTACTCAACGTGGGGTTGCTCGGGATGGGCTACGCGGTCACCTCCGCCTCTTTGAACGTGTTCGGAACGAACTGCAACGACCTCCTCGCCTCGGAGACCCACATCATGGTCAAGGAGCGGTTCGTCGAGAGCTACGGCCAGCCGACCTACTCGATTGCAACGGGGGGCTCGGGGGGTTCGTACCAGAGCCATCAGACCGCCGATAACTACCCCGGGGTGTTCGACGGCATCATCGTCTCCTCCAGTTTCCCAGACGTCACCTCGGCCACGATCTTCACGTTGGCCGACGCTCGCTTGCTCAGCTTCTACTTCACCGAGATGGCTCCACGCCAATTCAGCGAAGAGGAGCAGCGCCTGGTTTCCGGCTTCGGCTCCTGGGGGAGCATCCCCAACCTGAGTCGCGGCGCCGCGAGGATCGACGCCACGTACTCGGAGACGGCGTCCCCGGAGGAACAGGGCGCCGAGGTGGGCCGCCTCCCTGAGCTGGAAGCTCTCCGTTATAGCCCGTCGAATCCGGACGGGATCAGGGCCACCGTGTACGACCACACCGTGAACGTCTACGGCGTCGATCCCGCGACCGGTTTTGCGGCGCGTCCGCTGGACAACTACGGCGTCCAGTACGGCCTCGACGTGCTCAACCGGGGGGAGATCACCAAGGCCCAGTTCCTGAGCCTCAATCGGGATGTCGGAGGGTACGATGCCGATCTCAATCATGTGCCCGAGCGGCATCGGGCGGACCCCACCGCGGCCAGACGTGCCCTCGACACCGGGCGAATTCTGTACGGCGGGGCCGGGTTGGCGACGACTCCGGTGATCGACTACAGGAGTTACACGGACGACCGTGAGGGTGGGGACATCCATATGATCGTCCATCAATTCTCGACGCGGGCTCGCATGGAGGCCGCCAACGGTCATGCGGACAACCACGTAATGAACGTCGGTGGGCGCTGGGGCTACACTGAAGACCGACCGGATCTGGGTGTGCTCTTCCGGCAGATGGATCGTTGGTTGACCAACATTCAGGCCGACGACGGGCCGACCCCCCTTTCGGAGAAGGTCGTACGAGCGAAACCTGCCGGCCTGGCGGACAACTGCTGGGACACGCGTGGGGGGGGAAAAC
>JADFMD010000187.1 GCA_022564055.1 Gemmatimonadota bacterium
AGGATGTCGAAGAACGGGCGTTTCCTGATGTTCGGTGATGGCCAGACAACGTATCACCCCGTCCACATAGACAATCTCGTGGATCTCCTCCTCCTGTCGGCGTCCCATTCAGCCGCCGCGGGTCAGACCTACATCGGAGGCGATGAGCACTATTACACGCTGGACGCTCTGGTGAAGGCAGTCGGCCGTGCCATGGACATCGACGTCAACATCATCCACCTACCGTTTCGGCCCCTCTGGCTGGCGGCCATCTTGACCGAAGCCGTCTGTTGGCCACTGCGGATATCCCCCCCGCTGTTCCGGCGTCGAGTCGATTGGTTCCGACAGGTCAGAGCGTTCCGCATCGACAAGGCGAGAGTCGAGTTGGGCTTCCAGCCCCGTGTCGGCCTTGATGAAGGGCTGCGGAGTACATATGAGTGGTATAGGAGCGAGAACTACCTTTGATGGTCACCGGTTGGCGGCAAACCCCATGGGCGCCTGTCAACGGGCGCAGCGAGCCGGACACAGGACTGAGACAGGAGTTCACCCCCGAGCGTTGGCTGGATGCGTACGAGGATGTCTACCGGACAGTGATCGCAAGTAGCAGAGGCCCGGACTGATGGTAGAGTTGGCAACGGTTCTGTTCGGGACGGGAGTGGGGCTCTTCGTGTACACCTACGCGCTCTATCCGGGCCTCCTCAAGGTCCTGGGCTTGCGAAAGACGGGCTCGGCCTCGCTCACCGATCCCGACGTCTGGCCCACGGTCAGCATCTCCCTTCCGGTCTACAACGAGGAGCACCAGATCGCGGAGACGCTCGAGAGCCTGTTGTCGTTGGATTATCCAAAGGACCGTCTCCAGATCCTGGTGGTCTCGGATGCCTCCGCCGATCGAACGGACGAGATCGTGCGCGCCTACGCGGATCGTGGCGTTGAGCTCCTCCGTGTCCCGGAGCGTAGAGGAAAGGGGGCCGCGGAGATCGCCGCCACGCCGCATCTCACGGGTGAGATCGTCGTCAATACCGACGCGTCGGTCCGCATCGTCCCGGACGCGTTGAAACCCCTGATCCGACAGTTCTCCGACCGCGAAGTGGGCCTGGCGTCCGGTCGCGACGTCAGCGTGGCGTCGGGTGCCGAAAACGCAACTGAGGGTGAATCGAGATATGTTGGATACGAGATGGCGATCCGCGACCTGGAGAGTCGAGTCGGGAGCATCGTGGGAGCTTCCGGGTGCTTCTACGCGATCCGGCACCATCTGCATCGGGTACCGTTGCCGATCTCTTTGAGTCGTGATTTCGCCGCCGCTCTCCACTGTCGCGAAAGGGGTTATCGTGCCGTTTCCGTCCCCGACGCCATCTGTTATGTGCCGCGAGTGACGTCACCGGGGCGAGAATACCGTCGCAAGGTGCGGACCATCACGCGGGGCCTACAGACGCTGCTTCACAAGCGGCGCCTCATGAACCCGTTCAGGTATGGCCTGTTCTCGTGGATGCTCTTCAGCCACAAAGTATGCCGGTGGCTTGTTCCTTGGGCGGGAGTGACCGCCCTGGTCGGACTCGCTTTGATGGCCCCGAGCATGTCCTGGGCCCGCGTGGTCCTCTTGCTTGCGGTCGCCGGCCTTTTGCTGGGGTCTGTCGGCTGGCTCACGTCAAACCGCCGAGATCTTCCCTGGTTCTTGGCGCTTCCGGCCTTCGGGCTGCTTGGAAACGTCGCCGCGATGCACGCTTTGCTCCGGGTGATACGGGGAGATGCGGACGCACTGTGGGATCCGACGCGGAGACTTTCCACGCCGGGCAAGTGAGGACCCGCGCTCAGCTCGGGAGTGCTTGATCGAGTGCCGGGACGAGCGTCTCCGCAACGGACCGGGCGAGGCGGAATGAGTCTTCCTCCGATCCGGAGAGCGGCACGACGATGCGGACCAACGCTTCGTCACTCCTCTGCCGCAAGACCGCGTCACGCAGGAGGTCCCATTTTACCAGGTATTCATTGGCCTGAACCCGCCCGCGACCTTGATACCAGTAGAGAACGAGTGCCCGCACATCTTCATTCTGAAGAAGATAGCGGTTCACGCTCACCGGCCCGTTGGGGGTCTCCACTGTAGCCATTTCAGATTCGAGGGCCTCCCAACCTGATCCGGGGAGGCAGTTCTTGGGCGAGTGAATCGTCCTCCCCTGTGTCTGGCTGTCGTAGTAGCCGACATACACGGTGAACGAAGCCACTCGAGACGCGGAGGCATCCTCCTCGCCATCTGCCACGGGGGCCACGTAGCTCCTCAAGACGTAGTTCGTGAAGCCCGCCGCTCTCTGCTCTTCCGGACTGATCTCGACATCTGTTCCCACGTAGCTATCGAACACATTCGGGACTACTGCGCCCAACGGTGCGTCGAGAGCCAGCCGCTTCTGGGGTATCACGCCGGTGGCGCCGAAAACGCCCACCCACAGGAGGAATGCGGTGGTCCAGAGGTAAAGCGGGTGCTGTATCACGATTGCCCGGCGGGTCGGAGAAGTGGTGAGTTGAATCGGCTCTCAGCCCAGGCGAGTGTCCAGGTGACTCCACCCAGTATCCCGAACGAGAAGAGGAAGAGTACCCACCCCTCGGAGTAATGCATGAACCCCTCACCCAACTCCGGGGTCACGAAGAAGACCAGGAAGCCGGTTAGGAAAACGCGAACCCCATTGACCGCCATCGCCACGGGAAGGGTAACAATGAGCAGCAGCAGCCTCGCCGCAGGTAGGCGGAGCCAGAGCCCGCCCTGGAGGACTCCTAAAGCTATGAGTGCGGTGAGAGAGCGGAGTCCGCTACAGGCTTCTGTCACAAAGAGTGAGCGACCCGGAATGTGGATCACGTTCCCCGAGAGCAGCACCGGTACCTGGCGCCACTCCAACAATGCGGCTCCCATGCGGGACGCCTCCAGTTGCAGGGGTAGGGCGAGGCTTCCCATAACCACGGCAGGGAGCGGCACCGACAGAATGATGAGGGTCGCAGGGAGCCACCAAACGCGAAGTTGGCGCAGGCCTCGCACCGCCACGATAACACCGATCATGGCTCCCAACATGGACATGCGCATGGTGAACAGCTCGGCGGCAAGGCTCGACCCATACCGGAGAGCGATCGCACCGACCAGGATGATGAGGCCGAGGACCGGGCGCGGGACCGCCTCGGATCTCTCGATCAGCCCCGTCCGCCACGCCAACCAAACGGCAAGGGGGGCCAGAAGGAGGCCATGAGCGGCCTCCGGATCGTGCCACCAGTCCCGGAGCAACAGCGTGAAAGGGGCCCAGAAAAGGAATAGGAAGCCAACCGTCCCCACAGCCAGGGGCACGACGTTGGAGCCCCGCCAAGGGGTCGACTCGACCCGCCCCGGAGTCGTCGCCATTCTCTAGATCGCGCCCTGCTTCCTGACGACTACAGGCAGTGTCCGTGCCATGATCTCGAGATCCAGAAGCGGTGATCGGTTGCGGACGTACTCCAAGTCCACATCGGTCTTCCTCCGCACGTCATCAATCGAGCGATCGTAATGGTGAGTCACCTGGGCAAGCCCGGTGATGCCCGGAAGGACCTGCTGCCGGCCGGAA
This sequence comes from Gemmatimonadota bacterium, assembly GCA_022564055.1. Lineage (GTDB taxonomy): Bacteria > Gemmatimonadota > Gemmatimonadetes > Longimicrobiales > Gaopeijiaceae > UBA822. The sequence continues at coordinate 3,552 of JADFMD010000187.1, forward strand.
ATGTGGCGAACCTTCTCGCGGAGTTGCACGAAGATATCCGGTTGCTCCGGACGTGGACCGACCATGTTCATGTCTCCGGCCAGTACGTTCCAGAGCTGAGGGAGCTCGTCGAGACGATATTGACGGAGGACCTTACCCGCCCGGGTGACTCGCGCGTCCTCCTTCTCGGCCCACACCTGAGGGCAGCCGGACTCCGTATCCGCCATCGACCGGAACTTGTAGATGGTGAAGATCCGACCTCCGAAGTCCTGACCTCGCCGCGCATCCTCCCCTCGAGTACCCAGTCTGCGCCGGTCCAGCAGTCCGCGCCGGTCCAGACCTACACGCGGCTGCGAGTAGAAGGCCGGTCCGTGGGAGCTCAGCTTCACCACCGCGGCGACGACCAGCATCAAGGGCGAGAGCACGAGCAGGGAGATCGCCGCCGCCAGCACGTTGAGAGCTCTGCACATGCCCTCGTTGAGCGCCGATCGCCCTCCCAGAGTTCGAGGCCGCACGAACTGTGGCTCGCGAAGGTATAGCCGGCGGCCTGTCGGCAGGACGCCGGCACCCGCTGCCGCACTCGTTCGCTTCTCCATCTGCTGCACCAAGCCTCTCTCCTCCATTCCGAGGTCTCTGCTCGCCATCGGGGAATATCGGGGAGTTGCAAGATGCGTTCACAGATCGTCGTCCTACATCAAACAAGCCGTAAAGGATGTGACAGCAAGTACTTACGTGACGGGGTGCTCGGGACCTGCGGGTGCGCTTTGCGGAGCGGAGCCTACGGATGTGGAGGTGGCGCCACAGCCGCGGGAGTGGCGCTAGTGTGGCGTGGGAAGGCGCAGTACGAAGGAGAACCGCGTACCCTGTCCGAGCTCGCTTTCCATGGTCAACTCGGAGTCCATCTTTTCGAGCAGGCGTTGCACTATGGAAAGGCCGAGCCCGCTTGGGGCAAAGAAGAACCCCTGCCGTCCA
>JADFMD010000065.1 GCA_022564055.1 Gemmatimonadota bacterium
CTGCCCGTTGATATCGCCCAGTTGCTGGTTTATGCGCACGTATCGGTGATCCCGGTCGGTGACACACAGCCCGATCGGAGCTCGTTCGTACAGATGCGCCAACTCCAAAGCCTCACTGGGGTCGTGCTTCTTGTCCTGAGACATTCGCTGCATCCCACTCTGTGATCCAACGTCCGGTGAAGGCCAACGACGCAACTCTGAAGCCCCTCCGGCCGATCGGGTCTGAAACGAAAATGCCCTGCCACGGTAACCCGAGGCGTGACACCGCTTTACCAGCCTGCGCATGATCGTTTTCGAACTGGGGACCCGCCGTTTGGGGGGGACGGTCGATCGCCAGCGATAGCTAGGCGGCAGTGTACTATTGTCCTGGGATTTTTTCAACCGCCCGCAGGGGCTCTCGCCGGCGAGGCTTCTGACCCGAGGGCGGTAAGACAGCCTACCCGGGCGAGGGCGCAGGGATAACCGACCCTTCGTCGCCCAGCTTCTGCCTCAGCTTGAGCGTGAGCATCCACCAAGAGACACCTGCTTGGAGCGCCACGGTTGCGACCGAGGCGTACCAGAGGTGGCGGAGCTCGAACCAGCTCTGGCCGGAGAGCCAGATCGCGGGAATGGCGAAGGTCACCAGTCGCGTCGCGCCGGCGAGGAGGGCAGGGACCGTGTCCCCGATCGCCTGAAACATTCCCGAGCAAGTGAAGACGATTCCCATCGCCACGAAGTTCCACGAGATGATCTGCAGGAACTCGGCCCCCGTCGCGATGACCGCCTGGTCGTTGGTGAAGAAGGCGATGAAAACGCTGGGGCGTAGCTGACAAACCAGCGTCAGCATGAGCATGATCGCGCTGAGCGTGATCATGGAGGTGCGGAAGGTCTCCCGGACACGGTCGGGCTTGCCGGCACCCATGTTCTGCCCGGCCACCGGGGCGGTCGCGAACGCGATCGCCATCGCCGGAAGGAAGACGGCTTGCATGACACGCGAGCCGACTCCGAAGCCCGCCTGTGCCTCGGGTCCAAAGCCTCGGATAGTCCAGTAGACGATGGCCACGTACACGAACATGAGCGCGAACTCGCCCCCCGGCGGCAGCCCTATGGCCAGGATTCGCTTCCAGGCGGACATGCGCGGGCGGACCATGCTTGCATCGAAAACCACGTATCGCTCGAGGCGCTTGAAGTACACCGTCATCATGACCACGGCGACCGCGATCGAGATCGATGTCGAAATGCCCGCACCGGCGACCCCGAGCGGCCGACCCGTGCCCCAGCCCGCGATCATGATCGGAGAGAGAATCGCGTTCAGCACCACCGTCAGCACCTGGACGATGATCGTCGGTGTCACGATTCCGGTTCCTCGGAGCGCGGAGCCCATCGAGATCAGGGCGAACTGGAGGGCGAGGCCCGGGAGGACCCAGTAGAGGTACGTGATTCCCGCGGTCACCGTCTCGGCGTCCGCACCGAGCGTGCCCATGTACCATCTGGCCAGGCCGTATCCACCGACCAAGGTGACGGCCGCGCATACCACGGCGAGCACCAGACTCTGGTTGAAGATCAGGTTTGCGTCGGCCCGGTCCTTCCGCCCGCTCGCCTGAGCGATGAGCGCCATCGTCCCAACACCCAAGATCTGGGTGATCGCCATCACGAGGAACTGGATATTGCCGGCGGATCCCAGACCGGCGAGGGCGGCGTCGCCGAGCTGGGCCACGAAGTAGAGGTCGACCAGGTAGTAGAGAGTCTGAAAGACCATGCCGATAGCGATCGGTATGGCCATTCTCGCGATGTGGCCCGAGATCGGGCCTTTGGTCATGTCCTGCATCGCTGGGTGGGTACCCTCGACTATCGAGTTCTTCAGGGGAAAGCTCGCCGAACGCCACATCGATTTGGGCTGAGCCAGGCCCAAGGACTGGCAAGAAGGGTAACCTCGTTGGGCCCCCCGAGAAGGGTCGAGGGACCACCATAGAAGGCTGTGTTCGGTGGGCGGCCGACTTGACATGCAACCATAAGGTTGCATAATAATGTATGTCGGACACCTTCCTCGCCATCTCGGACCCCACGCGCCGCCGAATTCTCAACCGGTTGCGGACTCAGGGCTCGCTGTCGGTCACCGAGCTGTCCGAGCCGCTGTCCATGACGAGGCAGGCCGTCACCAAGCATCTGGACGTACTCGAGAGGGCCGGTCTTCTGGAACACCGTCGGCAGGGCCGAAAACGCATCCATCGTTTGAAGGCCCAACCGCTCGAGGACGTCGCCGACTGGCTGGCTCCCTACGCCGCTGCTTGGGACCGACGTCTGTCACGCTTGCAAACACATCTGGAGGAGGACGACTCGACATGAGCGGAGTCATCACGAGAGCGTTGGAGTTCAGCTCCGACATCGAGCGTGTGTGGAAGGCGCTTACGGACCCGAGTGAGATCGCGAAGTGGTTTTCGGACCGCGCCGAGTTCGATCCAACGCCCGGTAGCCTCGGCTGGCTCGAGTGGGACGAACACGGCCGCTATCCGCTGCGCGTCGAGGCGGTTGAGCCACCCCACCGCATCTCCTGGAGTTGGAGTCACAATCCTGGGCACGATTTTGACCCCGAGAGGTCGACCCTGGTCGAGTGGACGCTGAGCGAGCGAGAGGAAGGGGGCACCCTGCTCGAGCTACGCGAGTCGGGCTTTCGCACGGACGCGGACTATCAGGAAAACCAGCGCGGGTGGACCGCCGAATTGGGGGAGCTGGCGGAGCTCCTGGAGGGTCCGCAGAATTCCGTCGTTCAGCGTCACTGACGCGACCCGTGCCGCTCTGCAACCTTGGGTCGTGGGGTGTGGGGGTGGAGCCGTGTGCCTCGGGTGGTCGCTACTCCAGGGACCCCTTCGGCCTCGTCTTCGATATCGTGGAGAGAGTCGAGTAGCTACGACCGAAGACATTGCCATGGCTGCACCCGCCGGCCCTGCGATGGGCCAACTTGCGAGAAGTGCCCCGGGCACCTAGTGATTGCCGTCCTTGGCAAACTCATCAACACTGGAGGTTATCGGGAATGATGCGACTCGGGCTCGCCACCGTCCTGGTCATCCTTACCGGAGGTTGTGCTCCGAGCGACGACACCCCGTCAGCATCCCTCGACGGCTCCGACACCCAAGGCGTGGTCGATGTCATCGCTCGCGGCCTGACATTGATGGCGCCCGACGAAATCCCATCGGGATGGACGACGTTCCGGTTCAGTAACGAGTCCCCGATGATCCACTTCGTCCTGGTGGAGCGGGTCCCGGATGGCCAGGGGATCGAATCGCAACAGGCACAGGTCGCGCCGGTGTTTCAAGACGGGTTGGATCTCCTGGGCGCAGGCGAGGTCGACGCCGCACTAGAGAGGTTCGGAGACCTCCCCGCCTGGTTCGGTGAGATCGTGTTCCTCGGTGGCCCGGGCCTCACGTCGCCCGGCCGCACGAGCCAGGCCACCGTATATCTGGAGCCAGGCACCTATCTGTTGGAGTGCTACGTGAAGACCGGCGGCATCTTCCACAGCTACAACCCGGATCCCTCGAGCTACGGCATGGTTCACGAGTTCACGGTCACCGACGAAACCTCGGAAGCTGTGGAGCCCAGCGCTACCATTCAGATCGAGATCTCCACGGCCGGCGGGATCGTGGTGGAGGGAGAGCTGGTTCCTGGAGAGCATACGGTGGCCGTGCACTTCGTCGACCAGACCGTTCACGAGAATTTCGTTGGGCACGACATCCACCTCGTGCGCGTCGCCGGTGACCTTGACCTCGGAGAGCTGGAGCGGTGGATGGACTGGACCCAGGCCATGGGCCTCCAGAGCCCCGCCCCTGCAGAGTTCCTGGGTGGTACCAATGAAATGCCGGCTGGCACCACCAGCTACTTCACTGTGGTGCTCGAACCTGGCAATTACGCGTGGGTCTCGGAGGTCCCAGGCTCCGCGGAGAAGGGTATGCTGAAGCCCTTCAGTGTTCCATCGGGGGACGACTAGAGGTCGCTTAGGCTCTGCCGCCCAACCAGCGATTGGTGCAGCCGCGGTAGGCTGGAGGCTCGCGCACTTCGCTTGCGGAGGACATCTTAGCCGCGCACAGAATCGCGAGATGTTATCCGGCGGGCCCGCGTGCACGGTTTTCGCCGAGCGCCGCGAACATTGATCGACTCGAGGAGAGGACATGGCGACCCAGGACAAGGTTTGTAGCATCGCTCCGTACTTCAAGGTTCACGACGGCCAGCTTCCTGCGTTTCGAGCGCTGTGCGAGCGGTTCGTCGCGAAGACCAGGGCCGAGCCCGGATGCCTTTACTACGGCTTCGCGTTGGATGGTGACGAGGTGCATTGCCGGGAGGCGTATGACGACGCGGACGCGCTCCTGGCCCATGTCGAAAGTGTCGGGGCGTTGATCGGGGAGGCGCTCGAGATCTCGGAGATGGCCCGCCTCGAAATCCACGGTCCCGAGGAGGAGCTGCGGAAACTCCGGGAGCCATTGGCAGATCTGAATCCTCGGTACTTCACGCTAGAGTACGGGATTCGCCGTTAGCCAGTCCGAGGGGGCAAGGTTGAGTGACACGGCTGAGTCGGGGCCATCGGCGCCGATAGACCCAGAAACCGTGGTAGGTCATGTTCACCTCAAGGTGGCGGAGTTGGACCGATCGGTCCGTTTCTACTCCGAGGTGCTTGGGTTCGAGGTGACGAATAGGATGGGCTCCCAAGCCGCGTTCCTCAGCGCCGGGGGGTACCATCACCACATCGGCCTGAATACTTGGGAGTCGGAGGGGGGGGACCCGCCAGCCGCGGGCACCACCGGGCTCTACCACGTCGCTTTTCGTTATCCCAATCGGAGCGCCCTGGCGAAGGCGCTTCGGAGACTCGATGAGTTCTCGATTCCACTGGAGGGTGCGGCGGACCACGGTGTGAGCGAGGCACTCTATCTTCGGGATCCGGATGGAAACGGCGTCGAGCTCTACTACGACCGACCTCGGGAGGAGTGGCCGCGTGGTCCCGATGGTGAGATCCAGATGTTCACCAAAGCGCTGGACCTCGTGGATCTGCGTGGGGCCTAGGGCGCCGCAGTCGAATCAAAGTTCAGATCGAGCCCGCCGCTCAGCCGTAGGTCTTGCGCAGTTCCGTCTTCTGCACCTTGCCCGTACCTCCGATGGGCAGCTCCTCGACCATCACCACGTCATCCGGTATCGACCAGTCCTCCACCTTGCCCTTGAAGAAGGCGAGCAAGTCCTCTTTGGAGGGGTTCGCTCCGGCCTTCGGCTGCACTATGAGGAGCGGCCTCTCGGTCCACTTTTCGTCGGGAATTCCGATCACCGCCGCCTGCATGACATCGGGATGGCCCATCGCAAGATTCTCGAGTTCGATGGAGCTGATCCACTCTCCTCCCGACTTGATCAAGTCCTTCTTCCGATCCGTGATGTGCATGTATCCGTCGCAGTCGATGGTCGCAACGTCCCCCGTCGCGAACCACCCGTCACTGTCGAGGGCTTCGCCTTCCTCTCGGTAGTAGCGACGGAGCACCCATGGGCCACGCACCTTGAGCTCGCCGAAGGCCTTCCCGTCGCAGGGCAGCGTATTGCCTTCCTCATCCACGATCTTCATCTCCACGCCGTAGACAGCGCGCCCCTGCCGAATCTGGATGTCGTAGCGCTCCTCGGCAGGTGCTGTCCGCTTCTCCGGCTTGAGCACGTTGACCGACCCGATGGGGCTCATTTCCGTCATGCCCCAACCCTGCCGCACCTCGACACCAAACTCCTTGTCGAACGCCTCCACCATTGAGCTCGGCACCGCAGCCCCGCCGATGATCATGATCCTGAGGGTAGGCACACTGGTGTCGTGCTCGCGCCAATAATCCAGCAGTCCCGCCCAAACCGTAGGTACGCCGGCCGTACTCGTGACGCCTTCTTCACGCATCAACTCGGTGAGGCTGGCACCGTCCAACGCCGGGCCCGGCATGACGAGTTTGACGCCGGTCATGGGCGCAGCATAGGCGGTTCCCCACGCATTGGCGTGAAACAGGGGCACGACCGGCAAGAACGACTCGGATTCCGAAAGCTCCAGAACGGCGGGGAGCGAGACACAGAACGCGTGGAGCACGCTGGACCTATGACTGTACAACACGCCCTTGGGATGTCCCGTAGTTCCGGATGTGTAACAGAGCGAAGAAGCCGTGTTTTCATCGAAATCCGGCCACACGAAGCTGTCATCTTGGGCGTTCAGGAGGTCCTCATAACACAGCAGGTTCGACAACCCCGACTCCGGCATGTGATCGGCGTCGGTCATGACCACGATGGCCTTTACGGTTTTCAAGTTCTCTGCAATCGCCTCGACGAGCGGAACGAATGTGAGGTCGATGAACAGAAACCGATCCTCCGCGTGATTGAGGATATAGATCAGCTGTGAGGGGTGGAGTCGCGGGTTGAGGGTGTGGCAGATGGCTTCCATCCCGGAAACGCCGAAGTAGAGCTCCACGTGCCGGTATCCATTCCATGCCAGTGTCGCAATCCGATCTCCCGCCTTCACCCCGAGTGTGGTGAGAGCGCCGGCCAACTGTTTGCTCCGGTACCGAAGATCCCCGTAGGTGCACCGATGAATGGGACCCTCTACGGTCCGCGACACGATCTCCCGATCGTGAAATACCGTGGCCCCGTGCTCGACCAGGGAAGAGATGAGCAACTGCCGGTCCATCATGAGACCCTGCATGACCGCTCCTGTGTACGGTGGAGAAAAGAGTTGATCGTTGGCCAGGTACAGTATCCTATCAGGTCGCGTACCCCCTGGCCTCGCTCAGCGGATGTTTGCTTCGCATGAAGACCCCGCTTCCGCGCCCGATCTGGTTTCCCTCCGAATCGTGGAGGACGGCTTCTGCGATGAACTGAGATTTGTTGCGGTTGACCACACGCCCCTCCGAACGAAGCCTGCCCGACGAGACCGGCCTGGTGAGGTAGGTCGTAAACGAAGTCGTCAGCACGAATACGTCTCTTTCGAGCGAATTGGCCGCGAAGAAGGCCGCGTCATCCAGCATCTTGAAATACACGGAGCCATGGAGGGCTCCGGCGGAATGGAAAAACTGCTCCGACACCTCGATCTCGATCGTCGCCTCGGAATCGGAAATCTCGATACTCGGGTGGTAGAGCTCACTTATCGGCGCGGCCAGATACATGTTCTCGAGAGCTGTGAAGTGCTGGTCCTTGGTCATCCCATTCTCTTTCGATGATCCCATAGGTTCTTCAAAAAGGATTCGTCGCAAACACTGAGAACTCGGGAATGAAGCCCCGGCCATCCACCTTGAGCGCTCCAAGGATCGCGGCGGCGATTTCTTCGGGGCGCAGCTTCTTGTCGGAAGCCTCCCGCTCCACGCCCGCCTTCTCAGCGAAGCGGGTCATCACCTCGCTCGGGTTCACCAACATGACGCGCACGTCGTGGCGTCGAAGCTCATCGCGCCAACACTCCGTCATTCCGCGCAACGCGAACTTCGAGGAACCGTACGCGGTACGCCCGGCACTGCCCTTGAGGCCGGAGGTGGAGGAAATATTGATCAGTTCGCCGCTGCCTTGTTTGATGAACTGGCGCGCCGCTTCCCGCGACATGAGGAAGGGACCGAACACGTTCGTGCGGTACACGCCCTCCAATTCCTCGAGCGTCGTTTCCACGAGGGGTTTGAAGAGCCCGTATCCGGCGTTGTTCACCAGAATGTCGAGGCGCCCGTGCTTTTCGATCACGGAGCTCACGGTGCGAGCCGCATCCGCTTCATTCCCCACGTCGCCCACAATCCAATCCAGTCCCAACTCTTCGGCGGTCTTTCGAACCGCGTCTTCGCGTCGGCCCATAATGGTGACTTTGGATCCCTGGTCGGTCAGCGCCTCAGCGATTGCGCGACCGATCCCCTCGCTGCCACCGGTCACCAGCGCAACGGTATCTCTCAGCTCCATGGAATCTCCCGAGTATGAAACGTCACAACCCTGCCTCGATGGCGGGTCGGTGTTATGGTCGTCATAATCCCGCGGACAGTTTACTCCAGTCGTGGAGCTGGTGCACGGCCCCGGGGCGATCTACGGTCACGGTAGTCCGGGCGGACGTCGATCGCTCATCGGTTTGGGAGCAGGGCAAACATCAGGAGGATTCGTAAGATGTATGAGTCATTAGCGAAAATTCTCGGGTTGGCGACGCTGCTGTCTTGCGTGGGCGCCGAGCCGGCTAGTGAGAACGTGTCCTCGGACCCGCTCCCGACCACCGGTAGCATCGAGCGTCTCGATCCGCGATTGGACGCCATCGTTCCCGCCGACGCGGTGATCGAGGTTCTCTCCGAGGGCCACGAATGGGTCGAAGGGCCCGTGTGGGTTCCGGAGCTCCAGTCGATCCTCTACTCGGACATCCCCAACAACGCGGTCTACCGGTGGAGCGAAGGAGAAGGGGCTTCGCTCTGGTTGCAGCCGGCGGGATACACGGGGGAGGCGCCCAGGGAAGGGGAGAGCGGATCCAACGGCCTGGCCCTGGACGCCGAGGGAAGGCTCGTGCTGGCCCAGCATGGGGATCGGCGCATCGCCCGGATGAATGCTCCGTGGGATGCACCCGAGCCCAACTTCGAGACGCTAGCCGGTGAGTACGAAGGACAGCGTTTCAATTCGCCCAACGACGTAGCGACGCGGAGCAACGGCGACCTCTATTTCACCGACCCCCCGTATGGACTCGAGGGGGGCAACGAACCGAAGGAGCTCGACTTCCAGGGCGTGTATCGGTTGGCCGCCGACGGCTCTGTGACCTTGCTGATCGATGATCTTTCTCGGCCGAACGGCATAGCCTTTTCACCCGACCAGTCCATCCTCTACGTGGCCAACTCGGATCCGGCCAATCAGCCGGTCGTCATGGCGTACGACGTCGAGCCGGACGGGGGCCTCAGCAACGGTCGTGTCTTCTTCGACTCATGGGGCGACGGCATGGCCGTAGATCAACAGGGGAACGTCTACCTCACAGGCCCTGGGGGTGGCGTGTTGATCATCAACGCGGATGGAGAGCACCTGGGGTCGATCATGGCGCCCCCGAGAACGTCCAACGCCACGTTCGGTGAAGATGGCTCCACCCTGTTCATCACGGCCAACACGCGCCTGGTGCGTATTCGGCTGAACGTGAAGGGCGTGGGCTTTTAGCGCGGTACCCGGGCCACATTCGCGCCCCGGGGCTCTGTCCGCTCCGCGCCCATCACTGAATAGGCGAGAAGTCCAACGGATCGAGGAACACGGATACGACGCCGCTCACGATCCGGCCGTCCACCTGGGACTCGCGGCTCACCGTTTGCCATTCGGGATCGGCTCGGAAGGCGTCCCAGCTCGCCGCGGCCGCCTCGCGACTATCGTGAGCGATGATGTAGACCAGGGTGTTCGACGCGTTCGGTTCGTCCTGAGGCGTCCAGTAGCCGACGTTCGTAATCCCGTGGTTCTCGAAGATGCGCATCGTGTGATCGCGGAAGCGTGCCTGAAGGTTGGGAAGCTTGCCCTCGGGAGCCGTATAGGTTCTCAGCTCGAAGACGCGGTCGGCGGATTCTGCCTGGGCGTCCTGGATCCCCTGTGTCGTGCTGCCTAGCATGAAACCCGCTCCAAAAACGATCGCGACGCCGGCGAAGATGAAACGCTTACTGCTTGCCATGGTTTGCTCCTCTGGGCTGTCCCCCCGGATTTACGGAACGGAAGTATAGGCCGCACCTGGGCTCGCTGCCAACCACGGAGGGGTTCAGGCGCGCGCCTCAGCGCGCGGCTTCGAAGGTCAGAAAGTCTCTCACCGAGTCGAAGGTCCGGGCGTCCGCGGCCGTCTGCTCATCCAGGTTGGTGGCGTTGACGTCGACCCCCAGCTCCACTGCCAAACGCACTGCTTCGAGCGTGAGAAACTCCAGCTCGGCGGGATCCGGATTGACGAAGCCCCGTACCCGCCGTGGGCCACCCATTCCGACCGCGGCCATGAGCGCCGTGGTCGATTCGTCCCTTCCGCCCGCCCCATACGACCCGGAGGCACCCACGTAGTGGACCCGATGCACGAAGAGCGGATCGGCCCCGTGGTCAACGAGAAGGCGCATGAACCCGGGCTGGGTGAGCCGTGCCGCGAGCCAGAAGGGGGTCGCCCCAACCAGCGAAGGGTGAAAGTGCCAGTCGGCCGAGGCGCGCCGCGTCGGCGTCCAGTTCGTGAGTCGAGCGTTCGGATCGGCCCCATGGGCGAGAAGCATGCGACCCAGGTCTTCGTCCCGGCGCATGATCGCCACATGGAGCGCCGAGAACCCAGCCTCGGCCGCATCCGGGTCGGCGCCCGCGTCGAGCACGAACTCCACCAGGTCCCCAAATCCGGAGTGGGCGGCAAGAACCGTCACGCTGACGCCCCGTGCATCGGCATCGTTCACGTCGGCACCCGCATTCACGAGCATCGTTGCCGAGGCGAGATCGCCCACCCGCGCCGCGAAGGTCAGCGCCGTGTTACCACCGTGGGGCACGTCCTGTTGGTTCGCCGGGGCGCTATGGGGGGGGATGGCCATGACCTGACTCCACGTGTCCGATCGGACGTGGACGTCCGCTCCGTGTTCGAGCAACACGCCGATCACGTCGGCGTGCGCCTGGGAGGCCGCCCACATGAGCGCCGTCTGGCCGCGCGTCGCGCTGGCGTTCGGGTCGGCCCCAGCGGCGAGCAGCTGGTCCACCACCCGGGGGCTGCCCGTGCGAGCCGCCGTCATCGTGGGGGTCTCTCCGGAAAGGAGAGCGAGGTTCGGGTTCGCCCCTGCGTCCAGCAGAATCCGAACCATCGACGCGCTTCCGTTCAAGCTCGCGATCCAGAGAGGCGTCGCGCCGAGATCGTTCGGGGCGCTCACGTCGGCGCCCGCACGGATCAGGAGCTCGGTGGTCTCGACGTCGTCCCAGTAGCTAGCCCAGTGGAGGGCGGTCGCTCCGTCGGGTGCGGTGGCGGTGACGTCCGCCCCCTGCTCGAGCAGGCTCCGGACCGCTTCCCAGTCCGCACCCTTGGCGGCCTCGATCAGGGGCGGCGGGGCGACTACACCGGCTCCCAGGAGAACCAGGACCAAGCCCAGCGGGATCAGCTTTGCCGATAACGCTCCGGCTGCCGACCCCTGTGCTTCTACCTCGCGGGATCGGGCGCTGCGACGCTTCGGGTGTCTACCGAGCATGGGATACGGTCCACCTAACATGGAATACGATCCATGAAACTTCGCTTACGGTCCATTCGTACATGCGACATCAGAGCCCCGGGAGCTCATCGATCTGCAGCGCTCCGGTGCTCGCCCCGATCCGATCCACGGGCAGACCCAGCTTGTCGATGAGCGTGACGAGGAGATTCGCCATCCCCGGCTGGTCGGAGTAGGTGAGGTGTTGCCCGCCTCGCAGCGTTCCCGCGCCCCCTCCCATCACCAGGAGCGGAAGGTTTTGGCCGGAGTGCCGCGTGCTGTTGGAGATCCCCGAGCCATACAGGATGGTCATGTGGTCCAGCAGCGATCCGTCCCCGTCGGGCGTGGCCCGAAGCTTGGCCAAATACTGGGAGAACAGCTGGATGTGGTAGCGGTTGATTCTCGACATGCGCTCGACCAGCTCCGGCTGGTTGTTGTGATGCGAAAGCGGATGGTGAGCGTCCGGCACATCGATCTGCGGGTAGGGCCGCGGGCTCTGCTCCTTGCCGATCATGAAGGTGATGACCCGGGTCAGGTCGGCCTGGAGCGCCAGAACCTTCAGGTCCGTCATCAGCTCCAGGTGGTCCTCGAACACCGGCGGCGCACCCTCGGGCTGCTCGAAGTTGGGCAGCTCGATATCGATCTGCTCCTCGGCCTTCTGTATTCTCCGCTCGACGTCTCGGACGGCTTCCGTGAACTGCTCGACCTTGATCTGATCCTGCGCCCCGATCTCACGGCTCAGAGCGGCAATTTTGTCCGTCACCGAATCGAGAATGCTCGACTGCTGTCTCAACCTCGCCTCCCGAGGCCCTCGGTCGGTGGAGCCGGTGTCGCCGAACAGTCGCTCGAACACCACCCGCGGATTGTACTCGGTGGGCAGGGGCTGGGTGGGGCCACGCCACGAGAGGGTATGGGTGTAGACGCAGCTGAGGTTGCTGCTGCAGGCGCCGGCGTTCGCCGAGGCGTCCATGGAGAGCTCGAGCGAGGCCAACTGAGTCTCTTGGCCGAATTTTCGGGCCAGGAGCTGGTCCATCGATACGTCCGCGATGATTTCGGTTTCGGTGCGCCCGCCCTGAGGAATGCCGGTCAGGAACGATCCGGAAGCACCGGCGTGGATCTGGACCCAGTTCGCCCTGATTCCCGAGAGAACGAGCATCTGATCCTTGAACGGTGCCAGGGGCTCGAGGATCGGCGTGAGCGCGAAGTCCCGTCCCTCCTCCTTGGGAGACCAGTACTCCATCGCCATCCCGTTCGGTACATAGAACGCCTGGAACCGATGCACGGGCTTGGGAACGGCCTGTCCGCGGAGTCCGAAAGCGGGAAACATCGAGTCGAGAAGCGGGAGCGCCAGGCTGGCACCGAGCCCTTTCAGAAGTGTTCGTCGGGGGAGCGTCTTCCCGGTCAGGATCCTCAACATGTAGCGCCTCCAATTGTGTTCTGATGCCGCCTCATTGTGCCTCCGCAGACTGGCGCATGAGAAAGGCTGGGCTCTTCGCGATTCCAAGGACGATCGACGACCATCGGTACCCGCCGTCTTCCGCGTCACGTACGATCTGCCGCACCGTTGGCTGATCAAAGTACTCGAGTGGACGTCCCAAAGCATAGGACATGAGCTTCTCGGTCACCGTGCGAACAAACTGGTCATCGTAGTCGAGCAGCAATGCCCTCAGCGAGGACACCCCATTCAGCTCTACACCGCTGGGCCAGGACCCGCGGTTATCCACCGGTTCACCCGTCTCGTCGAAGTCCCGCCACGCCCCCACGGCATCGAAGTTCTCGAGTGCGAACCCAAGGGGATCCATGAGCGAATGGCAACTGGCGCACAAGGGATCCGTCCGGTGCTGCTCCAGCCGCTCGCGGATGCCGAGCACCTCCTCCCCCGGACTCTGATCGAGGCTCGTGTCCACGTTGGCGGGCGGTGGTGGTGGATTCGCGCCCAGGATGTTGTCCAGGAGCCACTTGCCCCGCAGCACCGGCGAGGTACGGTCCGGATAGGAGGTGATCGCCATCAGCCCTCCGTGCGCGAGCAGGCCTCCCCGCTGATCGGGATTCGGAAGCGTGACTCGGCGCGGGCGGCTCCCGTAGACTCCCGGGATCCCATAAAACCTCGCCAATCGCTCATTCACGTAGGTGTAGTCTGCGCTCAACAGCTCCGTGATGGGCCGGTCGTCGCGCAAATTGCTGGCGACGAACATCTCCGTCTCCTGTTGGAACGCTTGGAGGAGACTCTCGTCGAAATCGGGAAACTTGAGCGGATCGGCGAGCTTCTCAGGAAGAAGCCGAAGGTTCAGCCACTGAGCCGCAAAGCCGTCCACGAGCGCCTCGATGGCCCGCGGATCCGCCAACATCCGTCGAACCTGCTCCTCGAGCACGGCGGGGTCGGTCAAACGCCCCTCCTCTGCCAGCTCGAGCAGCCGCTCGTCGGGGATGCTGCTCCACAGGAAGAAGGACAGCCGTGAGGCGACCGCCACGTCGTCGAGGGCATAGACGTCGCCCGGCTCGACCCCGGTGGGCGCACGATATATGCGGAAGAGGAACTCCGGGTCGACCACGAGCCGTTCCAACGCGAGCTGGATTCCGGCATCGAAGCTGCCGCCTTCCGAGCGACCCTGACGGAAGAATTCGAGCAGAACCTCCACATCCTGTTCCGTCGCGGGACGGCGATACGCGCGTCGGGCCATCCGCGAGAGGATCTGCGTGGCACACACCGATTCTTCCGCGCCGGGCTCGGGACGGCATTTGAAGATTTCCATCCGGCTCGGGGTGTCCCTGGCTGTGCCGGAGATCTCGTAGGGGCCTGCGATCTGGACCGAGTGCACGCTCGCGGCGTCCATGTAGATCTGATCGTTGGTCAGCACCCTTCCTCTCTGAAGCGGCTGCGGCAGTAACTCCGGCTCCCACTGCTCTCTGACGAACGATACACCGACGACGTGGGGGCCGGCCTCGACCGGGAGGCGGACCTCCAGATGAGCGTCGCCGGTCGACTGCATGTACTCTTCCCACTCGGGAGAACCCGCCGAACCCGGCTCTCCCGCGCCGGCGTAGCTGGCCGCCGCGCCCTTGAACGCGGTGGCTCCCCCGCCCACCGTGAACCTCTCGAGGAGCTCTCCGTCGAGCCTGAGGTCCAGCTGCTGGGGCCATCCCATACCCATCAGGTAGTCCTGGTACTGCCTGCGGAGTCGGACCTTGATCAGGTATTCGCCATCCACCGGGAAATCGTATCGAACGGCGATGCCGCCCCGTGAGCCGAAGGGAAGGTCTTCACTCTGACGCTGGTTCTGCACCACGTGTAGGGGAACCGCGAACGTTTCCACGCCTGGGGCGATGGGGGGGAGGCCCGTCGCAAGACGGGTCACCTGCCGCGCCAGGGACATGTACCGCTCCATGTGGGTGGTCGTGATGGAGAGGGCGTCGGCGAAATTGTCGAAGCTGCCATCCGCCGTCTCGTCACCCGGCAGAAGCGACTGGAGGTCCACGTCGAGCCCGAACAGGTCGTTGATGGCGTTGTTGTATTCCAGGCGGTTGAGACGGTGGATCGGATTTGTCCTGCCCGGATGGGGCTCGGCCCCGGAGGCTGCCCCGTCGATTTCCGTCTCCAGCCAGCTTGCCAGGAGGTCATATTCGGCTGGATCGGGTCGCCGCACGCCACCCGGCGGCATGGTGCCGGTGCGCAGCTTCCGGATGACGCTTTCCCAAGTACGGGCAGCTGCACTCGGGTCCTCGATGTCCACCACGTCGAGCGCCAGTCCACCGGTGAGCCGGCGCTCGTTGTGGCACCTCACGCAGTACGTGTCGAGGATCTCCCGGGCGTCTTCGGCGTCCGTAGCAGCGAGAATCGAAGCGTAGTTCGAAGCGTAGCTCGGAGCGACGTGCGGATTAGCCAGGCCGGTGAACGCGAGGCCGGTAGAGGAGGGGCGTGCACCGAATACGATCATCGCCACCCCACCCACGACGAGGAGCGTGGCCAGAGAGGCGTGCCCGGCTCTGGAGCTCCTATTCGTCATGATCGCTCGCGTGCGATTCGAGTCGCTTCACTTCTTCATGGGCGTGATCGTAACGCAGCGCCCGATTCCTCGCTCGAAGACCGCTGGTAGCCCGACTCCGGATTTGTTCGGAGCTCACGGCGGACAGCGACATCAACTTTTCGAGGTCCTGGCTGCCGCACGAAGCGCATTCGGCGACCGGAGACGAATTCAGCACCAGAAGCTCGAACTCATCGCCGCACGCGGAACACCGATACTCGAAGATTGGCATCACACCTCTCGGCGGTTCTTTCCGACCGCGGCTACTGGCCCATCCTACCGCTGGGGCCTGACCTGATACTGCTCGTCGGTGACCGGGTCCAGCCACTCGACGGTTCCCTCGTAGATCGTAAGCTGGAGCGCGTCCTCGTCGGGCGCCGCGCCGTGCCAATGTTCCACGCCCCCGGCGGTGAACCAGGCGTCTCCCGGGAGCTTCTCGAGCACCGGCCCACCCCGGACCTGGGTGCGTCCGCTGCCCTCCTCGACCATCAACAGCTGACCCCATGAATGGGTATGCCAATTCGACCGCACGCCGGCGGGGAATACGAGCCGCAACGTCCGTACATCTTCGCTGTCCTCGATACGCGGACTTCCACCCATGAAGTAGCTCTGCTGCGCTGCGTCGAGACCCGACTGCTGGCCGACCAGAATCCAGGCGAGAACACCCGCGGCGACCAGCGACAGCACGATTCTGACCTGCGACCCCGTGTTGCCTCTGACCCGCGACCGCGTGTCGCCTTGGATCACCTCCATCCTCCCGCGTCTCGACAATTGACTCATCGTTGGTTCTCCACTCGTTGCGCGCGACTGATCGTGGCGTTGGCGCGGCCCATACGGGGGCACGTCACGGATTCACGGTGACGGCGAGGTTTTCATAACTGAACATGGAGCCGTCGCTTGCGACCGCACGGAGGAGGTATTCTCCCGGCTCCTGAAACGTAACATCGGCGAGCCACCTACCGTCCGGGGGTGGCTCGGGAATGATCCAAGGGGGCGACCACGGAGAGTTCCCGTACATTCGCGAGTCGGTCCAGGTCTTCATCTGGATGGGATCGAACGTCACGGCCCGGGCAGGGCCACGGTAAACGATCCACGACAGCCGTAGACCGGGTCCGCTCGAAACGACCACGGACGAAGGCGGCCGATAGAGCTGTTCCAGATTCGTGGGCGCCCGGCTTCGAGTACTTCTCCTCGGAAGACTGTCGGGATCGCTGGCTATGGCGACCACAGTCAACGGCTCACCTACGGCTATGGTGCGATGCATCTCCCCTTCGATCTCGAGGTCCGGGGGGATGTTGTAGCGAAGGGCGTCGCTGAGGCTGCCGAAGGCCCCCCCTACTTCCGTCGAGATGACTTGAGGGTCGATCCGGTAATCCGACTTGAGTGACGCGTACGCTCGAAGGGCCTGGCCGAGAGTCCTGCGAGTCCAGA
>JADFMD010000188.1 GCA_022564055.1 Gemmatimonadota bacterium
TCCCCTCGGGTCTACGGAGGGGGGCTCATCAGCTCCGGGAGCGAGACCGTGGCCGGCATGTTGGTGGGCGTGGATCCCGTCCACGAGGTGGAAGTGACGCGGCTACTCCGGACGCCTGTGGAGGGCCGCGCTCCCCGAGCGGGTGAAAGAGAGATCCTCATCGGGCGGGACATGGCCAACGTACTCGGCGTGGGGCTCGGCGCGGAGGTCGTCCTGGTGGCCCCCGCCAGCGACGGCTCGCTCGGAAACGACCTGTACCGAGTGAGCGGCATATTCGCCACCGGGGTGGCGGGCCTCGACGGATCGTTCGGCATTCTCCCCATCCGGTCCCTTCAGGAACTCATGGCCTTGCCGGAAAACCGGATTCACGAGGTCGCGGCCGCCGTAGAGGACCCGTGGGCCGCCCCGGCTCTGGGAGATTCCTTGGCGATGGCACTCGCTGCTCGTGGACTCGACTATTCGGTGCTGCCGCGGCCCTGGACCGTGTTTCGCGCAGAGCTGGCGGAGTACGCCAGCCTCGCCGGTGCGGTCAACGGAATCGTCGTCGGCATCATCTTCGTCATGGCGGTCTTCGGCGTCGCGAACACCATGCTGCTCGGAACGTTCGAGCGCCGCCGCGAGTTCGCCGTCGTACGAGCCCTGGGTACCGGGCCTGGAAGCGTGGCGCTCACGGTGGTGTACGAGGGGTTCATCCTCGGGATCATGGCTCTCGCCGCAGGGGTCTTGATCTCCGTACCCGTTTTGTATTGGCTCCACAACTACCCGCCCGATCTCTCCAACATGTTCGGTGACTTCACCATGGCCGGGTCCGTCGTGCGCCCGGTACTTCGTGCCGAGTACAGCGTGGAGGGTCCGCTCATAAGCGGGATTGCCCTGCTCATCACGTCGATTCTGTCGGCCCTCTACCCAGCGTACCGAGCGGTGAAGGTTCTGCCCGCCGACGCCCTCGCCGACATATGAGGCGCACCCTCACGTGAGACGCACCCTCACGCTCTTTCGACTCGCCGCCCGTGGTGTGCTGCGCGAGGCGAGGAGAAGCCTGCTCACGGCTGCGGCCATGGCGCTGGGTCTTGCGCTCCTCATGTTCACCCGCTCGTTGGCCGACGGGGGCCATGAGGACTGGATCAACGCGGGTGTGCGGATGGGCGCGGGGCACGTCCTTTTCCAGGCTCCGGGTTACAGGGAGAGTCGGAGCCTGGACGACCGGCTTTCGGGAATTCAGACGAGGGCTGCGATAGCGGCTTTGGACGCGCTGGAGGGCCCTTTGGCACCCATGGCGACGACCATACGTCTTTCGACGAACGGGCTCGCCAGTTCAGCGTCGTCGGCGCTCCCGGTGGTAATCCACGGAGTGAACCCCGAAACCGAGGCCAACTTCTCCCACGCCGCGGAACGCATCACCGAGGGCCGATACCTTGAACAGGATGATCGGCTGGCGGCTTACGTCGGCCAGGGCGTGGCCGAGCGTCTCGGCCTTTCGCTCGGGTCACGATTCGTTCTCACGGCTCAGTCGACGGACGGCGAGATTCAGGGTCAGCTCGCCCGCGTGGTCGGGGTTTTCCGCACGGGCCTACCCGAAGTGGACGAGGGTGTGGTTCACATCCCCATTGCCACGGCTCGCTCTTGGCTGGGGGCCGCCGATGACGCGACCACGGTGGGCGCGATCCTGCCCACCAGTGGGGTGGTCCCGGAGGTCGTGCGAGCCGTCCGGTCCGATGTCGAGGGGGAGGACATTCGAGTGTTGGGCTGGCGGGAGGCCTATCCGCAGCTCGACGCCGCGTTGCGCATCGACGACTATGGCGACTACGTCTTTCTCGGAATTCTGTTCGCGATCGTCGCGCTGGCGGTGCTCAACACGGTGCTCATGGCCGTGCTCCACCGCAAGCGGGAGTTCGGCGTGCTCCAGGCTCTGGGCCTCACGCCCGCGGAGACCGGTCTCCTGGTGTTCACCGAGGGGCTGATGCTCACGGCGCTCGCGGGTGTGGTCGGCATGATCGCCGGGGCCGCGTTGACCTGGGGCTTCTTCCGTGACGGTTTGGATTTCTCCGCCCTCATGAGCGAGGAGATGACATTCGGGGGAATCGTCATCGATCCGGTAATCGTTCCCAAGTTTCGCATGGTGCAAGTGTTGCAGAGCTTTTTCTCCATCGCCGTCGTGGGAATAACGGCGTCCATCTATCCCGCCTATTACGCCACCAAGATCGATGTCGGGGAGGCACTGAAATTCGAATGAGCACTGAGACTCTCACCGACATCGCTGTACGGACTGAGGACGTTTGGAAGATCTACGCCCAGGAGCCGGAGGACGTGGAGGCCGTTCGCGGGGTGTCCCTGGAGGTTCGGAAGGGCGAATTCATGACCATGGCGGGCCCGTCGGGGTCGGGAAAGACCACGCTTCTCAATATGCTGGGCGGGCTGACGCGCCCCACGAGAGGACGCATCTGGGTGGGGGATCTGGAGATCACGACCCTCTCCAACAAAGAGCTGGCTCGCCTCCGCCTCGAGAGCATCGGCTTCGTTTTCCAAGCCTTCAACCTCCTGCCCGTGCTGTCCGCGCTCGAGAACGCGGAGTTTTCGCTCCTCCTGCGGGGTGTGCCGGCCGAGGAGCGTCACCGACGCGTGCGTGCGCTCTTCGACGAGATCGGGCTCGGGGGCCTGGAGGATCGAAAGCCCGGCAAGCTCTCCGGGGGCCAACAGCAGCGTGTGGCTGTCGCGCGAGCCGTAGTCGGCCAGCCTACGCTCGTCCTCGCGGACGAGCCCACAGCCAATCTCGATTCACACACGAGCGATGCGCTCCTGGACATCATGGAGCGTCTCAACCAGGAGCACGGCACGACCTTCCTGTTCTCGACCCACGACCCCCGCGTGATGGAGCGCGCCCGCCGCCGCGTGAGTCTCGTGGACGGGCGGATCGAATCGGACGAGAGAGGATGAGGGCGCTGTGGGTTCCGGACCCAGCCTGAGGGCTGACCTCTTTGACCGCTCTTCTTTAACCGCTCTTCGAACGGGCGTCCGCAGTGGTAACGCCCTGCGGGGGCTGATCGCGGCGGGAATTTGCGTCGCTCTCGCTGCCGCGGACCTGCGGGGGCAGCTCCCCGAGGTCTCGGCCTATTATTTCAACCTGGGGAGCGGATCCGGGAACAGCCCGGTCAGCGACGCGGGCGTTGCGAACTTTCAGCGCCTCCGCATCATGTCGTCCCCCGGGGTAGGGCCGCTGACGCTGGACGTCGCCTACGAGCACACGCTTCTCCTGAACAGCACCGATGTCCTCGGCACGGCTTCGGGTATCCTCGTGCCGGAGGCCAGCGGGAACCGGCTGACGCTGGGCTGGACGGTGGACGATGGGGAGCACTTTTCCTGGCGCCATCGCTTCGACCGGCTCAGCTTGACCCTCCCCCTGGGCGATGCCGTCGAGGTGTCCGTGGGCCGGCAGGTCGTGTCATGGGCGAGCACCTTCATTCTCACCCCCGCGGATCCCTTCACGCCCTTCGATCCAGCGGATCCGTTTCGGGAATATCGTGCGGGCGTCGACGCTTTTCGGTTCCAGGCCTATCCCGGTGCGTTCAGGGAGATCGACGTCGTAGTGCGGCCGATCTCGACCATGGATGGCGATCAGCTCACCGCGCTTGCCCGGGCGAAGACGAACTGGCGTGGTTGGGACTTCGCCGCCTGGGGTGGAGTCCTGTTCGACGAGCCGGCGGGCGCCCTGAGCCTGGTCGGTGCGGTCGGGCCATGGGCGGTCCGTAGCGAGGTCGCGGTCCGATCCGAGGCCGACGACGTGATCGTGCGAGGCACGGTGGGCGTCGACCGACGGTTCTCCATCGGGGGGCGGGATTTCTACCTGATCGCGGAGTATCAGCACGACGGATTCGGAGCCGGAGATGCCGGCGAGCTGCTCGGCGTCCTGATGTCGGATCCATTCCAGCGTGGAGAGCTGCAGGTGCTCAGCCGGGACGCGCTCGCCGTCCAGGCATCCTACCAGATCCACCCGCTCTGGGGCATCGACCTCCTGACGATCACGAGTCTGGTGGACGGAAGCGGCCTCCTGTCCGGTGGCGGGAGTTGGTCGGTGGGCTCCAATTCGAGTCTTCGCGGCGGGTTCTTCCTCGGCTTCGGAGACGACACGGTAGATCCCGTCACCGGGTTAGGGTCGGAGTTCGGCGGGCGGGCGGGGGTGGGGTACCTCTCGATCTCGCATTTTTTCTGATCCGGGGGTGGGGTGGCGATGGACGGGCTTGCTCCGGGTGGAATGCCGCGGGGATAGATGCGGCAGACCTCCGTCCCCCCTTAAATGCCCTTTATCCGTCTATCCTACCCTAAACGTCGTCCGTGCTTCCAACGCCACGTTTGTGGCAACCAAGATGCCGACGACGGTGTAAGTGCCTGCGGTCAGTGATCCCTCGAAGCGCTCCTCATAGGTGAGTGACTCACCTGGCGCTA
>JADFMD010000009.1 GCA_022564055.1 Gemmatimonadota bacterium
GAGGCTCAGGGAGTCGCGTCAGAGCTGGTTTCCCTTGGGTGGGCGGATTATTTGTCGAGTGACTTTCACGGCAGAGCACACCTCGAAATCCATTTGAGCGACGCTGAAGGTTTCTTCGCTGCGCACGATGGCCTGGAACAGTTCGGGCTTCTCACGGTGACCAATCCAGGGCGGGTCATCGAGGACCAACGGCCATTACCGGTTCCACCGTTACGGATTCGCGAGGGCTTGTGGGATCGGTTCACCAAGTTCTTCAGGGGATAGACACGTACCGAGCCAAATGAAACAATCGAGCGATTTGATCGAACTGTCCGAGTTGGCGGCCGTCTGTGCAAGAGAGTTGGAGGGGCCGATTGCTCAAGCTGGTTTGATGGTGCAGGAGACGTTGGAGAAGGGGGGGACGCTGTTCTTCTGCGGTAACGGTGGCTCAGCCGCGGACGCGCAGCATCTGGCAGCCGAATACGTGATCCGCTTCAAGCGTGCTCGTGGGCCCCTGCGCGCTCTAGCGCTCACCACCGACACGTCGGTCCTCACCGCCGGCGCCAACGACTTCTCCTTCGAGGACGTTTTCGCCCGTCAGGTCGAGGCACTGGGCCAGGAGGGCGATCTTCTCGTTCTCCACTCCACGAGCGGGGAGTCGGAAAATCTTCTTCGGGCGGCGGCGGCAGCCCGAACCGCTCGAATGTTTACCGTCGCTCTCCTCGCTTGCGGTGGCGGGCGCCTTCGGCAGGAGGTGGATCTCGCTCTTGTCATTCCCACCGAAACCGTCGCCCGCGCGCAGGAACTACACCTCGCCATCGGGCACGCCATCTGTGAGCGGGTCGATCGCTATTTCGCCGAGAGGTCGTCCGCCGAAGGGTCCCTTTAAGAAAATGAACTTTGAGGTATCCCCGCCTGATCAGGTCCTGTGGCTCTGGCGCACCCTCGAGGAGGCCGGGTTTGAGACTTGGGTCGTCGGTGGCGCGATTCGTAACCTCATGTTGGGTCGGCCAGCGGGTGATTGGGACTTTGCCACAAGGGCGCATCCCAAGCAGATCATGGCCGCCTTCCGCCGGACCGTGCCCATCGGCGTGGAACATGGAACCGTTGGCGTCCTCGGTCGTGATGGAACGCTCTACGAAGTCACGACCTTTCGGCGTGATGTCGAGACGTTCGGTCGGCGGGCCGTCGTGGAGTTTTCGGACCGCATTGAAGAGGATCTTTCCCGTCGGGACTTCACCCTCAATGCGCTCGCGTGGCACCCCGGTAGGGACGAGTTGTTGGATCCGTGGAACGGTGGCACCGACATGGAAAAACAGATTCTACGGACCGTCGGAGACCCGGCACGGCGTTTCGCCGAGGACCTACTTCGTGTGTTGCGGGCGCTTCGTTTCGTCGGCCAATTCGGGTTGACGATCGAAGCGGAGACGTGGCGAGCCCTTCTCTCTGCGGTCCCTGGACTTTCGCAATTATCTGCCGAGCGGGTTCGAGAAGAGCTGATGAAGGTGTTGGCTCAAGCGCAGAATCCTTCCGTCGCGCTGGGCCTCTATGCCGAGTCCGGGGTGTTCGCGGAGTTGTATCCCGAGCTCGATCTGGGACCTCCGATCACCGGAGCGGGGGAGGATGCTGGCTCGGACGCCACGCGAAGAGACGCCAGTCGGGTGCAGGTGGCCCTGCGCCAGACACTTTCCGCTTGTGATGCCGTGCCCTGCACCCGCCATTGGGTGCGCCTTTCGCTCCTGTTCGCGCTAGCGTCCCCGAGCCAACACCGGCCAGACGTCACCGGGAAGGACGTCAAACGCGACGGCGAGGGCCCTCCCCAGGACGCGACGCGGCTCGCCATCGAGGCCCTCATGGAGCGGCTCCGGTTCTCAAATGCCGATACGAAACGGGTGGCTGCGGTCGTGGCGAGCCTTTCGCCGGCTCCAGCGTCCGACGAGGCGGCGGGCCTCCGGAGATGGCTCAATCGCGTCGGGCCCGCGCACTTCCCTGACATCGCACGGGCTTGGCTCGCGGGTGCTCGTGCGCACGAGACGTCCGAGAGACGACACGTGATCCGTCGCGTCAACGCGCTCCGCGCGGTTCTCCGCGACGACCCACCGCTCACCGTAGGGGACCTCGCGTTGGACGGAACCGACCTCAAGGAGTTGGGAATTCCCGCCGGGCCGCAGTTGGGCGAGATCCTCCGTTACCTTTTGGAGGAGGTCCTGGACCGTCCCGAGGTGAACAACCGGGCGGACCTCAAGGCTCTGGCTGAAACAGGCGGCTTTCTTGTGGACGCCCCGCCCGACGCAGGATCCTAGGAGGTGACATTCCTACCCAGCTGATCGACAACCGCGTCCGTTTGGATCGGGTCGTACTCGTCGGAGCTCCCCTCAAGACCCTCGATGAGCGGACCGCTCAGGAACATCTCGAGGAGTTGACCCGGTTGACCGACACCGCCGGTGGCCATGTCGTCGACATCGTCCACCAACGGATCAACGCCCCCCATTCACGCTTTTACATCGGGAAGGGCAAGGTCGATGAGCTCCGGGAGTCCGTGACCGTTTCCGAAGCAGATCTGGTAATCTTCGACGACGAGCTCACACCGGCCCAGGGAAGGGCCCTCGAGGATCGCATCGGCGTCCGCGTTCTGGATCGCGCGGAGCTCATTCTCGACATTTTCGCTACTCGGGCTCGCACCGGCGAAGCCAGGATGCAGGTGGAATTGGCGCAGCTCCAATATTTGCTGCCCCGGCTGAAGCGAATGTGGACCCACCTTTCACGTATCCGTGGTGGG
Source organism: Gemmatimonadota bacterium (assembly GCA_022564055.1). Taxonomy (GTDB): domain Bacteria; phylum Gemmatimonadota; class Gemmatimonadetes; order Longimicrobiales; family Gaopeijiaceae; genus UBA822. The sequence continues at coordinate 2,759 of JADFMD010000009.1, forward strand.
TTGGGCCTTCGAGGCCCCGGGGAGACCCAGCTCGAAACGGATCGACGAATGATCGGTCGCCGAATCGCCGATCTCCGCAAGAAACTCGAGAGCGTGAGCCAGGCTCGGGCCGTTCAGCGACAATCGCGGGAGGGAAGTTTCCGTGTGGCCCTCGTGGGATATACCAACTCTGGAAAGTCTTCGTTGCTCCAGGCGCTCTCGGGGGCGGACCTTTTCGTCGAGGACCGCCTCTTCGCGACGCTCGATTCTACCACCCGTTCGGTGGATTTGGGCGAGGGGTTCGAGACCCTCGTTACGGACACGGTCGGTTTCATTCGAAAGTTACCGCACCACCTAGTCGCCTCGTTTCGCTCAACGCTCGAAGAGGCTCGGGAGGCGGACGTCCTGGCGCACGTCATCGACGCGTCGTACCCGCATTGGGAGGAGCAAAAGGAGGTTGTCGAGGGTGTCCTCGCCGACCTCGATCTGGGGGATCGCCCTCAGGTCCTGATCTATAACAAAGTGGATCGACTGACCCACGCGGAGGAGGAGGTGCTCATCAGGCGGGTCCGGGCTTTCGACACGACACCGGCGGTCTTTCTTTCCGCGCATCGACCCGAGACACTCGAGCCGCTCCGCGCCTTACTCAAGGCCCGCATTCGAGGCGGACTTCGCCATCTCACCGTGCGGGTCGGGGCGCATGATGGCGAAACGCTGGCACTGCTTTACCGCGAGGGCGAGGTAATCAGCCAATCTCAAGACGGGGGTGTTCTCGAGCTGGAGATCCGTGTCCCCGCTCCCCTGGCCGGCCGTCTCCTTCAGCGGCCAAGCGTCGAGTTGGCTCGCGATCACGGTACATAATCGGGGACGACGGAAGTGCGCCGATCCGATTACCTTTGAGTCTGTCAAAAATCTGCTCGAGGTAGAGGGATGAGGTTCTACGTCAATGTGGATCACGTTGCCACCGTTCGCGAAGCGAGGCGTACGGACGAGCCCGACCCCGTCCGGGCCGCGATGCTTGTCGAGCTCGCCGGCGCAGATGGCATCACCGTCCACCTTCGAGAGGATCGGAGGCACGTAAGTGAGCGCGACGTTCGTGTTCTCCTGGAAACCGTCCGAACGGGGCTGAACCTGGAACTCGCCGCGGCCACGGACGTCTTGGATATCGCGTGCGAACTGCGACCCATGCAGGCGACGCTGGTGCCGGAAAGCCGGGAAGAGGTGACGACCGAAGGCGGTTTGGCGCTCGGTGAGCCCGGGGTCCGGGCCGTGACAGGCGAGGCAGTTGAGAGACTCTCAGCCGCAGGAATACGGACTTCGCTCTTCGTCGATCCGGATGAAAAGACCCTCGAGATCTCAGCGGATCTCGGCGTCACGGCCGTTGAGCTTCACACGGGGGAGTACGCCAACGCCGCAGACGCCGAGGAGCGCGACGCTCAATTGGCTCGGCTCCGTGCCGCGACCGAAACCGCCGTCGGTCTGGGTCTGGCTGTTCACGCGGGCCACGGTCTCACCTATGAGAATGTGACTCCGGTGGCGGCCATCGCCTCGATCGAGGAACTGAACATCGGGCATTCCATCGTCTCCCGGGCCATCCTTGTTGGCATGGAGCGTGCGGTCCGTGAGATGGGTGGTCTAATTCGTGAAGCGAGGAGCGGGGTCGTTACCTCTTGAGGATGGGTTGGAAGGCCGCCCTGGGCATCGGGGTCAGCGCGTTCTTCATCTGGTGGGTCCTCCGGGGTGAAGACCCGGGGGAGATCGTCAGACAAATCTCCCAGGCAAACCCCTGGTATTTTCTGGCCTCGGTGTTCGTCGGTACGGCGGGTTACTTCGTCCGGGCCCTGCGTTGGAAGGTGCTCCTTCATCCCCTCAAGCCGGACACCGCACTTCGTTCCAGGTTCGCGGGGGTCAGTATAGGGTTTGCGGTCAACAACATATTTCCCGCAAGGCTGGGTGAGATTGCGCGGGCATTTGCCCTGACCCGGGTCGAGCCGATCACTCTATCGGGCTCGGTCGGAAGCTTGGTGGTGGAGCGTTTCCTGGATGCGATCGTACTGGTTACGCTGTTTCTGGTGCCGATGGCGCTCCCCTCGTTTCCCGGGGCTGACGGACTCCTTTCCGGTGCGTTCGGAGGCATGCTCCGCGGAACCTTCGGTTTGCTCGCGATCTTTCTCGTAGGTCTCGTCGCGCTGCTGATTTTCCCTGAGCCCATCGTGCGGATGGCCGAGCGATTCTTCCTTCGGTTGCCGGGAAATCGGGGTCCCCGAATGGTCGTAGCGCTCGAATCCTTCCTCCGTGCCTTGAAAGTGCTTCGGGACCCGGGGCTTCTGACCAAGGCCGTGGCGTGGAGCTACGCCTTCTGGCTTTGGCACGGACTCTCTTTCTGGCTTGGATTCAAGGCGTTTGGTATCGACCTGGGATTTGCGGCTGCTGTCTTCACGGAGGCGGTGGTAGGCTTCGCGGTGGCCATCCCCGCTGCGCCCGGGTTCTTCGGTACCTTCCAGCTCGGCGCGGACTTGGCCCTGAGCGGCGTGTATGGAGTCGCCGAGCCGTCGGCGCTGGCCTTCGCTTTCGGATATCATCTCGGGGGGTTCTTCCCGATTACGATCATCGGGCTGTACTACGCGTGGAGTATCGGGTTCTCGGTCAAAGATATAAGTGGAGGGGACGGGAGTGGGCTCATCCCCGGGAACGGGCTCACCCCGGGAGGCGAAGAGCAGAGCCGTGACTGACGCCACCTCCGTGCGGGTGGCCGCGCCGGCCAAGGTCAATCTCTTCCTGAGGGTCCTCGCGAAGGAGGAGTCCGGATACCACCAACTCGAGACGCTGTACGCTGCGGTGGACCTTTGCGATGAGATCTTGCTTCACCGAACAGAGCGGGGCGTTTCGATCGAGGTGGTGGGACCTTCGGTTGGCCCCGACGAAGAAAATCTGGCGTATCGAGCCGCGGGTGCCCTACTCGAAGCAGCGGGATCCCCCGCGGGCGTGCACGTTCACCTCACGAAGAATATTCCAGTGGGGGCGGGCCTCGGGGGAGGGTCTTCCGATGCCGGGGCGACCCTGAGGGCCCTCAACACGCTACTGGGGGAGCCGTGTTCGCCGGCGACGCTCCTCCAAATCGCGGGAGGACTCGGCGCCGACGTGCCGTTTTTCGCGTCGGGCGCCGGCACCGCGCTCGCGTGGGGAAGGGGAGAGCGTCTGATGCCGATTCCCCGCGCTCCCCACCTCTCTGTCCTACTCGCGCTTCCCTCGCTTCAAATCGCTACCGGCGAGGCGTATGAGCGCCTGGCAAACCCAAAGAATATCACGCCGACGACCCTTGTCCTCAGTGCTCTTTGCCGGCCGGAGACCCTCGCGGAGCTGGCTGTGAACGATTTTGAGGTCAGCGTGTTCGAGCGCCACCCGGAGCTAGGAAAGCTCAGGGAGGCGCTGAACGCCGCGGGAGCGCTCACGGCCCGACTTTCGGGAAGCGGAGCGGCACTGTTCGGCCTCTTCCACGATCGAGCGGCGGCGCAACACGCCCGGGCCTCTCTGTCGACGTCGTGGACCGAGGTGCGCTTTGTGGTCACAGAGACGTTGGCCTCCCAACCCGAGCCCACCTCCGTTTCCGTGAATCCCTAGGCGGGTTGGGTTGAACCGATCGAAGGCCTCGGGTAGGATTGATCAGCCGCGGTAATCCTTCAACAGCCTTCTGGACTCACGCATCGGAAACGGTTGGACAGAAGCGGTCGGACTGACAATTTTATGGCCCGTCGTCTAATGGCAGGACACCGGTCTTTGGCACCGGCGGTGATGGTTCGAATCCATCCGGGCCAACTGCTTGGGGGTGGAGTTCGTACGCTTCTTGCGCTCCTGTGCACCCTTGGGATTCCGTTTGGGCTCAGCGGCGCTCCCCGCCCCTCCGCGCTGGCCAGGCCCTCGGCGCCCGCGGTCCTCCAACTGCAACGCGTGCAGCGGTCCCCTGAGGACTCGATCCGTGCCCGTGACCACGCAGAGGACGCTCAAGCACGCTTCGAGCGGATTCGCCGCCGTCTACTGCCTTCCGTTTGGTCTGGAGGAAGGCGCCCCTGCGACGAACGGATAGGACGTCTCTGTCTCTGGCAGGGAGGAGAGGACGATTGGGAGCCTGTCCCGGATCCTGCGGAGCTGGTCGAAGCTCGGGACGACCTGCTCGCCACCATCGTAGCCGCAGCGGAGCACATCCCCGGGGACGGATGGATTCTCGGGCAACGCATCCGGTATCTCGGTGAGGCGGGCCAGTGGGAGAATGCGGTGCGCCTGGCTCGGGCCTGTGGTGGTGCCGTCTCCTCGTGGTGCAGCGTCCTCGAGGGTTTCGCGCTGAACGGCATGGGCCGGTACGAAACGGCCTTACGGCGCTTCCGTCGTGGATTCGAAACCATGGATCCGGCAGAGGCACGAAAGTGGAGGGACCCATCGGTGTTACTCGACCGAAAGGGGTCGGATGTTCTTGAAGATGCCGCTGACGAAGCCGAATGGGAGCACGTGAGGGCCCGGGTGTGGACTCTGGCTGATCCGCTTTATCTGGTCGCGGGCAACGACCGCGAATCAGAGCACTACGCTCGCTGGACGTTTTCGAAGATGAATGACGGTGCGAGAAACGCCTGGGGAATGCGTTGGGGGGATGATCTTGAGGAGATCACGGTCCGGTACGGTTGGGGCCGCGGATGGGAGCGCGTGCGCCCCGATTTCGGCGCTGCGCCAGGGCCTTCAAGTGTGATCGGGCATCAACTGCCGCGGGGAAAGGAGTTTTCTCCTCCCGGGCAGGTCCTGGAGGCGCCTTGGAGCACCCCGCCAGGCGCCTGGTTTCCGGAAGAGGAGCGTCCGCGAAGCGCCCACGTTCCTGCCTACGCTCCCACGCTCCGCCCCGGCATCGCTCAGGTCGTGCTCCTCCACCGAGGAGATTCGATCCTCGTTGCCGCCTCTACCGCGTTGCCGGTGCACCCCGAACCCGTGTCGAAGCTGGGTACGAACCGGCCATCGATCGGGGACGACGTCGTTCCAAGGGGACCCATTCCCTGGCCGCAACCTCCGTTGATGGAAGGGCCGGAGAGGATCGGGCTCTTCCTCGTGGACGAGGGAGGCCGGATCAGAGGGATCAGCAGAAATTCACGAGCCGGTGCCCTCCATCTCACGGTGCGGGCGGGGAGATATCTGGTGAGCGTTGAGGCGTGGGCTCCGAAAGAGGGGTTGGGCGGCCGCATCCGACACGGAATCGCCACCGAGGTGCTTCCGGATGATCTCGCCACCCTTTCGGATCTAGTCCTCTTCCATCCAGGGGATTCTCTTCCGCAGCAATTTCTGTCGGCTCTTCCGTCGATGCGCTCGTCGGCCCAGCTGAAAGCCGATGAACCACTGGTGGTCGGATGGGAAATTTTTGGGTTGGGCTGGAGACCGGAGGACGTCTCCTTCGACCTGAGTTTTTACAAGAAAGGGGAGAGTTTCTTCGGAAGGATTGGCCGTTGGTTGGGCTTCGACGGCCGGGAAGAGCCGCTCCACCTCGCTTGGAACGAACCCGGCCCATCCGAAATCGGGCCCTGGTTCCGGTCCGTCGAAATCACGATTCCCGAGGTGGATTCGGGGGATTATGTCTTCCGGCTGAGCGTCACGCCCGAGGGGCGTGAGGAGTTGGTGCGCACGCTTCTGGTCCAGATCGTTCCGTAATGCCCTAAAGGCAACAAAACACACGGCGTTTGGCGTTGACGCCTTCACCCACCCTGCCTAACTTTTTTTGCTGTTCACGTTTAGCGCGAATCCCCATCCGAGATTCATGGACGACACGTATCGCTTAGGTCCGCTTCTGCTCCTTGGCGGGCGGGCCAACCGCCCCCTTTCGGCCGAAATCGGAAGGATACTCAAAGAGAACCCGGAGTCGGCGACGATCAGAAACTTCGCCGACGACGAAATTTTTGTGCGCATCGACTATAATGCGCGGGGGCGAGACGTATTCATCATTCAGCCCACCGTAACTCCGGCGGATTCGATCATGGAGCTGCTGCTGTTGATCGATGCCGCCAAGCGCGCTTCCGCCGCTCGGGTGACGGCCGTCGTCCCCTACTTCGGCTATGGGCGCCAAGATCGGAAAGACCAGCCCCGCGTGGCGATCGGCGCGAAACTCGTCGCCAATCTCATGGTGGCTGCCGGGGCAGATCGTATGATCGGGATGGATTTCCACCAGCATCAAATTCAGGCTTTTTTCGATATCCCGGTGGATCACCTGTATGCGGCGCCGGTCCTGACCCGGTATTTCCTCGACAAAAAGCTGTCCGACCTCGTGGTGGTCGCACCCGACGTCGGGTCGGCAAAAATGGCGCGTGGATTCGCGAACCGACTCCACGCGGCCTTAGCGATCATCGATAAGCGGCGCGCGGGCCCCAACCGGGCCGAGGTCGCGAACGTGGTCGGCGACGTGGAGGGCAGGACGTGTTTGCTCATCGACGATATGGTGGACACCGGTGGTACACTCGCCAACGCGGTCGTGGCTCTAAAGGATCGTGGGGCGACGAAGGTTTTTGCGGGAGCGACGCACGCGATTCTCTCAGGCTCTGCGGCGGAGAAGCTTGCCGCAGCGCCCCTGGAGGAATTCGTGGTGACCGATACGATCCACGTTCCGGAGGAAAGGCGTTTCGATCGCCTCAAGATTTTGTCGGTTGCCAGCCTGTTCGCGACGGCGATCGAATGTGTTCACGAAAATAAATCGGTGAGCCAGCTCTTCGAAATGGCAGCCGAAGCTGATTCCGGCGGGTGACGGGCTCAGGACCACAACAGCCGAGCAGGGATAACGGAAGATGACAGTCAAAACAGGACTCAGGGCAACACGTCGGTACGAGACCGGAAAGGGCGTGGCGAGGCGACTTCGCGCGGCAGGGAAGGTTCCGGCGGTGCTCTATGGAAAGGATCAAGAGTCGATCTCTCTCACGATCGACGCGAGGGAGGCGCTCCAGCTGTTTTATTCCATTTCCGTGGAAAATACGATCGTCAACGTTCAAATCGATGACGACAAGGAGGAGTTGGAGACCCTGGTGCGGGAAATCCAAATGCACCCGTTTCGTCCCGACCTCATCCATGTGGACTTCTACAGCATCGAACGGGGCGTCGCCCTCGAAGTCGATATTCCGGCCAACTACATCGGGACACCCCAGGGCGTCAGGGATGGCGGTGTTCTGGAAGTGATCCTCCATGAACTTCGCGTAAAGTGTATTCCCTCCCTGATCCCCGATACCATCGAGATCGAAATTTCCGGGTTGGACATCGGTGATTCGATCCATGCCAGTGAGATCTCAACGGACGAAGGCGTCGAGCTCCTGACGGACCCAGGACAGACGCTCTGCCTGGTCTCCGCGCCTAGGGTCGAGGAAGAGGAAGAGGAAGAGGAGCTCGTAGAGGGTGACGAAGGGTTCGAGCCTGAGGAAGGTGCCGAGGGTGAGGAAGGGGCCGACGGCGAGGCTGGCGCTCAAGCAGGGGATGACGATTCGGGAGGCTGATTTTTTCTCGAGGCTGCCGACGTGAAGGTAGTGGTCGGGCTCGGCAACCCTGGGCCCCGCTATGACGACACGCGCCACAATGTCGGTTGGTGGGTCGTTGACCGGCTCGCGTATGATTGGGGCTTCGGCTCCTTCGAGAAGGAAGGGCGAAGCCTCCGGACGGGCGGATCGGTAGGGGACGATTCGGTCCTCCTGGTCAAGCCGACCACGTTCATGAACCGCAGCGGAACCGCGCTCCTCGGCGTGGGCGGGCTGGAGGATTGCGACTTCGGCTCGGATCTTCTCCTGGTTGTAGATGACGCAACGCTGGATGTGGGTCGCGTACGGTTCCGACCCGAGGGAGGCTCGGGGGGACACAAGGGTTTGAAGTCGGTTTCCGGGACGCTGGGTACGGATGCGTACGCCCGTCTGCGCGTGGGCGTAGGACTCATGCCGGAGGGGGGCGACCTTTCCGATTGGGTCCTGTCGCCGATGAATGAGGACGACGAGTCCACGGTGATCGGACTTCTTCCCGATTTGAGTGAGGCCGTAGAAGTCTGGGTGCGTGAGGGTATCGAAGAGGTGATGAATCAATTCAATCGGTGACCCGCTTGATTTCTGCGGGGGCGCCACCAACAGGTAATCAGCAAGAGGAACCCGATGAGTGATTTGGTGACAATTTCGAGCTGGGCGTGGGCCTTGGGGCTCGTGGGCCTGGCTTTTGCCGGCCTTACCTATCGTTACGTAAAGGCCCAGCCCAGTGGAACTGAGGCGATGGGAGCCATCGCCGAACAGATCCATGACGGGGCCATGGCCTTTCTCCGCCGCGAGTACTCCATGTTGGCGGTGGCCGTGGCGGCGGTGGCGGCCGGGTTGGCGTGGGCCATTTCACCTGCCACCGCCGCCGCGTACCTCATCGGCGCTCTCTGCTCGGTCATGGCGGGGTTTTTCGGCATGAAGTCCGCGACGAGGGCGAATGTCCGGACCTCGGCGGCGGCGAATGACGAGGGTGTGGGCAAGGCACTCCGGGTCGCCTTCTTCGGTGGGGCGGTGATGGGACTCTCAGTAGCGGCGCTCGGTCTGGTGGGAATCGGAGCGATCTACTGGTGGTACGGCGCCACCGCCATCGGAGCTTCCGAACACTCGCGGTTCGCCGAGATCATCGCCGGCTTTGCCATGGGTGCGAGCACCATCGCCCTCTTCGCCCGCGTCGGGGGTGGCATCTTCACCAAGGCCGCCGATGTCGGAGCGGATCTCGTGGGCAAGCTCGAAGCCGGCATACCCGAGGATGATCCCCGTAACCCGGCCACCATTGCGGACAACGTCGGCGACAACGTCGGTGACGTCGCGGGCATGGGTGCGGACATCTTCGAATCGTATGTGGGTTCCGTGATCGCAACGATTGCCATCGCAGCCACTTCGTCCGCCCTCGCGGGGAACGTCGGAAATGCCATCGCACTCCCCATCGTGACGGTCATGGTTGGGCTGCTCGCTTCACTGGTCGGCATCGGCATGATGAAGCTGCTCGAGCGGACGGACCCTGCGGCCGCCCTACGGAACGTGACATTCATCGCCGCCGGGCTCTTCCTGGTGGCGATGTTCTTTGTGGTGCGTTCGATGGACTTCAGTATTGTCGTCGATGGGCGGACCTTACCGAGCCTCGGGCCCTGGATCGCCATTCTGGCAGGAACGCTCGTCGGGACCGCCATCGGTTTGGTCACCGAGTACTACACGGCCATGAAGCCGGTCCGAAGGATCGCGGAAGCCAGCGAGACGGGGGCGGCGACCAATCTGATTGCCGGACTGGCTGTGGGGATGGAGTCTACCGTAATTCCCATGCTTCTGATCTGTGTTGGGATTTACGCCTCCTTCCAGGCGGCCGGCCTGTACGGGATCGGCATTGCGGCCGTGGGGATGCTGGCGACCGTGGGCGTGACCATGTCTGTCGACGCGTACGGCCCGATCGCGGACAACGCGGGCGGCATCAGTGAGATGAGTGGTTTGGGACCGGAAACGCGGGCGATCACGGACTCCCTGGACGCGATTGGAAATACCACTGCCGCCCAGGGCAAGGGATTCGCGATAGGTTCTGCGGCCCTCACTGCGCTCGCGCTTTTCTCCGCCTTCGCCACCAAGGTGGGGCTCGATCAAACCGGCATCGACCTCGTGAACCCGTTGGTCGTGATCGGCTTGTTCATCGGTGGAACGTTACCCTTCTTCATCGCGGCCCTCACGATGACGGCCGTCGGCCGTGCCGCCCAGGGGATGGTCGAGGAGGTCCGGCGCCAGTTCCGTGAAATGCCGGGCATCCTGGATGGGACGCAGAAGCCGGACTCGGCACGCTGTGTGGCGATCTCGACGGACGCCGCGCTTCGGGAGATGATCCTTCCGGGTGTAACCGCCATTCTCGCTCCGATCGTCGTCGGTTATGTACTCGGTGTCGAGGCCCTTGGCGGCCTCCTCGCGGGAGCGACCGTAACCGGCGTGCTCATGGCCCTCTTCATGGCCAACGCGGGCGGCGCGTGGGACAACGCCAAGAAATTGATCGAGAGCGGCGCCCATGGCGGGAAAGGTTCCGAACCCCACAAAGCCGCCGTGGTCGGGGATACCGTGGGAGACCCATTCAAAGATACGTCAGGACCGTCTCTGAACATTCTGATCAAGTTGATGAGCGTGGTGTCGTTGGTGTTGGCACCTTGGTTTGTGCGGGTTCACGATCTCGACGTGGGGGGCCAACTATCCGGGCTCGCCGGCTGGGTCATGCGCATGTTCGGATAATCACACTCGGGTGCCAGCCGGGGGTACCGAAGGATTCGCCAGGGCCTATATTAAGTGGCTCATCCCGCTCCGTCGGTTCGGCGGGGCCCGTAATTTCAAGCGGACCGTGGGAGATTCGACATGCGCTTGTACGAGATCGTATACATCTTCGACGCGACCCTCGATGAGGACAGCGTCAACAAGAAACTCGAGAAGTTTCATCCCCTGGTGATCGCGAAAAGCGGTGAAATCGTTGCCGTCGATCATTGGGGCCTCCGACAGATGGCCTACCCGGTCAGGAAGCAGAACACCGGGTATTATGTCGTCGCACAGCTCCGGGCCGAGGTAGATGGGCTTCCGGAGTTCGAGCGCGTGCTCGGGCTCGATCCGGAGCTCCTTCGATATTTGATCGTCCTCAATGAGGGAGAGCCGACGACCGGTCACTCCCTACTTGGTGCAACGCGTCCCTCGCGGGCCGAGAAGGACGGTGGTGACGACAAGGACGACGACAGGGACAGGGACGATGATGGGGATCGTTCGCCCGGGGATGACCCTCCGAGTGAAGAGGATGCTGCTGCCAGGGGCTTCAGTCCGCCAGAGTTCAGCGGAGGCCGCGGCCGGCGCCGGCGGATGGAGGGACCAGTCATCGAACTCCTCAATTACAAGGACGTTTCGACCCTTTCGCAGTTCATGACCGAGCAGGGTAAGATCCTACCCAAGCGAACCACCAAGGTCACGGCCCGTTTTCAGCGTCAGCTCGGACGCGCGATCAAGCGGGCTCGTTATCTGGCCTTGATCCCGTATATCCGGGATCACGAGGCCTAACCAATTCCGTTGCTCCAAACCAGTGTGGTGGTTGATGGGCGAACCTGGCCCAGAGCTGCGGCTCTGCTGGCCATCACCCTGATTTGCTCCGTGTCGAGTGCCGGCGTGTTGGTAGCCATTCCCTTCCTCGCACTCACGATGACGCTCGGTTTGCGAAGGCTGCCGGTGGCGGTCGCGGCAATGGTGGCTGTCTTCGTGGCCGTGGGTGTACCGGCGCGGGGAGGGGTCTGGTATCTGGAGCGTGGGTGGACCGTCGTGCTCGCCGCTTGGTTTGTCGTGTTGACTACCCGATGGCCGCGGAGCCGGTTCTTTCCTCGGGCTCTAGGGGCGGTGGCGGCGACCGCCGTAATCGTAGGCACCCTGGCGATGTTCCGTCCAGGTTCATGGTCCATGGTGAATTGGCTCATCACCGAAGGGATGATGCGGAGTGTCAGTCTCGTCACACAGGTGTTCATGGTAGTCGACTCTGACGTTTCTCTTTCTACCGCACAGTTGAACACGCTCTACGAGTTGGCGGAGCAGCAGGGGAGGCTTTTCCCGGCCCTTTTGGGGTTATCCTCTCTGTCGGGGTTGGCGGTTGCATGGTGGGCCTACGTGAGGCTCTCGGCCGGGAGTGCATTGGGATTGAGGCCGCTTCGCGACTTCCGGTTCAATGATCATCTGGTGTGGCTATTATTGATCGGCCTTGCCCTGATCGTTTTCGGTGGCGGAGAGGGATGGACGAGCGCAGGGAGCAACGCGGTCGTTTTCATGGGCGGACTTTACGCCATGCGCGGCGCCGCGGTGCTGCTTTTTCTCAAGGGTGGCATGACGGGTTTTGGTTTCGTTTTCTTGGCAGTCGGAATGTTTTTCCTGGCGCCCGTGCTGATCATGGGCGCGTTGGTCGTGGGCGTCGGCGATACCTGGCTCGACCTCCGGTCAAAGGCCACGGCGATCGCCGGCGGCCAATCGTAGATGGAGAGAGATTGATGAAGCTCATTTTGAGAAAGACGGTGGATCGGCTCGGGGATTATGGCGACGTCGTCGATGTGAAGGCGGGGTATGCGCGAAACTATCTCATTCCCCAGGGCCTGGCCTACCGCGCCAGCACCGGGAATTTACGGAAGTTGGAGCGGGAGCGGGACGAAGCCGAAGAGCTGGCCAAGCATGACTTCCTCGAGGCTCGACGCCGCGCGTCTCAGTTGGAGGGAACCTCCCTGGTTTTCCACGTACGCGCGGGGGAAGATGGTAAACTGTTTGGAGCGGTTACCAACGCCGATGTGGCGGACCGACTGAACCAAGGCGAACTGGATTTCGAAGTAGATCGCAGAATCGTGATGCTCGAGGAGCCTCTGAAGCTACTCGGGGTTTCAAAGGTGGTTGTCCGCCTTCACAGCCAGGTCGAAGTGGAAGTCGAGATCCAGGTGGAGCAGGGCGAAGAATAGCCATCGCAAAGTCCGATATGCCAGTAAATTCTAAAAAGATCAAACCCGAGATCACTGAGGCTGTCAAATTGGCGGCGGAGTTGGCCCTCGAGCTCAAGGCGGCCGACGTCGTCGCACTAGAGCTCGCCAGTATTTCGGGCGCTACGGACTATTTCTTGCTCGCCTCCGGTCGGTCCGACGTCCAGGTAAGGGCGATCGCCGAGAACATCGTGGAACAAATGAAGGAAAGGGAGATCCGGCCAGAGCATCTCGAGGGTCTTCAGGGAGGTCGGTGGGTGCTGATCGACTACATCGATTTCGTCGTCCACGTGTTCCACGAAGAGGCGCGACAGTTCTACCAGCTGGAGGAACTCTGGGGGGATGCTCCGAGGCTCGAGTTTCACGATTGAGGGTGCCGCGCCCGACGTCGAGCCCATGGCCCTGCATAAGTTCGTACGGGGGCGGCACCCGATGGACCTCTACGTGAGGGGGAGTTACCTTGCCGCCGTTGAGCGGGTGGCAGCTTCGCAGCCTTTCCTTTCATGGACAACCGACTCACGAGGTGGAATGATCGTCAGGCCGAGAACGCACGAATGAATCCGAAGAAGCAGGCTTGGCAGTCCCTGGATCCGGCCGCTGGGAGTCTGCCGAAGGAGATCGAGTCTGCCCTCGTTGACGCGGATTCTCTCCCGGCCTTCGTCGTCATTCTCGTCGATTCTGAAATCGATCGTGAATGGGGTGCGCAGGCGACCCTGGCAGTGGCCAGGAATTGGGCGGCATCCGGACACCGAGTGATTCTCGCGGACGGGTGCCTCGATCATCCAATTCTCCACGAGACCGTGGGGGTAGAGAACGGTGAGGGTGTGTCTGACATGGTGCTCTATGGAGCATCGGCTCAACGAATCGCGGGACGTATCGAGGAACGCTTGATGCTCGCTCCCACCGGGACACCGGTGGTGGAGGTCGCCGCGATTCTGGAGCACGTCAAGTGGGACATGATGATCAGCGGGTGTCGGGAGGCGAAAGCCACCCTCGTCTTTCACGTGTCGACGGGCACGCCGGGTGCGAACGCGATGACCGCGCGAGCCGAGCAGGTTTTGGTGCTCGCTCCAGAATCCAGGGATATCGATGCTCTCCTGGGGGATGCGTCGGGTCGGGTTATCGCCGTCTTGGGCCCGGTGAACGGGGACACTCCTGCCGTGGCGATTGGGGGAGAAGCCGGTGTTGGTGCGGTCGTTGAGGAGGTGGCCGTCCCCCCTGAGGCAGAGGCCCTTGAGGTAACGGTGCCCGAAGTAGAGGTCCCTGAAGCAGAGATCTCTGAGGTTGCGACTCCTGAGGTAGCGGTCCCTGAGGCAGAGATTTCTGAGGTTGCGACTCCTGAGGGAGCGGTGCCTGAGGAAGAGGGTCCGGAGGTTTCGGTGCCTGACGCCATCGTACCTGAGGTGGAGATTTCTGAAACGCCCGTGCCCGAAGTAAACGTACCGGAGGTAGCGGTACCTGAGGACGACGGGACGCCTGCCTTCACGGTCGATGATGTTCCGGAGGTGCCCTCCAGCTCGGGTGTGGAAGGTGAGAGGCCTGAAGCCTTCAGCGTTACCGGCATGGAAGGCGAACAATACGAAGCGGGCGACTCGCCGAGGGTCGGGGTGGAGCCGGTGGATCTGGACTCCGGAGGGGATCTGGGGGTGGCGGGTGGGGCGGACGGAGATATCGAAGTTACTACCGGGGATCAGGTGGGCGCCGCGGGTCAGGACGACGCTGAAGTTGAGGTGGTTGCCACTGGAGAAGACACGTCCATTGGTATCGAAGGCTTCGAGATTGAGGGCGGTGTCGAGCTCGAGGGACCGTCGGACGAGCCCGAAGGGACCGCGGACGACGCGGAAGGGCTTCTGATCCCAGAGCCTGCCGCTCCCGGTGCGAGTGCCGGGATCGATTTTGGGAAGCTGGATTTCGCGGCGAGTGGACCGGCCACTACTTCTGATTCGCTTTCGGAGCTGGTGGTCGACGAACCCCCAAGGGAAGCCGAGGTTGAGGATACGGCACCCGAGCGTCGGCTCAGATACCGGGGTTTGGCCCGGCTGGAGCGGCGGCGCAAGCGTGCGGCCTTCATCCGTCTGTTTCTTACCGCGTTGGCGACGATCCTTATCGTGGGTGGTGGCGGGTTCGCTGCGGCCTACTACGGTCTCATTAATTATCCCGGCATCACGCCGCCCAACCGGGTACGTTCCTACGTACCCCCCCCTGTGGCCTTGCCAGGTCCAGTGCCCCAAAGCGCCATCATGAGCCACGTGCTTTTGATCGATGCCTGGCGATCGATAGAGACCCCTTTGACGACCGCCGACGCCCTACGGACCAGGCTTCCCGACCTCCTCTTTTTCGTGAGCCCCCTTGAGGTGGAAGGAGCACGACAGTTCGCACTATACGTGGGTCCCGCATTTAGTGCGGTGGAGGCAAATGCCCTAAAGGGCCCGCTCGCCCTCGTCATGGATCGGCTGGATCCGAACGATTGGTCAGTACTCAACGCTCCCTACGCGTTCTATTTCGGCGAGTATGACTCGGCGACGAATGCGGAAGCCAGAGTCCAGGCGTTGGCTGGGAATTCGATCCCGGCGTATTCGCTTCAGGTTGCCTATTCCGATGGTACGATGGCCGTGCGTGTATACGGCGGAGCATATGCGGATGAGTTCCAGGCTGCTGAGATGGGACGGATGATCAACGATGCGGAGGTCGGAGGAATGGTTCTCACCTCCCGACGAGGAACACTGCCTGAATGAAGCTTCGATCCCTCAGCATTCATGGGTTCAAGTCCTTCGCAGACGCCACCGTCATCGACTTCCATGAGGGAATCACAGCGGTCGTCGGTCCCAATGGATGCGGAAAATCCAATATCAGCGATGCGATCCGGTGGGTATTGGGGGAGCAGCGTCCCTCTGCCATCCGAGGTGGCAAGATGGAAGAAGCCATCTTTCAGGGATCGCTGAATCGCCCGCCGGTCAACCGGGCCTCGGTCACCATGGTGGTGTCCAATGAGGACGGCGGTTTACCCGTGGCGTTCAAAGAGGTCGAGATCGGACGCACCCTTTACAGGGATGGGGGAAGCGATTATTCGCTGAATCGCTCTACGTGTCGGCTTCGCGATGTCTTGGACCTGTGCCGCGATACCGGGCTCGGCGCCAATGCCTACTCGGTCATCGAGAATCGGATGATCGACGCGATCCTGTCGGATCGGGCGGAGGAGCGGCGCCAGCTGTTCGAGGAGGCCTCGGGGATCGGCAAGTACAAGGACCGCCGCAAGGCGGCGATGAGGCGCCTCGAGCATGCCGAGCGGGACCTGACGCGATTGGAGGACGTGATCGGCGAAGTCGAGACCAAGGTTCGGTCTCTGGCCCGGCAGAAAGGAAAGGCTGAACGCTACAGGACACTTCGAGATCGGCGCTTGGCGGTAGAAGTATCCGTCGTTGCCCACGACCTGAAACGGTTGCGGGATCGCTTGTCGGAGTTGGACGCGTCCCTGGACGGGGACCGGAAGACCGGCCAAGGGATGGTGGCGGAACTCCAGACCGCCGAAGCCAATGCCGAGACGTTGCGTCTGGAAGAAGTCCAGGCGGAGCGCTTCAGAAGAGAGGCCGCGAAGGCCTTGGATGGAATCCGTGGGCGTCTCGTCGAGTGGGAGCGCGATCTCGCCGTGGCCGGCGAGCGTAAAGGGTACGCGGAACGTCGCCTTGGGCAGATCGGACGGGATCGAACTGTTTCGGAGACCCGGTTGCAGGGATTGGTGGAGGCCTTGGAGGCCTTGGATTCACGCCATGGTGGCGGGGACGCGGAGCTGGAGCGGATCCGGGAGGATGTCAAAATTCAGACCGAGGTGGTCGTGTCCGTCCGCGGCCGTCTCGATAAAGCCCGTGCTAGCCTGGAAGAGACGGAAAACCACGAACGCGACGTGGTGCGGAAGGGGGCTCAACTCGAGGGTGATGTGGACGCGGCGAAAAGCCAGGCGGCCGAGCTCGAGCGACGCCAACACCAGATCGATACAGAATTGAGTGACGCGTCCGACGCCCTCTCCGATCTCGAGTCCCAGGGCGATCTCTTTACCGGGCGCATCAGCGGTTTCGAAGGTGCCCTGGAAAAGGCCACTGCCGATTTGGACTTGGCGCAGATCTCCCTCGGGAAAGCCAAGCCCTCACTCGAAGCTGCGAGGCGGGACGAACTACAGGCGGTGCGCGCCGCACAAGGCATCGAGGCGGAGCTGGCAGCGCTGAAAACCCTCGAGCGGGATCAGGAGGGGATCGATCCGGTGGCCAAGGCCGCGCTTGCGCTCGGGGATTCCGATGTCGTTGGAGCCCTATTGGACTTCATTGAGGCACCGGCCGAGTTGGGTACGGCGGTGGAGGCCTATCTGGGGACGCTGGCCAAGGCGTTGGTGGTGAGGGACAGCCGAGCCGCCGATCGCCTGATACGGTGGTTCTCCGAGGACTGGCCGGGCGGCGGCGGGCTGATCTTGCTTCCACTCGATCAGGTTCCGGACAAGGCGATCGGGACTCTCCTCGAGTCGGTACACGCCGTCGGCGAGGGTGCCCCTTGGGTAGAGGCGTTGCTCGGCGAGGTAGATCTCGTCGACTCCGCTGAAGGGGGCCCCCGGGGGTCGCGGCAACGGTTACTTCGTGACGGCACTATTCTCGATCCACGGGGCCTGATTCGGATCGGAACGCCCTCCGTGATTTCAGGCCAGCTCGAACGAAGGGATCGACTCGTGACGCTCGGCGCCACGTTATCACAGGCGGAGGCAGAAGCTTCGACCGCTCGCCAAAGCCTCGAGGTTGAAGAAACTCGGTACGCGGAGGCAGAGATTGCGGTCGAATTTGCACGCAGCGAGCTACGTAATGCGCAGGACGATTTACGGACGGCGAGCGCCGAGGGTGCGGCCCGGGTAGATCAGCGCGCTCGGATCGATACGCGCCGGGACGAGCTTGCGATACAACTCGCGGGGACCAGGGCGGCACGTGCTCGCGCACTGGAGCGGGCCACGACCGCCGAGGAGGATCGGGATGGGCTTCTCGCCCATGAGAGCGGTACGCGGGAGGCTCGGGAGGCTTTCCGGAGTGAGTTGGCGGTGGTCCAGGATGAGTGGGAAGAAGCGCGTGCAGAGGAAGCCCGCCTTTCGATTCGGCTCGCTCGTGCGGAGGAAGAGGCCAAACAGGTGGCAAAACGCGTCGAGGATTTGACACATGATCGTAACGCCCAGGAGAAGCACTTGGCCGACCTGGATGCGGAAGAGGAAGTTCTGAATGGGGACGTGGCGACCGCGGTCCAGTGCCAAGAGGAGGGCAAGAAGGAAACCGAGCGCTTATTCGGTGAACGGGACGATGCTCGGGCGATTTTGAACGAAAAGAGCACGTTGCTTACTGGAATCACAGAAGCCCTTGCCGAGGCCGAGCGGGCGGCCCGCACCCTGCGGAGCACAGAGCGGGAGGCCGTGGACCAGCGGCATCAGCTCGAGCTCGAGCGCCAGGAGGTGTCGGGCGGCATCGGCTTGATCCAGGAGCGGCTGGAGGGTGAGTGGGGGCGGCCGCTCGACCGCCTCTTGGAGGAGGCCGAACCCGTGGAGGGAACGCCGGAGGACCTCAAGGCGGAACTCGAGGACATCGTTGCGCATCTGGATCGCATCGGACTCGTCAACATGCTTGCGATGGAGGAGCATGAGGAAGAGAACACCAGGTTCCGATTTCTGTCGGAGCAGAGAGACGATCTTTTGGCTGCCCAAGACGACCTGAAGGCGGCTATTCGGAAGATCAATGAAACCGCCATCGGCCTTTTCGAGGAGACGTTCGAAAAGATCCGCGAAAACTTCCGCGCTACCTTCCAACGGCTGTTCGAGGGTGGAGAGGCTGATATCTGGCTCACTGATCCGGCGGATCCGCTGGAGTCCCCAATCGAGATCCACGCGTCGCCGAAGGGGAAGAAGACGCAGCGAATTGATTTGCTCTCCGGGGGTGAACGCGCGCTCACCGCGCTTTCACTGCTCTTCGGGATCTATCTCGTAAAGCCGAGTCCGTTCTGCGTGCTCGATGAGGTGGATGCCCCCTTGGATGAGAACAACATCGGCCGTTTCATCCGACTTCTTCAGGAATTCAAAGCGCAGACGCAATTCGTGCTCATCACCCATAACCCCCGATCGATCGAGGCCGCCGACTGGATTTACGGCGTGACGATGGAAGAGCCCGGCGTGAGTACGATCGTCGGCGTTCAGCTGCAGGACGCTCTCCAAACGACCGGATCGGCGGCCTAAATGTTGGTCGTGATGAAGCACGGCGCCTCCGAGGGTGAGGTGCAGGCCGTGGTGGACGAGATCGAGCGACTGGGCTACGAAGCGCGGCCCATGCCGGGGAAGCAGCGCACCACCGTCGGGCTCATGGGGAACGACGGCGGTGTCGACGCCGACCGCATACAGGGAATGTTAGGCGTGCTCGAGATCATCCCGGTGACCAAGCCCTACAAGCAGGTCTCCCGTGAATGGCGTGATTCGGACACCATCGTCGAGTTGAAGAACGGCGTGCGGTTCGGCGGCGAAGCGATAAACATCATCGCTGGTCCATGCGCCGTGGAGGGTGCGTCGGACATCATCGACATCGCACACCGACTCAAGGCGGCGGGGGCCACGGTACTCCGGGGGGGAGCGTTCAAGCCTCGGACCTCCCCGTACTCCTGGCAGGGGCTCGGGGAGGAGGGGCTCAAGATGTTGGCCCGCGCCAGGGAGGCCACGGGGATGGCCATCGTGACGGAGGCGCTGGACCCCGAAGGAGTCGACCTCGTCGCTCAGTACGCCGACATAATTCAGATCGGCGCCCGCAACATGCAGAACTATCCTTTGCTCCGGCGGGCGGGCCGATCCGGCACACCCGTCCTGCTCAAGCGGGGGATGTCCGCCACGATCGACGAGTTGCTGCTAGCCGCCGAGTATATCCTGGCCGAAGGAAACCAACAGGTGATTTTGTGCGAGCGCGGTGTCCGCAGCTTCGACACGCACACACGAAACCTCCTGGACCTCACGGCGATCCCCGTTGTGAAGTCCCTTTCGCACCTTCCTATCATCGCGGATCCGAGTCACGGAACGGGGATTAGGGACAAGGTCATTCCGATGGCGAGGGCGGCGGTGGCGGCTGGCGCCGACGGGTTGATGATCGAGGTGCACACGAACCCCCCGGAGGCTCGTTCAGACGGCGCCCAGTCGCTCTATCCTGATCAGTTCACTGAGCTCATGGTTCAGATCCGGGTGATTGCGGAGGCGATCGGGCGTGAGGTGCAGCTTCCGTTCTAGAGCGCGATATCTTTTCAACAATTTTCCGCGCTGCCGATCCTGCCATGGCTGCGCCCTTCCCTTTCAGCGAGGCTGCGCTGTGGACCCTTTCTTCCCAACCCCAGGCACCGGTTCTCATTCTTGGACACCATACGGCGCGGACGCCGATTTGAAGCGCTTGCCGAAGCCCTCTTGAAGAAGCGGGGTTGGCGAATCCTCGACCGCAACGTTCGGTTTCTGCGCAAGGAGATCGATCTTGTGGTGGAGAAGGATGGGCTCGTCGCGTTTGTGGAGGTAAAGGGCCGCAGCGGACCCGCGTTCGGCCATCCCCTTGAAGCGATCACCTGGAGAAAGCGTCGCGCGATCTCCGTGGTTGCCAACGCGTGGATCGCGCGGAGTAGCTTCGAGGCACGGTCCTATCGGTTCGACGCCGTTTCGGTACGGATAATGCCCGGTGGGGCTGTTGAACTCGAGCACGTCGAGGGCGCGTGGACCGAGTGATCCCGGGCACCTGAAATCCGTCGCCGAGGCTACCGTAAGGGCACTTTCAGTACGGCTTCCATAACGTTGACGCTCGTTTCGCCACGGTCTAAATTTCAGGTGCCCCAGGTCCGTAGGGCCAAAGCCCACGAACTCCGTCAGGACCTTGCCGGTAGCAGCGGTAAGTGTGGTGAACGTTGCTGCGGGTCGCCTGGGGCATTTTTTTGCTTTTCGTGCGGCGTCTCAACCGACCGCGGGCCACAAGTGGCGGCGTGCCGGGGATCCGCACCACTGGACTGGGAACCGTAAAGCGTTGTCCCACACGGCGTTAGCTAGAAAATATCGGCCGCGGCGTTTCGCCGATGTTGCGACTCAGGAGCATGTCTCGGAGACGCTCCGCCGGGCCGTTTCGGATGATCGGGTGGGACACGCCTACCTTTTTTGCGGTCCCCGGGGTGTGGGCAAGACGACGCTTGCCCGTGTGCTCGCGATGGCCCTCAACTGTCCGGACCGGGACGAGTCGGGGGAACCCTGCGGGGAATGTGAAAGCTGCGTGCGAATTTGGAGCGGTCAGACCGCGCTGGACGTGATTGAGATCGACGCCGCTTCGAATCGAGGTGTGGAGGATGCGAGGAAGCTGCGTGAGCGGGCCATGTATGCGCCGACGCGGGAAGGCGGCTACAAGGTCTACATCGTGGATGAGGCCCACATGCTCACGCGGGAGGCCTGGAACGCGCTGCTGAAGATCCTTGAAGAGCCGCCACCCCGCGTGGTTTTCGTATTCGCGACTACGGAGCCGCAGAAAATTCAGCAAACCGCGGCGCCGGTTCTTTCACGGTGCCAACGATTCGATTTCCGGCGCATCGGCGTTGCCGAGATCATGGCCCGCCTGGCGACCGTGCTCGAGCAGGAGGGTTTTCCCGCTCCGGAAGATGCCCTCAGAACCATCGCCCGGAAGGCCGACGGAGGGTTGCGAGATGCCCTCTCCCTGTTGGATCAGGTGATCGCCCTGACCGGCGGGGAAATCAGCCAAGATTCCGTGCGCCGAGTACTGGGCCTGGTCGATAACGAGCGCTATGTGGAGCTTCTGGACATATGGGCCGACGGGAGACACGGGGAGGTCTTCGAGTTCGTGGAGCGGCTGCTCGATGAGGGGTACGACCTGGTCGAATTTTACCACGGGCTGGTTGACTCGCTTCGGGCCCTTCTGAGGATCTCACTGGGGGGAAGTCCCCCGGATCTCGATGCCGACACCCGGGACGCTTTCAAGGCCAGGCTCACTTCTTTCAGCCCGGCGGATCTGACTCGAATGCTCGCGTTGGCGTCTGACGTCGAGAGTTCGGGAACGCTCAGGCGGAGTCCGAACCCTCAGGTGGTGCTCGAGATGTTGTTGCTACGCATAAGTTATTTGGATCGGACCGTGCGATTGGAGGAACTGCTGGCCGGTCTTGTCGGTAGCCGTCCGCCGGATGCCGCCCCAAGGAAGCCTTCTTCCGGGCGGGTTTCCACCGATGAACCGGTCTCCGAATCGGCTTCTTTCGCACCCCAGGTACCTGAGGAGGCAGCGGCAGAAAAATCGTCCGGTCCCCTCAGCGCGGCGGACGCCTGGGATTTGTTGGTCGAGCGAGGGGATGGAGTTCCCAGCGGTATGCGCCCATTTCTCAGGGCCGCCACCGTCGCCCACTCCGAGGCGGAGGGCGTCGTAGTCATTGAGCTCCCAGCGGGACCTGGCCTGGACCGCCTCGAGGATCCCGGGGCCCGCCGAACCCTTCAAAAGGCGTTAGGGAGCTTGATGAATACGGAGCTGAACCTTGAAATTCGCGCTTCTGGCGATGGCACGTCTCTGCAGCCGGGGCGTATCAGTCCCGAGACGGTTCGGAACGACAGGATGAAGGGGCTGATCAAGCGGGAACCGCTCCTTCAGCACGCGGTAGACGAACTTGACCTGGAATTACTAGATTGATCCCAACACGTTTCAAGGCAGGGGTTTGACGATGACGAACATTCAACAGCTCATGCAGATGGGCCAGCAGCTCCAGGCGCGGATGGCCCAGTTGCAGGAGGAGATTTCAGCACGTGAGATTTCTGCCTCGTCCGGCGGGGGTATGGTGACGGCGACGGTAGACGGAAAGGGTACCGTGACCCGGATCGTGATCGATCCCACGGTAGTGGATCCCCGCGACGTGGAGATGCTCGAAGACCTCGTAATGGCTGCGGTGACGGAAGCCCAGGGTAAGGCGCAGAGCCAGTATGAGGAAGACATGCGGAAGGCGGCAGGGGGAATGCCAATCCAGATCCCCGGCCTTTTCTAGCAGTTGGACCCAACTGGACGGATCGTGTCCGTAAAAAAGTCCCCCCAGGTCCTCCACCGACCTGTTAGTTTTTAGTGTCGGTCATCCAACAGCTGATAACGGAGTTTTCACGCCTTCCGGGTGTGGGATCCAAGACCGCCCAACGTTTTGGGTACTACCTCTTGAAACGTCCGCGGGAAGAGGCTTTCAGCCTTGCCGCGGCGA
The DNA here is from genome assembly GCA_022564055.1 of Gemmatimonadota bacterium. Lineage (GTDB taxonomy): Bacteria > Gemmatimonadota > Gemmatimonadetes > Longimicrobiales > Gaopeijiaceae > UBA822. Next base: position 25,494 of record JADFMD010000009.1, read on the forward strand.
TTCGCGAGGTAGTGGAGAAAATCGGTCCGTGCGAAGTGTGCGGAAATTTTACGGAAACGGAGCGATGCGAGATCTGTGCGAATCCGAACCGAGACGCTGCCACTATCTGTGTTGTTGAGGAGGCCTACGAGGTCGGAGCGATCGAAAGAGCGGGGGGATACAGAGGCCTGTACCATGTGCTGGGTGGTCGGCTTTCGCCCTTGGATGGAATCGGTCCGGACGAGATAAGCGTCGCACCGCTCTTGGAGCGTATCAGATCGTCGGATGGCGCAGTAACGGAAGTTGTTGTGGCAACGAACTCGAGCGTCGAGGGAGAGGCCACGGCGGTGTATTTGGAAGGAGTGATTCGCCCCTTGGGGCCGAAGGTCACGCGTTTGGCCCGCGGTCTTCCAGTCGGGAGCGAGTTGGAGTACGTCGACGGGTCTACGATCGTCGAGGCTCTGGCTGGGCGACGGGAGATGTAGGGTATGGAAAACAAGGCACGGAATACCGGCATCGCGGTTCTTGCGGCCGCCGCCGCAGGAGCGGTTGCGGCGTGGGTGATTCGTGATCAGATGAAGCGGCATAGCCGAGACCTTTTCAGCTCTTCGTTTTTCCGGCGTCTTGCTGCTCTGGGATATATGGCCAAGGCCGATGCTACTGTGGACCATATCAACCTGATGAAGGATTTTGTCGCGTGGGAGTCCCGAGCAGCGCTTCGCCGCCGGGCTCAGGCGATCGTCGAGCGGATGGAGCGGGATGCGTTGGGTCCCGTTCTTTCCGCTTGAAAAGGTTGCCCTTCATGGCTGTCGGTCCGAGCTTATTCTCTTCTTCCCCATGTGGGGGGAGAGGCTCATTTTTGTCACCGCCTCAATCACCGGTTAATGGAAACCTTGCTCCCATGCGGGGGCCAGTGATCGTGGGGGAGCATTTGGAGGGAGTGTTCGACTCGCGATACAGGAAGAGAGCGTAGGCCCTCATGTCCCTCATCAACTACGCCAGCCGGGAAATCAACTGTAAGATCGTCTATTATGGTACGGGGTTGGGCGGAAAAACCACCAACCTGGAATACGTATATTCAAAAGTAAATCCCGACGCGAAGGGCAAGATGATCTCCCTCGCAACGGAGACGGAGCGGACTCTGTTCTTCGACTTTCTCCCAATCGACCTCGGTGAAGTGAAGGGCTTCAAGACCCGGTTTCACCTCTACACGGTTCCCGGCCAGGTCTACTACAATGCGAGTCGAAAACTGATTCTGAAGGGTGTCGACGGTGTGATTTTCGTGGCGGACTCACAGGCGGAACGTATGGAGGCGAATATCGAGGCCATGCACAATCTTTACGAAAACCTCGAGTCCTACGGCTACGATCTCACCAACATCCCGTTCGCCATGCAATACAACAAGCGTGATCTGCCCAACGCCATGTCGATGGGCGATCTCAGATCGCAGCTCAATCCGATGGGAGTCCCTGATTTCGAGGGAGTAGCGATCGAGGGCCGGGGCGTCTTCGAGACGCTGGGCTCGGTCAGCAAGATGGTCGTTCGGGCCCTTAGCTGAACCGACCATGGAAGGGAGCCGCAACCTCCCGAATGTGATCACGGTCGGGCGGATCGTAGCCTGTCCCGCGATTTTTTTCCTGGCTCTCTCACCTTCCGTGGGCGCACGTCTGGCTGCCTTCGTGCTTTTCGTTGGGGCCGGCCTGTCCGACCTCTGGGATGGATATCTGGCGCGAAAGCACGGCTGGATCACCGACGTAGGAAAGCTGCTCGATCCGTTGGCCGATAAGCTGCTGTTAGTGTCGACGCTGATCCCTTTCTACATCATTTCACACCGGGGTGGGGAAGCGGGCTTGATTCCCCTGTGGGGCATGCTTCCGATGTGGGTGTTGATCGTCATTCTGGGAAGGGAGCTCCTGGTCACACTCTTCAGGCAATGGGCGGTCCGTCAGGACGTGGTGATCGCCGCCGGGACCTCCGGCAAGTACAAGGCGTTTCTGCAGAATCTTTTTTCCGGCGGGCTCTTGTTGTGGTACCCTCTGCGGGAAATCGCCACGGCGCGGGGGCTCGACAACCTACCCTACAGGGCCTTCTTTCAGGTCCATTCAGCCTGGGTCGGTGTGACCCTCGGTATCGCGTTGATCCTCACGATCTATTCCATGGTGGACTACCTGTGGAGCTACCGTGCCCTGATGGGCCTCAGGGATTGATTGCGGGTGTCCCGAAACAAGGAGGTCACGGCTGCGGTTGTCACCGTCGGTGAGGAGCTTCTCTCGGGCGAGACGACGGACACGAACGCTGCCTGGCTCGGTAGAAAGCTGGCGTCCCTCGGTGTGCCAGTCGTTCGAAGGTGGGTCGTGGGGGATGACGCCGAGGCGATCGCGGCCGCGCTTGGCGCGGCTCTCGCCGTGGCCGATTTCATCATCGTGACGGGTGGGCTCGGACCCACTCGAGACGACCTGACGCGTCCGGCGGTAGCGGATTTTCTGGGCCTCGAACTTCGCTCCGACCCCGAGATCGTCGCAGATCTGCGCAACCGCTTTCGAGCCCGTGGTGTTCCGGAGCTGCCTGTGAGCAATCTCTCCCAGGCCGAGGTACCTAGCGGGGCCCGAGTGCTACCCAACGCGCTCGGGAGCGCACCGGGGCTGCTGATAGAGCACGACGGCCGTACCGTTGCGCTTCTGCCGGGGGTACCTCGCGAAATGCGGGGAATTGTCGAGGAAGTACTCGAGGATATCATCCGTGATCGCTTCGAGGGTCGTCTGGTGCCTTTGGTACACCGGACCCTCTACACGACAGGGATCGCGGAGTCCGTCCTCGGCGAGCTTGTCGACGAGGTGCGGGCAGGGCTCCCTGGAGAGGTCGACCTGGCTTTTCTTCCTGGCCTCCGGGGCGTTTCGATACGGTTCTCGACGCGGGCACGGGCCCCAGAGGCGGCTGAGCTGCTGGACAGAGCGCAGGCCGTGCTGGACCCCATCGTAGCGCCATACCGCATTGGCACGGAGAAGGGCGATCTCGTTGAGGCCATCGCGGACGTCCTCGAGAGGGAATCTCTCACATTGGCGGTGGCCGAGAGCTGTACCGGGGGGCTGGTGGCGAAGAGAATTACCGATCTCCCAGGCTCCTCGGTCTATTTTCGAGGGGGAGTGATCGCGTACGCGGATAGGGTGAAGATCGATCTACTCGGCCTCGAAGGGGCGGTTCTCGTCGAGAACGGAGCGGTCTCAGAGGCTGTGGCGATTGGCATGGCTTGTGGTGTGGCGGCCCTTCTGGGCACGGAGGTCGGGGTCGGAGTTACTGGAATCGCGGGGCCAGGGGGCGGCACGCCCGAGAAACCCGTGGGCACCGTGTGGTTCGCCGTGGCTCTGAAGGGACGCACGCGCGCGTCACATCGCGTCTTCAGCGGGGATCGGGAGGCGGTCCGCGAACGTGGGACCCAGGCGGCACTGCTTCTTCTCTACCAGATGTTGGCCGACCGAACCTGAATCTTCCGCGTTCGGATTTCGTACTCGTGTCGGGGCTCCCGGAGCGCCCAAGAAACAGTAAGTTCCCAGGCAAGCCGGTCGGACACGCCTCCGCCAAACAGGGGTATCGAGAGCAGAATGGGTAAAAAGAAGACTAACAAGCCCCAAGAAATGACCACGCCCGAAGCGGAGGTAGTGGACGAGAGTGCCTCAGGGACGCTCGAGCCGTCGATCGAGGCCGTGTCGGCCGACCAGGACTCACCCGAAGAGATCGAGGAGCAAGAGGCCGAGCCTGCGGTCGAGCCGGCGGATGCTCTCGCCAATGTGCAGAAGGAGCTCACCGCCCTCAAGGATCGGCATCTTCGTTTGGTCGCCGAATTTACGAACTATCGCCGCCGATCCGAGAACGAGTTGTCCGAGGCGTGGACCAGGGGACAGGCGGACATGCTTCGGAGCTTCATCGACGGCCTGGATGATTTACAGCGCGTCGGAGCGTGGCAGGCCGAGAGCACCACCGTGGAGGCGTTGGTCGAGGGTGTCGACCTCGTAGAGCGAAAATTTCGGCAAGCCCTCGAGGCCGCCGGCGTGGAACTAAGCGACCCCGTGGGAGAGCCATTCGACCCCAACATCATGGAGGCCATGCTGGGCGTACCCACCGAAAATCCGGAGGAGGATCAAAAAGTCCAGGACGTGTTCCAAAAGGGATACAGCTTCAAAGGCCACCTCGTACGACCCGCCCGAGTCACCGTCTTCAAACACGAATAGGCGAGAGTCGTGGCCACCGGCACTAAGGATTACTACAAGACGCTCGGCGTTACGGAGAAGGCCAGCCAAGCCGAGATCAAATCGGCTTACCGGACCTTGGCGAAGAAGTACCATCCGGACGCGAAGCCGGGGCCCAAGGCGGCCGGACGATTCAAAGGGCTCGGCGAGGCGTACGCGGTGCTCTCGGACCCAAAGAAGCGAAAACAATACGACCAGATTCGGCGCATCCCCAACCTGGGGTTCGGGCGCGGGCGCGGGGCGTCGAGGGGTTCGGGCGCCGGGGCCAGCGGCGGATTCTCCTTTGAAGATCTCGAAGGGTTCGGGGGCCTCGGGGACATCTTCAGTTCTATTTTCGATCGTCGGCCGAAGCCCGGAGGCGGGGAAACCCAAAGGGGCCCCGCAAAGGGGCGCAGCGTTGAGTACCTGGTGGAGATCTCCTTTCTCACCGCGGCAAAAGGAGGCAAGATTTCCATCGACGTCCCTATCACCGAGGAATGCGCCAAGTGTGGAGGGTCAGGCGCATCCCCGGGCACGCGGACCAAGAAGTGCAGTGAGTGTCAGGGTACTGGCGCGATTTCCTTCGGCCAGGGAGGCTTCGCGGTCAAACGGCCTTGCCCGGCGTGCTTTGGCCGCGGCGAGATCCCAGAATCCCCCTGTAGACCATGCAGTGGGAGTGGAACCGTGCGCCAAAACCGGCGTTTCAAGATCACCGTGCCGAAGGGTGTGGAAGCCGGATCCAGGGTCCGCCTGTCGGGGAAGGGTGAGCGGGGCAGCCGTGGCGGAAACCCGGGGGACTTGATCATCATGTTCAAGGTCAAGCCTCACGGCTTCTTCCGCCGTGAAGGGCTGGACATCCATGTGACCGTTCCGGTCAATCTGGTCCAGGCCACTCTCGGCTCGAAGATGGCGATCAAGACCGTGTACGGTAAGAGAGTTCATCTGCGGATTCCACCGGGCACACAGAGTGGGACAAAGCTTCGTATTCGGGGACACGGGATTCAAAAGGGAGAACGCGTGGGGGACCAGATAGTCGAGGTCGAGGTGGTAATTCCGGAAACATTGACCGACGAGCAGCGGACAGCGATGGAGGAATTCGCCGCGTCATCCGGGATGAAGCATTAAATAGAGGGACCGTTTCAGCAAGCCTCTGAGCTGACCAAGGCACGTTCGATCCGTCCGCCCCCAAGAACTCGCTCACCCTCGAAGAAGACCGCCGATTGGCCCGGAGTCACGGCTCGCTGAGGTTCATCGAAGCTCAGGACCACCCGCCCGCCGGTCGAATGCATCGTCGCTTGAACGGCCGAAGCACGATACCGGAGCTGCACGCGAAGGGGTGAGTCCACCGGCGGGGGGGTCGTCAGCCAGTTGACCTCACCGATCTCAACGCCCCCGGAGGCGCCTTCTTCGGCCGTACCCACCACGACTTCGCGAGAGTCCGCCCGGATCTCGATGACGTAGAGGGGCTGGCCAAACCCGCCACCGAGTCCCTTACGCTGGCCGACGGTAAAATTGGCATAACCCGAGTGCTCCCCGAGCACCGTGCCATCGCGTGTGACGATCAGGCCCGGCTCCAGGGCTGGATGACGCGTTGCGAGCCTCTTCTCCAGGAGATCTCGGTAGTTTCCCGTGGGCACGAAACAGATCTCCTGCGATTCTGGCTTATCGGCTGTAACGAGGCCGAGCGCCCGGGCCTGCGCCCGCACCTGCGTCTTCGTCAGGTCTCCAAGAGGGAAGTGGAGAAGGGGCAGCATCTCGGGGGGTAGGGCCCAGAGGAAGTAGGACTGATCCTTCGAGGCGTCGATACCCCTGTAGAGTGCAGGCGCGGAGGGGTTCGAGTGATCGATCCGGACGTAATGGCCCGAGGCGATTCCATGACAACCCAGGAGTCGCCCTCGCTCCATGAGCTCCGGGAACTTCGTGTTGGAATTGCAGCGCACGCATGGATTGGGCGTGCGGCCACGGGCGTATTCAGAGACGAAGTCGTCGATCACGTCGCGCGTGAAATCCTCCTCTACGTCGAAGACGTAATGGGGAATGCCGAGCGTGTCGGCGACACGGCGGGCGTCGGTGATACCGTCGAGCCCGCAGCACGTCTTGGAGTGGGCCTGGGCGCCCGAATAACAGAACGTTTTCATCGTGGCACCCACCACGTCGTAGCCTTGCTGGACGAGAAGAGCCGCCGCCACGGAGGAGTCCACACCGCCCGACATGGCGACCAGAATCCGCCGACCGCTCATGTGCCGATAACCGCGTTCATCCCGCTCGTGCCTCCACACTTCGGATGAGCTCAAGGACCCTCAGTGTTGCGTCCGCCGCGTGATGTATGTCGTCTTCGGTGGTGGCGTGACCGGGGCTGAACCGAAGAGCCGCGACCCCCTCCAACGGGCCATACAAGGCCGCGAGCACGTGGCTTCCCGTTTGAGCACCGCTGTCGCAGGCCGATCCCGCCGAGGCGGCGATCCCCTCAAGATCGAGACCGGCGAGGAGCGCCTCGGGATCGACGTCCGGAATGCCGACGTTGAGGATGTGCGGTGCACGGTTGGGCACGTCGCCATGGACCCGGAGGCCGGCAATACCGCTCTCCAGCCGCGACTGGAGGAGGTCGCGGAGCTTGCGGATGCGATCGGCCTCGCTCTCCTGTTCCTGGACCGCCAGGTCCACGGCGATGGACATTCCCACCGCGCCCGCAACGTCCTCCGTGCCGGGCCGCAACGCCTTTTCCTGCCCTCCACCAAAGATGAGAGGGACGAGGTCGACCCCGTGCCGCACGAACAACACGCCCGTGCCCTTCGCGCCGTAGATCTTGTGTCCCGTAAGGGAGAGGAGATCGATCGGCACATCCTGGAGGCTGACCGGAACCTTTCCGAGGGCCTGGACGGCGTCGGTGTGAAAAACGGCGCCATGAGCTTGCGTCCGCTCCACCACGGCCTCGATGGGCAGGTGAATGCCGACCTCGTTGTTCACGGTCATGACCGACACCATCGATGCACCGTCCGCGAGCGCGTTATCGAGGGCGTCCAGATCGAGTGTACCGTCGGCGTGGGCCGGAACCGTGGTGCATCGCCCGCCTCGGTTCTCCACCTCTGCGGAGGCGCTCATCACGGCTTTGTGCTCGATCGCTGAAACGACGACGTACGGTGTGTCTCCTCGTCGGCGAACGGCCTCGGCGTGGCCGAGGATGGCCATGTTGTCCGACTCCGTACCGCCGCGAACGAAGTAGACCTCACCTCGGTCGGCTCCGATGGCACCGGCCACTCGGTCCCGTGCTTCCTCGAGGCGCGCAGCTGCACGGCGCCCCCACCCATGCGCGCTGGAGGGATTGCCGAATTCGCCGTCGAGAATGGCGAGCATCCCTTCGCGCACCTCGGTGCGAATCGGTGTCGTCGCCGCGTGATCGAGGTAAATCGACGGCATGAGTTCCTCGTGAGCGATCGAATTCGGGCCTGGTATTTCCCTCCACCGAGGCCCCTCCTATGTTGGACAACATACCGAATGAGCCGAGGGCGGTGAACCGTGATCCCAACGTTGAATCCTGTATGAGTAGGAATCGTCCGCCTTTTCCGGATGGTCGCCCACCCCACTTTCGCGCTACGGTCCACGGCATTGCCTTCGCTGATCGTGATCGCCATCTGGAGGTACTCGAGGCGGGCGACTCCCTGTACTTGATCCCTGATCCCCCTGACCAGGAGGCGCCGGAGGTATGGGTGCACCGACCGGGCGGAGACCTCCTCGGCCACCTACCTCCGGAGATCAGTGCGTGGTTGGGGCCGTGGCTGTCAGAGGGAGGGGGGGCCAGCGCAAAGGCGCTCAAGATCCACGGATCGGATGTTCCGAGTTGGCGGAGACTACTTCTCGAGGTCTCCTGTTTGGTCTAGACGCCTGCGCACTCTGGCCCCTCGGTGGCTCTAGAACGTTTTTTGGCTGTGGGCCCTTGGCCTGGGGTCGGGTTCGGCTGTGGTCAAAACGTCGATACCCGGCTGCTCACGAGCGACTCCAGCGCGACCGTTTCCCGTGTCCAAAATGGTTCACCATAGGCGCACCGAATCCGGGAGCCGTGGTGGGCGCACTGGGCACGGATCTGGTCTTCGAGGGGCCGGTCGCCGGCGCCGAACACCTCACCGGCAGACGCTTTTCCTGAAAACTGGGACTCGAAACAAGCCACCGCCGCCATTTTCCTGTCGATGTGATCGGTGATATCCACGACGAAGGAGGGCCGTGGCACGTCCTCACGGAAGAGGAGGCAGTGCACGACTTTGTCGGGCCGGTGGGCGTCTCCGGGCGCATCGTAGTTTTTCAGCGCGGAGAGAAAGGAGGCGTCGTAGGCGAGTTGAGCGGCGACCCGGTGATCCGGATGCCTGCCTTCACGCCAATGGGTGACGATTACGCTTGGACGCAGCTCACGGATCAATCCCACCACGATGCTTCGCGATGCGTCATCGTTGATCAATCCAGAATCGTGGAGTCCAGCGTTTCTGCGAACGACCAGACCTAGCAATTTTGCGGAGCGAACAGCTTCCTCAGCGCGGATCTCCCCGGACCCGCTACTCCCGACCTCACCCCGCGTGAGGTCCAGAATCCCGACCCGGTCTCCCAGCGCGGCTGCTTTGGCGAGTGCCCCTCCGCATAAGAGCTCCGCGTCGTCGGGGTGGGCCATGATCGCGAGAAGGTCGAGGGGTTCGGTCATTGTGCCCTTTGCGAAGCGGGTAGAGTGCCTATTCGTGACGGAGGGCCGTGATGGGGTCCAGACGGGACGCCCGATACGCTGGGGCGATGCCGAAAAGCACGCCGGTCACGATCGCCATTGCGATCGCCGTGAAGATCGCCCAAATCGGGATAGAGGCTGGAATCGGGGTGAAGGCGGCGACGCCCTCGGCTAGCGCCGCGCCAAGGCTCAACCCGGCCACGCCGCCCAGGAGCGTGAGCACCGCCGACTCGACCAGAAATTGCCACAGAATTTCCTGGCGGGTGGCCCCCACCGCCTTTCGAATGCCGATTTCTCTCGTTCGCTCAGTCACGGAAATCATCATGATACCGATGACGCCGATTCCGCCCACCAGGAGCCCCACGGACGAGAGCGCGAGCATGATCAAGAAGAAAACTCCAAGGAACGTGTTGAACATCTCCAGAAGCTGATCTGACCGCATGATGGCGAAATTGTTCTCGTCCCTCGGGCGCAGCCCGCGCATGGAGCGCATGGAGCCGATCACCTGATCGATGGCTTCCGCCTGAGCGAAGGCCGATCTCGGCACGAGCCAGACGCTGGCCTGAAAATTCGAGGCCTTGAGCCTTTTCATTGCTGACGTGAACGGAAAAACTGCCCAATACTGTACGGCGGCGGAGAAGATGTTCTCCTCCGGATCGAACACGCCCACGACCGTGAAGGCCTCGCTCACCGATCGGTTGCCCACACTGACCCGGATCTTCCTTCCGATCGGATTGAGGCCTCCGAATAGCTCTTCGGCGAGCGAAAGTGAGAGCACGACCAGGGGACGGGATTGGGCGACCTCTTGCGGCGTAAAGTCACGGCCCCCAACGAACGTCCCCGGCTGATAGGCCGGCCAGCCGGATGAATAGGCGGTGGACTGCACCGAATTCACCCGGCGCGCGTCCACCACCATGGTCGCGCTGAAGGCGAAGTTGTACAGCGCGTCCTGGATCGCAGGGAGACGGGCTAAGCGCTCGGCCTCCTCGGGCACGATGACCGGCTTGTTCCACCAGGGAGGACGTTGGGTTCCGAACGAGATGCGGACCGCGGAAAAATCGAAGCGCATGAGGCCGAAGTTGTCCGGACCCGCCGACTCGAAGCCGTCCATGACCGACGTTCGGATTCCGGTAATGAGCGCCGCGATCATGACCACCACACCCACGCCTATCGCGACGCCGAGGATCGTAAGACCGGAGCGAACCTTGTTGGTCCGGATCGAATCGAGTGCGATGCTGACGCCCTCGCCGAGCGTGTTGAGGCGATTCATCTCACTCGTGCCTCAGGGCGTCGACGGGGGCGAGCCTGGAGGCCCGCACGGCGGGGTACACGCCGGAAACCACCCCCACGACAACTCCCAGGGAAACACCGAGGGCGATCCACTTCGCATCGACTGCGGCGGGAAGAGGGGAAAGCACTCTCACCAGATAGGTGAGTCCTATGCCGACCCCGACTCCCACCACCGCTCCGACTCCGGACAGCGTGATGCTCTCGATGAGGATCTGGCTCAAAATGTCTCTCCGCCGGGCACCGATCGCCTTCCGTACGCCGATCTCACGAGTTCGCTGCATCACCGAAACGAGCATGATGTTCATGATGACCACGCCGCCGACCACCAGCGATATCGCGACCAATCCCGGCAAAGCGATAAAGAGGATCCTGGAAATGTTATCCCAGAAGCTCAGGGTATCCTCGGCCGTCTCGACGGAGAAATTGTTGGCCTCGGCGGGGCGAAGGCGCCTCTCCGCCCGCATGATACCCTCGATTTCCCGCTGGAGGGTACGCAGGTCCTCCGAATTCTCAGATTGTGCCACGACTTGGCCCACGATCCCGCGCGGGTTCGTCACCGCCTGAATCGGTGATCGGGCTGGCGCGATCGCCCGGTTATCGAGCGATTGCCCGAACAGGCTTCCTTGCTCCTCGAGGACGCCGATCACTCGATAGGGAAATCCGCGGATACGTACACGGCGGCCAATGGGATCGAGATTTTCAAACAGGAGGTCGGCGGTTTCCGTGCCGAGCACGACCACTGCGGTTCCACGCTCGGCCTCCTGATCAGAGAACGTGCGTCCCCGTTCGACGACCAAATCGCGAATCACCATGATCTCGGGCGTGACGGCTTGAATTTGAACATTCTCGACCGACCGACCGTTGTCGGCCACGATCTCACCGCCCGTGCTGCTCTCCGCCCCCACCCTCGCTGGGACGGTGATCCTGTCTCTCACGGCTTCCCAATCGTCGTAGGTAATCTGAGGACGACGCTGTCGGGCGCGTGATCCGGACCCGCCGAAATCTGGCCCGTCCGACCACCGGCGGAGCGTGACGGTGTTCACGCCGAACACCGCGGAGGCCAGGTCTTCGCGGATGTAGCGATCCAGCCCCTCGACGATGCTCACCACCACGATGAGGAACATGACCCCAACGATTACGCCGAGCAGACTGAAGAAACTCTTCAGCTTCTCGGCCCAGATCTGCTGCAGGGCAAGGCGGATTCCCTCGACGAACTGCATGAAAGCTCCGTTCGGACTCGTGGGCGTGGTTAGCCGGGTGACCCGGCGTTTCTATCCTGCTCCTGCACCCGGTCTCCGTCGTTGAGTTCGCGAATCTGTTGGTAGGGACCGGCCACTATCGTGTCTCCTTCGCTGACGCCCGTCAGTATTTCGAAATGCTCCTGGCCGGTGATGCCGACCTCCACTGGGGCGAACCGGACCTGGCCATTCTCTACGACGAACACGCCCTCAACGTCCGCGACATCCTGACGCCCGAGCGGTCCTCGTGTCCGCTCATCGTCCTCCTCCGCAAAGGCGGGCGTAGCCACGGCGCCCTCCCCGGCCTCCGCTTCAGGGCGAACCGTCAAGGCAATGATCGGCACCGAAATGGAGTTTTGTCTCATCGCCGTAATGATGTCGGCCGTGGCCGACAGATCGGGCCGAATCCCCTGGGGGGGGTCATGCATGCTGATCACCACCTCGAAGTCGATCGCTGCAGCCTGGCCACTCCCGGCTGAGGAGGCGGGAGGCCGGATAGCGCTGTTGCCGATCTCAGTCACCACACCGCTGAAAAGGCGGTTCGGGAAGGCGTCCAATTCCAGGATCGTGCTGTCGCCCACCGCGATATACGGGATGTCCGTCTCGTCCACCTCGAGAACCGCCTCGACTCTCGAGAGCTCGCTGATCGTCAAAACCAAGCTACCGGGGTTGTTCATCGTCCCGACGATGACGGTCTCTCCCTCCTCCACATTGAGACGGGTCACTTTTCCGGCGATCTGAGCCCTGAAAAACGTTTTGCTCAGCCGCTCGTTCGCCTCATCGAGCGAGGCGATCGCCTGCTCGACGCCGAATTCGAGCGACTCCAGTTGGCGAGAAGCCAACTCCACCTGGGTCTCCGCGTCATCAAGCAACTGTCGTGCGATCAAGAGCGAATCACGGGTGAACAGGTTCCTCAGCCGTTCAAAGTCTCTGGTGGCCTGCCGCAGACTGGCTTCCTGCTGACGCACCTGAGCGCGGGCCTGGTTGAGCGAAGCCTCGGTCCGGGACACGGAGGCCTGGAACTGGGTCGGGTCGAGCCGCAGCAAGAGTTGACCAACTACTACGTCGTCTCCTTCGTCTACGAGCAATTCGGTGACGCGAGCCGACAGCTCGGAGCTCATCTCAATCACCCGGGCGGCTCGAATGTTTCCGCTGGCCGTGACGGTCTCAACGAGGTCCCTGCGGGCGACGACATCCAGCCGGACGGGGACGCCCCTGTCGCGGCGCTGAGTGAGCGTGAGGGCCGTTGCGCCACCGATCACGGCGACGATCGCAAGCCCGATCAGGACTTTGTTTCTAGCGTTCATGGTAGGGTCAGCGGTCATGGATTTGTGCTAAGCCTCAAGGTGTGCGGAGGGAGTTTCCTACCACAGCCTCCAGATTCGCCAGGAAGTCGTGGTATGCGAAGATCGCTGCTATCTGCTCGCGATCGGCTTCGACCTTCAGGGTCTCCGCCTCGAGGAGCTCTTGAAAGTCGGCGAGCCCGACCGTGAATCGCTCTCGCGCAAGCCGGAGCTGCTCGTCGGCCAACGTCTGGTTCTGTTCTTCGATGAGGGCGGCCTGGTACGCCGTTCGAACCGTGGCCAACGTCGTGGCGATATCTGCCCGGAGCGCCAATTCCTGTTCCCTCAAATTGAGGTCGAGATCTTCGAGGCGTACCTGGGCCTCTGAGACCTGCCTTTGCCGGCTGAAGCCCTGGAATATGGGAAGGCTGATCGAAAGGCTGGCCGTCGGCGGTTGGCCCGTAAAGCTGAACGGGAAACCGGTATTTTGATTCCTTATCTGTCGTGCGTCCGCATCGGTGAACTGTAATTGCGAGCAGTCCTGGGAGGGAAGCGGGTTGGTCAGTCGGGAAAAAAGATCGTTGAAAAAAAGACAATTCTGAATGGAACTCTGGGCCTGGAACTCCGCCTGCTGGATGGCGGACACGCTGTTCGAGGCCTGGCGGGTAAACCCGCTTGTTCCTGCCCGCAGGGATATCGAGGGGAGGTAGGCGCTTTTCGCCATCTTCACTCCGTAGCTGCTCGACGAGCGACTCGCGCGGAGAGCCCTGAGATTGGGGTTACGCTCCAAGCCCATCTGGTAGAGCTCTTCACGATCCCAACGGGGCTCCGAGAGGGTGAACGGCGTGGTGGGCACGAAAGGCGAGTCGAGGTCGACTCCCATTTGCTGCAGGACTCTTATCCGGGCGGTCTCGAGGGCGTTAGCGGTCTGAAGGACGGTGACCTCGGACCGCCCTACGGCCACCTCGGCTTGAGCGAGGTCAACGCCGGTCGCGCTTCCTACGGCCAGCCGTGCCGCGGCTAGCCGAAGGTTGAAGGTCGCCCTTTCCCGCTGTTGTTCGGAGACCCGCAGCTGTTCGATTTGCCGCAGGACGTCGATGTAGCCCTGGGTGACCTGGAAAACGAGATTCGCCTCCGCGTCTGCCAACTGAGCCCGCGTTGCCACGCGGTCCGCCTTGGCCTGGCCGGGGGCCAGCAAGGTCCTGCCGTTGATTTGATAGTCGAGTCCCACGTTGTAATTAGAAAAAATGAACGAGGGCTGGTTCGCGAATCCGAGTTGGTCGAAGCTCAGACTCCCGAACGTCTGTTCTCCCGACCCCTGCCAGGAGACCCCACCGTTCAGCGAGGCCGACGGGAAAAGCGCCCCGTACGCGGACCTCACGTTCCAGTTCGCGAGATCTTCATCGTTGCGGATGGCCGCAAGACCCGGATTGTTTCGTCGGGCGATATCGATCGCCTCTTCCAACGTGAGGGAGACGGGTACGAAGTCCTGTGCCGCGGTGCCTCGTGGGAGGAAGCAGAGCGCCAGAGCCAACGCCCCGCCTTGGAGCAATCTAGTCAACAAGGGAGGTCTCCGTTTGAGTTGATTGGCGCACTCTATTGAGCGGGTGACCCGCGCGAGAAAGCATTCGATGCCCATACGATCTCGCCACTCAGATGTACGCCTAGAACAGTCCACCTGTTTCATGTCCGGTTGAAAGCGGCTCGAGATATTCGTCTTGCCCACATACGTAACCTTTCCCGTGATTCTTCAGGCGGAACCCCGTGGATGGGGCGCGGCGTCCCCCTGCTACCCATTCCTGCCAGCAGAGGAGCGAGATCGTGCCGGCTCCCGCTCCGGTGGAGAATCCGCGAACGTATCGCGGAGGATGGTCAAGCCTTCACTGAGCTTCTTGTGCTGTTTTGCCGTTAGCGAATCGAGAACCTCCGAGATCGAACCGATGGCAGCGTCGTAGACCTCTTTGAGCGCGGCCCTGCCCGAAGCGGTCGCCTCGACCATCACCACCCGTCGATCAGCCTCGGATCGGGTCCGCACCACCCATCCTAGACCTTCGATGGTGGTGATGGTCTTGGACATGGTCGGCAGACTCACGGCATGGAATTCCGAGAGTTCACCCAAGCTGCGGGGTTTCCGGGCCACGGTGCCCAGCAGGCCTACGTACGCCAACTTCATGGACCGCTCTGAATTACGAAGGTCTGCGGCCACCCTCCTCGTCACGAGAGGAATGACCTCCAAAACCTCACCGGCCACTCTCCGCGCGCTGGCACCCATTTATCCGCCCTCTCGGTATAATCGTTTTGCTGTACTAATAATTAGCTAAGGCAAGTAAAACTTCAAGAACCTCGTCCCTCCCAGGGAGTTCTCGTGGAAAACGGGGGCTATTATGGGGGGTCAATTCGGGGGTGGATCCCGGCGCACTGCAACGTAGCCCTGGGAAGGTATCTGAACGCGCAAAACCCGATTCTGTACGTCCAGCCATATTTCATGAACGGCGCCATCAATTCGTAGTTCCAGGCGTTGCGCCTGAATGGTGGCGTCCCCCACGGTGACGGGTTCTACCGTGGTCATACGTAGCGTCCCGGTCGATTGGCTTCCACGCCTAGGGCGAATGGCTGAGAGGCTGATCCCGCCCGGACTCTGGTAGGGTGCCAGGAAGAAGTAGTGGTGAGCGAAGAATCGATCCAACACTACCGTCGGATTTTGAGGCAGGGCTCGGCGATACTCGCGCTCCTCGACTCCGGCTTCGGAGGACCTTGAAGAGACCATTCTCCCCCCTCGGCGGTCCAGCCGAATAGAGAGTTCGGAGGGAAGGGAAACGTTGACCTGGTAGGCGTCGAGGGACATCCCGACCCCGACGGCCCCGAGTAGGGAATGAACCGTCTGTCGCGACCCGTCCAGAACAATCTCGAGTGTTCCTTCGGCGATGGTCCGTGCATTATCGCCGAAACCCAACCGGCGAATTCGGAAGGTTTCCGTTCCGACTACACGTCCACCCAATTCAACGATGAAGGTGCCTTGGTCCACCTCGACGGCCTGCGCGGGGAGCGTGTGCGGGAGGAGGCCAAATACGATGACGCTCCATCCGGCCACACCCAATCCGGCGTAGCGGAATCCGCCCGGATGGCCGGGAATTAGCGAGACAGAAGTCCCCGAGAAAGGCATGAACCCAGAATACACCGGATCTCGGCAGATCGTTCGATGGTATGGTTCAGACGTCCCAACTGACGAGGAGTTCATCGATGGTATCATGGAGAGTTTTCCGAGTGGGAGCGCTGTTGCGCGGGTACCGTGCTCTACCCGGCTTCGGAAGGCCGTAATGGAACATCGCGGGTACGAAAAGCTGCAGGGCGCGGGCGTCGCACGAGGAAGGGCGGCTCGGCCTCGATGACCTCGCTGAATCGGTTTCGCGATTCATCCCTCCTCTCCCACCTTTGGGACACCTTCGCCCGCCTCGCGCCCTGGCTCGGTGTTTTGGGCCTGGTCGCCTGGACACGCTGGCCGTTGTTCGCGCTGCTCGTTTTCGCCGGAGCCTCTGCGGTCGCGGTCCTCGCCGCCCGTCCCCGCGGCGGCCGCGCCCGCGTGCTTTCGAGCGTAATCGTCCTGGCCGGTGCCATCGCGGGCTCCTCCGGGCACGTAGCCCTGCGCCGAATCTCACAGGACTTCGATGCCTACTGGGGCTCCCGGAGCGCCCGAGCGGAGGAAGCACTCGACGAGCGCCTCCAGCGCCTTCTCATTATGGGCGAAGAAGCCGTGGCGCGTATTGGAGAGCTGGCGCCTCTCGGTACGAACACGGCCGTTCTCGACGGCTTGCGGGACATCCGACGGGAGACCGGAATGACCCTCGCCACCATCTATGGGCCGGAGGGCGATTTCCGGATTTGGGATGGGGAACACCGCGGTGTTGTACCCGAGGAGTTGAGGATGGGGGAGGTCCGGTATCTATACCGGGATCGTCCGCTCTTCAGCTACCTGTACTTCACGGCTCCGATCGAGGGCGGCGGAACCGCGATGGCTGCCGCCCTCATCAAGGCGAACCTGCCCCGAAATCTGGAGGAGAACCCCGGTGATTTTGTAACACGATTCCGGGACGGTGTGGGCGAGGACCTCCGGATTTTCCGCGCCGAGAGGACGTCGGGCGAGGATGTCTTCGATTTGCGATGGGAGGACGAAGCCCTCTTCAGTGTTGCGGTCGTCCGCCCCACCCAAGAGCAACGTCTGCGGGACGTTCGATCCACCTGGTTGAGGATCGTGGGCCTGCTGGCGGTCATCGCGTGGTTGTTGCTCGCGTTCACCGCTGGAGCTGAAAAGAGCGACCGCGCGGCGGCGGCGCTCACGCCGCTGGGGCTGGCCCTTCTGGCACCGGTGGGAGCGGCCACGGGTTCGGTACCCTTCTTCACGGCTGCCGATTTCGTTTTGCCTGGACCCGTACCCATGTCGTTCGAGCGTGTCCTTCTCCTTGGCGTGGCGTTGGGCGTAGTGATGGCGGCCCATATGCCGCCCGCGATCCGTCTTCCGTCCCTGGCTTCCGGCCTCGCGGTGCTGATCGGGTTTCCGGTTTTTTCGAGGTTGATCCTGGGCGGTGCGGGTCCCGTGCTGTTGGCGGGCGCGGAAGGGAAGTGGGTCGTCTACCAGATGGGCTTTGGTCTCGTGCTCACGCTCGTCTGTCTCGGTGCGTTTCGAATGGGGGAGCGCACCGATGGAGGGGCTCCTCCTCGGATTCCCCTCGTGTTGGCCTTTGTGACGCTCGTGGCGCTTTGCCTGGCAGGGGCGTTCTGGGTGCGGATGGCCGGAACCATCCCCGGATGGGCGACTGGCGCCTGGGCGCTACCGGCGTTTCTCACCGCCTACGGGCTGTCATGCATCAAAGCGGGGCGGCGCGACTGGATGGCTTGGTGCGCCGCGGCGGCGATCGGATCTTCCGCGGCCGTCGTGACCGCGTGGGGAGCCCGCATCGACGCCCGGATGGACGAGGCGGAGCTTCAATTATCGCGCCTGGGTGTTCCCGCGGATCCCTACCTCGAGTACGTGCTTCACCGGTTTGTGGATACCGCCGATTCGCTCGATGCGGCTGGAGCGGAGTCGGCGGAGCTTCTCTACGAGAGCTGGATCATGAGCGGTTTGGCCGAGGAGGGAACCGGCGTGTGGCTCACCATTTGGTCGGCGGGGGATCTCCCGGAATTCGAGATCACCATCGGTGTGGAGGGGGGACGGCCCGGTTCCGCTGACGATTTCCTTGAGGAGGCTCGGCAGGGTGAGCCCTCCCTCGTTCGGCGTCTCGGCCTCAGTGACGCGAATTATGTGGTTCAAGTCCCGCTGGCCGACGGGCGGGTACTCACCGGCGTGTTGCCGGCCCGAAGGAAGCTCTCGAATTCCTCGCCCTTCGGCCCGCTTTTTGGGAGCTTGACCGCCTTGAGCGAGAGCCCGCTCACCATGGTTCCGGTTCTCGAAGGTGACGAGGCGACGTTTTCCGAAGAGACCGTCTGGCGCCGTACCAACGAGGGATGGGAGGCCACCGTGGGTGTGCTCTATCCCGACGGAGTGGTCGACGCCAAATACGCCCTCGATCTACCGACGCCGCTTCTGGCGGTAGCTCGCGGGACGCTTCTGGTGCTCGGCAACGGATTGGCGATTCTTCTATTGTGGGCTCTGGGTCAGTACGTGCTCGTCGGGCGGCGCCCCACCGTCCGGACGTGGAAAAGTCCGTTCTCTTCCTTTCGTGCCAGAGTCACCGTGGCGCTCTTCGGGTTTTTCCTCGTGTCGGCCACCCTCTTCGGCACGCTAGCTTTTCGGACCCTTAACGGCGCCACCGTGAGAACCGCCGCCGCGATCGCGGGCCGTGTCGCCGCGGATGCGGCCGCCTTCTACCGCGACGTACAGGGCTCGATGACGCTGCTGTCCCTTCGCGTGGGGGCGGACCTTCTCGAGTATCGAGCGGGAGAGCTGCGGGGCGGCTCGGTGGACGAACTCGTGGAAATCGGTCTGTACGATGGGCTGATTCCTTTCGAGCTGAACCAGCGGCTCGAGAGCCGGGAAGAACTCCTGGAGACCACGCTTGGGAACCTCGGTCGGCGCCAATATTTGATGGCCTACCGGAGGCTCCCCGACGGTGACGTGGTGGCTACCCAGGTGCCGCTCCAGGCCGGTGCAACCGCGTTGAGGCAGCGTGAGATCCTGGAGTTGATCGCGTTCGTGGTGCTGCTCGGTGCGGGGCTGTCTCTGGGTCTCGCTTTCCTGGTCGGTCGTTCCCTCACCAGCCCGATGCGCACGCTCCAGGTGGCATCGGAGAGGGTGGGTGGGGGCGATCTGCAAATACAATTACCCAGTGACCGGGCGGATGAGTTCGGCTCCGTTTTCACGGCATTCAATCGTATGGTGTTGCGTCTCCAACGGGCGCGGCGGGCGCTTGTCAGAACGACGAGGCGTACCGAGGCGATCGTCGAGGATGCGGCCACCGGGGTCGTGGCACTGGACGCCATGGGCCGCGTGATTCTGGTGAACGCGAGGGCCCAAGCCGTCCTGGAGGGCCGGGTGGCGGTCGGTGAGCCCTTGCCCCGGTTCGATGGTCCCAGGGGCGAGTTCGTCGACTGGGTCGAGGGGTGTATGCGAGACGGGCTTCGCGAAGCTACGGTCGAGTTCCAATGGGGAGACCGTCGCATTCGGGTACGCGCCCGTGAAGTCTCACGGGAGGAGCCGGGGGGGATCGTCCTTTCCCTGGAGGACATCACCGACGAGCTGCGGAGCGAGCGGATCCTCGCCTGGGGTGAGATGGCACGCCAGGTCGCACACGAAGTGAAAAATCCGCTCACTCCCATAAAGCTCAGCGTTCAGCACATCCTGAGGGCTTGGAAGGACCAGCGGGGGGAGTTCGAGACGATCCTGGAACGGAACGTCGGGGCCATCTTGAAGGAGATCGACCGGCTCGCCGAGATCGCGAGCGGGTTTTCACGGTTCGGTGCACCCGGCCCAGCCGGTAACGTGCCGCTCGAGCCCGTGGACGTAGGCGCTGTCGCGCGGGAGTTGCTCACCCTGTATCGGGGAGGCGAGGGTGGGCCCATCGACTTCGCCGCCGCCATCCCCGACGATCTGCCTCGCATCAGCGCGCGGGAGACCGAACTCAAGGAGGTTTTGAGCAATCTGCTTGAGAATGCGCGTGCGGCGATCGAGGGAAAAGGAAGCGTGATCATCGAAGCCGTATTGGTGTCGAACACCGTTGAGGTTCGGGTCCGGGATGACGGCGCGGGCATACCGGTCGACGTGATGGGAAGGATCTTCGAGCCGCAGTTCAGTACCCGTTCGGCCGGCACCGGCCTCGGCCTCGCCATCGTTCGCAAGCTGGTGGAATCGTGGGATGGCACGGTGGCCGCGGAGATGGACCGGGGGGAAGGCACGGTGATCCGTCTGCAGCTCCGGCCCTGGGCGGACGTCGAGCCCATGGTAGATGAGGGGTGAAGCAACCGGTCGGCGGGTCGGGGCCCTGAGGGCCGGTTGGCCGTCGCGGCACTTCGTCCTCTGGCGATATTGGACCCGATGAACCACCTTTAGGTGTCCGCACAGGAGACCTTTTCCCCTCCGAATGGAGTGCCATGAGCGACTTCGCTCAGCCCGCTGAGATCCAACCCTCACGGTTTCCTGGAAGAAGTAAGCATCCCCTTTCAGACACGCGTCACCTCGGAGATTGGCTCGAGGTCCAGCGAGAATTTCTCGCGAGTTACTGGTTCGAGGAAATCTCGCGCCGCGTCGGTATGGATCAGGAGATGGAGCGTGTTCTCGAACGGTTTCTCAACCTGCTCACGTGCATGATCCCGGGGGCTCTTGATCACCGGCGATCCGTCGTGGACCCCGTTTGGAAGAGGGCAGCGGAACTCTATGGGGCGCTCGGTTCCAAGAGGGGCTTGGCCGCGGGTGATATCGTCGAAGAATTCCAGATCGTGCGTGAGGCGGTCGTGCGGATCCTCTTCAAGGCCCCGCCCGGGAGGTACGGAGCCGCTCTCTCGCTTTCCGAGGTGCTTCGGTTGAACCGGTTCCTCGATAGTGGTGTGACCCATGCGAGTATAGGTCACACGGACGGCCTCTTTTTCGCCCTCTTCAACGAGAGCGGTGTCTCGACCGTTCCTACCACGCAACTGGTAGCGGAGATCGAAGAGCAACTCGATGCGCTCGAAGTGGAGTGGGCCGCAGAGGGTAAGGCCGGCTGATCTCGAATCGAACGTCGGGAATCCCCGACGTGAGTGATAGGCCTCCCGAAGACTCTCGGCGTCAGGCTTCGCGGACCTCCCTCACCAGGTCGGCCATCGAGCTCTTCGCATCCCCGAAGAACATCAACGTGTGGTCCATGTAGAAGAGCGGGTTGTCGATACCTGCAAATCCAGGTGACAGGCTCCGTTTCATGATGATCACGCTCTTCGCTTTGTCCACGTCGAGGATGGGCATGCCTGCGATCACGCTCTCGGGATTATGCGCCTCGGGGTTTACCACATCGTTAGCGCCCACCACGAGCACGACGTCCGTTCGAGCGAAGTCCTCGTTGATCTCGTCGAGGTCGAAGAGTTTGTCGTACGGGACGTCCGCCTCGGCGAGCAACACGTTCATGTGTCCAGGCATGCGGCCGGCCACTGGGTGGATGGCGTACCTCACGTCGACCCCTCGTTCCTCGAGGTTGTCCATCGCCTTCCGGAGTTCGTGCTGTGCCTGCGCGACTGCCAGGCCGTAGCCCGGCACCACCACGACGGATTGGGCATAGGCCAGGATCATGGCCGCACCCTCGGCGTCTACGGAGCGAGCCGTCTTGTCACCCGAGCTGAGCTGGCTGGCGGCGCTCGCCGCCCCGCCGAACGCGCCAAACGCCACGTTGGCGAGCGAGCGGTTCATGGCCTTGCACATGATCATCGTCAGGATGAACCCGGCCGCGCCCACCAGCGCACCGGCGATGATGAGCACGTTGTTCCCGATCACGAATCCTGCGGCGGACGCCGCCAACCCGGAGTAGGAGTTGAGCAGCGAGATCACCACAGGCATGTCCGCACCGCCAATGGGAATCACGAGGAGGATGCCCAGCAGGAGTGCGACCACGGTGAAGATCGAGAAGACGGTGAGAGGCGGAAGTCCGCCGATCTCGAAAAGGCCCATTACCGACGCACCGAGGACAAGGAGCGTGACGAAGAGCAGGGCGTTGAAGGTCTTCTGGAGGGGGAAGGTGATAGGGTTACCGGACACGATCCCCTGGAGCTTGCCGAAGGCAATAAAGCTGCCGGAAAAGGTCACAGTTCCGATGAGGCAGGAAACGGCGATCGTAAACCCGTCACCCAGCACCAGGGCTGCACCCGTCGTTTGCACCCGGACGAGCTCGGCGGCCGCGACGAGAGCCGAGGCGCCGCCACCGAATCCGTTGAAGATGCCCACGAGCTGGGGCATGTCGGTCATTTTGACCCTACGTGCCGCGACGCCACCGATGAGCGAGCCCAGCACCATGCCCGCTACGATGCCGGTCCAGGTCAGGACCTGATTTTCGACCAGCGTCGCGACAATCGCGATGAGCATGGCCAACGCCGCCAGCTGGTTTCCCCCACGGGCCGTGGCGGGGGACTGGAGGCGTTTGAGGCCGACCACGAAGAGGACGGAAGAAAACAGGTACGACAGCTCCACCCAAAGGGAGAGATCCATGGATTAGCTCCTCTGAGTGTCCGCTAGTTTTTCTTGAACATTTCGAGCATGCGATCGGTGACCAGGAATCCACCGACCACATTGATCATCGCCAACACGATGGCGGTGATTCCCAGGATCTGGGCGATCCCGGAATCGACCTGCGCAGAGACCACCAACGCTCCGACGACGGCGATTCCCGAGATCGCGTTGGCGCCCGACATCAGCGGTGTATGCAGGGTCGGGGGCACCTTTGTGATGACCTCTCGGCCCGTGAGGGCGGCCAGGACGAAGATGTACAGGCCCACGACCATCTCGTCCATCGCATGCCTCCATTTCAGCTTGAAGTCGGTTTCGGTGGGAAACCGCTGTGGTTACCGCCGGGGAACCTACTCAGCTTCTCCGGATGCGCCAGACCAGCCCGGAAGCCTTGCTGGGACCTGGATGGATCGGCCTCGGACCTCGGGTCAGGGACCGTCCTCCGCCGTAGCTTGGATCGAGCCGATGACCAAGCTCAACAGCTCGTCGATGTCGCGCCCGGGGATCCACCGTGCCACTACCACCAGATCGTTCTCTCGGTCCACGTAGATCAAATTGGTGCCGTTGCCACGGTGCGAGTAGGCTGTGCTGGGCGCGCTGGGATAACCCTTTCGGCCCTCGGCATTGGGCACGTTCAGGAAGAAGTTCATAAAGCCATAGGTCCGGTTCGCGGCGGACGGGGTTACGGCCATGTCGAACCACTCTTCGTCCAGGAGTTGCTGATCACCCCAGCGTCCCTTCCGCAGCGTGAAAAGTCCGAATCGCGCCTGGTCCCGCGCATGGATGAACATGCCCCCTCCCCAATGCCCGCCCCCGCTCACGGCCTGCACCTGCCTCCCGTCGAGGGTGATCCATGAGTTCTCGTAACCGTACCAGCGCCATGTGGGCGAGGCGCCGATAGGATCCATGACCCGCTCCTTAAGAATCTGCGGTAGAGGTTCGCGCCAAACGCTTGTCGTTAAAAGAGCTAGCAGATTCACACGAGTGTCATTGTACTCGAATACCGTGCCCGGCGTGCGGCGCGCACGGGTGGTCCAGGTCGAGGGATCGTCATCGGGACGGTCTGCCCATTCCGGCTTACCCCAGAGAGTCCCCTCCCAGTCCGAGCTTTGGGTGAGAAGGTGTCTCCAGGTGATCTGGCGGTTGTGCTCCGTGTTGAAGAGCGTCGTGAGGTCGGGTTTGCCGAAACCCACACGTTCGATGCCCGGCTCGCCGTCCCCCGGAGGTAGATCCACGGGCGCCATGTAGTCCCGGGCCAGGTCGTCGATCGAGCCGATGAGCCCGTCTTGAACGGCCAATCCAACGGTGGTGGTCAGGAAGGACTTGACCACGCTGTGGGTCATGTCCACGCTACGCGTGTCGCCCCACTCCGCGACGATATATCCGTGCCGTACGATCACCCCGGCCGCTCCACCGCGGACCTTGAAGGGCCCGATACCGAAACCGAACGGCTCGCGGCGGCCGAAGCTCTGATTCTGGCTGCGCTCCTGGTCCCGCGGCACAGTGGTTTCGTGAGCGATAGCGAAGTCTACCGCCGCCTGTACTCCTGAAGCGTTCATCCCGACCTCCGCGGGCCGTCGAACCTCCCAGGCGCCCCTATCCGGGACGTACTGCGCGGTGAGCGCGGCAGGTAACAGCATCAGCGCTGCGGTGAGGAGGGACATCGTGTGGGCTCGGTCGAGGAGTGCGCGGGTCATGGTCGGCTCCGGTCGGTGTCGGAACTGGATGTGTTCCGGGGCGATGTGATTCGGATCCCGGACCTCCTGCTCTCTCTGGTCCTGCTTGAGGCTACCGGGCTGTGGGGAGATTAGCAAAAACGGACGGGCCGCTACCTAGTCGAGCTTCTCCTTCGTCGGCCCATGCAGGACCTCGCCCGCGTGGGTCACGCAGGTGCCCGCCACGATCTCGTCCTCGAAGTCGAGCGACAACTCACCCTCGGTCACGAGCTCCTTGAGGAGCGTCTCGACGTTCTTCGAAAACATCTGGCTGGCGTGCGTGGGAATTTCGGCCGGTAGGTTCGTGGGGCCCATCACTTTGACGCCGTTGCGCACGACGGTCTCGCCCTCGCGGGTAACGGCACAGTTGCCGCCGGAAGAGGCCGCGAGATCCACGATCACCGATCCGGGATGCATGGAGTCGACCATCTCTTCGGTGATGAGCCGCGGGGCGGGCCGGCCCGGAATCTGGGCGGTGGTGATGACGAGGTCGGTATCGGCGATGTGGGCGGCGATGAGGTCGAGCTCCCGTCGATGTTGCTCCTCACTGAGCTCCTTGGCATAGCCACCCTCTCCCTCGCCGGTGACCTCCTCCTCCGTCTCCAGAAAGGTGGCTCCCAGGCTCTCGATTTGCTCCCTCACTGCGGGCCGGACGTCGAAAGCCTCCACCCTGGCCCCCAGACGCCGCGCGGTGGCGATCGCCTGGAGCCCCGCCACTCCGGCACCGAGGATCAGAACTTTCCCCGGGCGGATGGTTCCTGCGGCCGTCATGAACATCGGCAGGAATTTGGCGAGTTCGTTTGCGCCAGTGAGCACGGCCTTGTATCCCGCCACGGTGGCTTGCGACGAGAGGACGTCCATGCTCTGGGCCCGGGTGATCCGTGGGATGAGCTCCAAAGCGAAGGCCGTGACTTTCGCGCTGCCGAGCTCGCCGATCAACTCCGGCTGCGTGAGCGGCGAGAGGAGCGCAATGAGCACGACACCCTCGGGGAGCGCTTCGATCTCCTCAGGCGTGGGTGCTTGAACCTTCAAGACGACTCCGGCGCCCTGAACGGCCGCCCCCAGATCCGGCGCGATGGTCGCCCCCGCATCACGGTATTCCTCGTCCGAGAAGTGGGACAGAAAGCCGGCGCCCGACACCACGATGACCTCGCACCCGAGTTTCTCGACCTTGGATACGCCTGCGGGAATCAAAGCAACGCGGTGCTCACCAGCCAGTGTCTCACCCAGAACGGCGACCTTCATGAAGTGCCCCCAACTCGCTTTTCTGACCAGGAAACGGTCGAACCGCCCGGCGCGAGCTTGCGCGGCGGCGTTATACGCGCGCACCATACCGGCCCACCGCTCTTTCCTCAAGGCTTGCGAGGGACCGATGAAGATCCTCGAAGATATCGAATCCGTCGATCGACGTGGATTCATGGCCTATATGTCCGCTTTGGGTTTGGGTGGGACCGTGTTTCCGGGGGTGTTGTGGGCGAAGATGCAGGCACGGGGCGAAATAACCTCCGAAACCGTCGCGGACGCGGGGGCGGTGGCTGGCCTCGACTTTACGGATGCCGAGCGCGACGCGATGCTCGCAGGCCTGAATTCGAATCTGGAAGCGTATGAGGCACTGCGTGCGGTACGGGTTTCGAATCACGTGACCCCGGCGATCCAGTTCGATCCGGCTCTTCCGGGACGTGACCTGCCTTCGGAGACGCGTCCGTTCCGGTTCACGCGACATATCGGGTTACGACGGCCGGAGGACCCGGAGACCTTGGCATTCATGCCAGTGACCCAACTCTCGGAGCTGATTCGCAGCCGGCAGTTGAGCTCGACGGAGCTCACGACGCTCTATCTGGAACGACTGGAACGGCATGGGCCGACCTTGGAGGCCGTGATCACGCTGATGAGCGATCGAGCGCTGGAGCACGCCGCCCGTGCGGATCGTGAGATCGCGAACGGCGCCTACCGCGGTCCGCTGCACGGGATCCCGTGGGGAGCCAAGGATCTGCTGGCGGTCGAGGGCTTCCGCACCACCTGGGGCGCTACCCCGTACCAGGACCAGGTCATCGGGGAAGACGCGACGGTGGTGCGGCGCCTCGAAGAGGCGGGCGCCATCCTCGTGGCCAAGCTGACTCTGGGTGCCCTCGCGCAGGGGGACGTCTGGTACGGCGGCCGGACCCGAAATCCGTGGAATCTCGAGCAAGGCTCGAGCGGCTCCTCGGCGGGATCGGCCGCGAGCACCGCCGCCGGGCTGGTCGGCTTCGCCATCGGAAGTGAGACGCTCGGGTCCATCCTGTCGCCGTCGACGCGTTGTGGGGTGACCGGGCTCCGGCCGACCTACGGGAGGGTGAGCCGATCGGGCGCCATGGCACTCTCTTGGAGCATGGACAAGCTGGGTCCCATCGCCCGTAGCGTGGAGGACTGCGCATTGGTCTTCAACGCGATCCACGGGGCCGATGGGCGGGATCCCACGGCGCGCGACGCGCCCTTCAACTGGGATTCCGGGCGGCCACTGTCGGACCTGCGCATCGGTTATTTTCGGCGCGGGTTCGATTCGGAGCGCGCGACCGGGCACGACCGGGCGGCGCTGGAGACGCTCCGTTCACTCGGGGTCGCGCCCGTGCCGATCGATCTTCCTTCGGACTATCCGCTCGACGCTTTGAGGATCATCCTGCGGGCTGAGGCCGCGGCGGCGTTCGACGAGCTGACGCTGAGCGGTCGGGACGATCTGCTCGTCAGGCAGACCGCCGGAGCATGGCCCAACTCGTTCCGGGTCGCCCGGATGATTCCGGCCGTGGAATACATCCAAGCCAACCGGGTCCGTACCATGCTCATGGGCGCGCTCGAGGCGGCGTTGGAAGGGATCGACGTGTTCATCACCCCGACGCGCGCACCGGACCAGCTGCTGATGACGAACTTGACCGGGCATCCCGCCGTTGTGGTGCCTAGCGGCTTCAACGACGACGGAACGCCGGTGAGTACGGTCTTCGTCGGGCAGCTTTGGGCGGATGCAGAGACCCTTCGGGTGGCGAAGGCCTGGCAGGACGCGACCGACTTCCACACGCGGAGGCCGCCACTGTTCGGTTGAGCCGAGGGGCGGACAGACCTGCACGGGCTTGGAACCGCCTGTCGCACTTGGGGCCTGCCCCGGCATGGTTTCGCCCCGCCACCTCCGTCAGCGTAAGGACGACGTGCCCGCTCCGGGGACGTGTGCCCCGTACGGGAGAAGTCCATGCTGGCGCAGGTCGGTTCCGCCTCGGTCGCCGGAGTCGAGAGCCACGCGGTGTCGGTGGAGGTCAACATCTCGGTAGGGCTCCCTTCGTTCGTGGTCGTGGGCCTGCCCCAGGGTGCGGTTCGAGAGGGTCGGGAACGCGTCATCGCCGCCCTCAGCAACGTGGGACATCGGATCCCTTCCCGGCGGATCACCGTAAACCTGGCTCCGGCGGATACGCCCAAAGAGGGAAGCGCCTTCGATTTTCCGATCGCGGTGGCGGTGCTGGTGGCGCTGGGGATCGTATCCCAGGAGCATGTGGACGGCCTCTGCCTGGTCGGGGAACTCGGGCTTGATGGACGTCTGAGGCCGATCCGCGGAGCACTGCCGATCGCCGCCGGATGCCGGGCCCGGGGTGTGTCGAAGCTTCTACTACCCAGGGCGAATTCCCGAGAGGCCGCCGCGGTAGAGGGGGTGGAGGTTCTGGGTGGTGAGACGCTCGGAGAGGTGCTGGCCCATCTCTCAGGGGGGACCCCGATCAGGCCGACCCGGCTTGATACGGTCCGTCTGCTGGAGCGTCCTCCGGCCCGGCAGCCCGATCTGTCCGAGGTGCGTGGGCAACAGTTCGCGAAGCGGGCCCTCGAGATTGCCGCGTCCGGGGGCCACAACCTCCTGTTGATCGGCCCCCCCGGATCCGGAAAGACGATGCTGGCCCGGCGACTTCCCGGGATCCTTCCTCCGCTCACGTTGGCCGAGTCGATCGACATCACCAAGGTCCATTCCGTGGCCGGGCTGGTCCCAGCCGGGGGCACGCTTGTCACGGAGCGTCCGTTCCGGGCACCCCATCACACTGCGAGCGACGCTGGGCTCGTCGGTGGTGGAGCGATTCCGCGACCCGGCGAGGTGAGCCTCGCCCATAATGGCGTGCTGTTCCTCGATGAGCTTCCGGAGTATCGGCGGTCCGTTCTGGAGGCGCTGCGGCAGCCGATGGAGGACGGCGTCGTGAACCTCTCGCGGGCGCGCTCGAGGCTACAATATCCCGCACGATTCATGCTCGCTGCCGCGATGAACCCGTGCCCGTGCGGCCTCTACGGCGCCGAAGGAGACCGCTGCACCTGCGACCCAGCGGCCGTGGCCCGGTACCGTTCCCGCGTCTCCGGCCCCCTGTTGGACCGCATCGACCTCCATATCGAGGTGCCTGCGGTCCCGGTGGAAGACCTGAGAGCGGAGGATTCGGCGGAGCCGAGCGCCACCGTTCGGGCCCGTGTCAGGGCCGCTCGTGAGCGGCAGCACGAACGCTTTCGCCGTGTTCCTGAGGTAGGGGCCAATAGCCACATGGGATCGCGAGAGATACGGCGTTGGTGCGCCCTGGACGATGCGTCGGCCCGGATTCTTGGGCAGGCCATGACCCGCTTGGCGCTCTCGGCCCGGGCGCACGACCGGGTGCTCAAAGTTGCAAGGACCATCGCCGACCTGGAGGGCGCGCCTCGCCTGCGTGCCCATCATGTCGGTGAGGCCATCCAATACCGCCTGCTGGATCGCTCTCGGTTGGGGTGAACACGTGGTCCCCGGATGGGCTCCAACGAGCGCGGGAGTTGAGGCGTCATA
>JADFMD010000189.1 GCA_022564055.1 Gemmatimonadota bacterium
CTGCCCTTCGTGACGGACCCCGAGCCGTACGATTTCGCGGCCGGGATCGATTCCATCGCGGTGAGCGGCCACAAGATGATCGGCTCTCCGATGCCGTGCGGAGTCGTACTGGCGAAGAAGAAGAACGTCGATCGCATCGCCCGGTCCGTGGAGTACGTCGGGACTCTCGATACCACGATCTCGGGATCGCGGAACGGGTTGAGCCCCCTGTTCCTCTGGTCCGCCATCCGCAAGCTCGGGCCATCGGGATTCCGCGAGATGGTCGTCCGGTGCCTGAAGATGGCCGATTACGCGATCGAGCGCTTCCGCGAGGAGGACATCGACGCCTGGCGCAACAACAATTCCGTCACCGTCGTGTTTCCCCGTCCGGAGCCGTCGGTGCTGAAGAAGTGGCAGATCGCGGCCTTTCACGACATCGGGCATATCATCACCATGCCCCATGTGACCCGAGAGCTGGTCGACGAGCTCGTCAGAGACATCGTCGGTACCGAGCCATGAAACAGATCACCATCGTAGGCGAGAGCGACCCGGGTCTCCTGGCCCGGGTCTCCGAGATTCTGGCCGCGCGTGGAATCAACATCGAGACCCTGGA
The DNA here is from genome assembly GCA_022564055.1 of Gemmatimonadota bacterium. Classification (GTDB taxonomy): domain Bacteria; phylum Gemmatimonadota; class Gemmatimonadetes; order Longimicrobiales; family Gaopeijiaceae; genus UBA822. The sequence continues at coordinate 593 of JADFMD010000189.1, forward strand.
CGCGGAGACGGTCCAGGACCACGGCGTCGTGATCTTCACCGTCGACCGCTATGACGAGGCCCTGGCGGCGCTGCGGGATGCGGGTGTTCACGCGGTGAGCGAGGATGCGATCGTCATCCGGATCGCGGACGAGCCCGGAGCGCTGGCCAGGATTTCCCGAAGGTTCGACGACGCCGGAATCCGGTTGCGAAGCGTGCGCATCATTCGGCGGAACGAGGGATGGGGGCTGGTGGCGCTCTCCACGGAGCGGACCGAGCGGGCGCTCGACCTGGTGAGGGACGTGCTGATTTCTTGAAGCGCGAAGGGGCGAGCTCAGAACCGCCTCACACGGACCGCCGTGCTCCGCCAAAACCTCATGCCCAGCTGCGACACATCCGTTCAACTAGTCGCCGGAACACATAGACCGGATCGTTCTGGCCAGCTTCTCCGCGGTGGTCCTCATTGACTGGGAAGCCAGCAATGTGCGCCGTCTCATGCGAGAGAACACCAACAAGGTCGCAGCGATCAGCCGGAAGAATGTTGTCGTAGCAAAGAAGAATGCTAAGCCGTCCCTGGGAGGCCCTTCCAGCCAGCTTCTGGTACGTCTCACAATCCGAGGCAAGGTTACTACATGTGATGACCCCACGTTCATCAAACTGTCTCAGTACTTCCTCATACTCAGCGCTCAATCGGTCAAATTCGCGGTCGCTGGGGCGAAGGGAATCGGGTTGTATCGTGTCAAACGATCTGCGCCATTCCCTGAGATATCGATTCGCGAAAATAGACGCTGTCCCCCAAGCACCCCGAATCGCCTCCCGCCGTTCGGCGGTCGCGCACATAATAATTTGTCCACGGACCTCGCTCGCCCATCCACTCGCACCCGCCAGGGCTAGAGTCGCTCCCATGAGGTAAACGGACAGAGGGCTTGCGCTTGATCGCATCCGCTACCTCCGCTTGCCAATAGGTGATCCACATGGCCCCGAGCCGTGACAACAGTGATGAGCGCTCGTGGTCAGAACGCGAGATGGACCGATACCCGCGCGAAGTTCTCGAACAAAGGAAGGTCCGGAGCCGACTCGCTGCTCCACGTGGGATCCGACCATGAACATCAGGTTGGACCCGAGTAGCGCCAAGACGTCCAGGGAGTACCGTTCGAAGCTCGTGGGAAACCCCTGTCGCTGCCCAGTGGCCACGCCCTCGGGGTACGGCGGTTTCGGAGTCCCGATCGTGATCGACTGGAGCTTGAGAGCCACCTCGTCCTCGAAGAGGTCCGTGAGGGTCTTCGTGTACGAGACGAGTTGCCAGCACTGCAGCGCGCTGAGGTTGCTCCACGCGGGCATCGTGGTTCCGGGAATAGACCACGTGATAGCGTGTTGAAGAGATCCTCGTCGGTGGGTCCGAGAGACGGATCCATCGCCTCCTCCGTTGGTCCCGTGGCAGAACACGCACTTCCTTCGATAAAGCCTCTTCCCGGCCTCTATCGTCGACCGGTCCGGAGCGCCGTCTCCCCCACGGGGCCTCCTGTCCTTGTATTCCGAGGCGGAACACCAAGTAGGCAAGAGCTGCCAGGGCCATGAGCAACACCCTGTCGTGATCCATCGGCGAATCGGCATGGGCTCTCTCCGATCGAAACGAGAACGAGGCCGTCGTGTCCCGGCGTGGTGAGTGACCCCACTGGCAACGCAATTCTGGGCCGGAGACCCATGAGTCAATAACGCACTCGAGTCGTGAGAACTCTGTCAGGAAAACTCTCCTCCCGCCGTCAGGATATTCCCCAACGGTTTGGGGCATTTCGTCCTGTGGGAAATTTCCCTACAACGGATCAGCCATATCCCGACTGGTGGGAGGCTCGTGACCCGATCATTATTTACACATGAACAAGGGAAATTTTAGGTCCGATCACGAGTCATCCACCCGGGAGGTCACATGACGAAATCCAGCAAGAGAGAGTACCGGTTCGTCCCGCTCCTTTTCACTGTCTTCCTCCTGATGCCCATGGCCGCTCTGGCTCAAAAGTCCAATACCCAGGCCGCGGAAGACCCGGGCATCCTGCACGATGTCGCCCTGTCCTTCGTCGCCAACACCGACGGTTTCTCGGCGAACCTCGAGAGGGCGTGGCGGATGCACGCCGAAGTGCTGGGGATGAGAACGGCGGGTGAGGCGCGCTACGCGCATTGTGCGCAAGTACAGGGCCATCTCGCGTACCACATGGGGAACCTCAAGGAGGCGCAGGAAGCCTTCGAGGCTGCTGGAGAAGGAGCGATGCTGAGGGGAGAGGCTTTTGATGCGGCGACTTCGTTCGTGTACGCAGCACTAGCGGCCGCGTCCCGGAGCCGATTCTTTGATGCCCAGCGCTTAGGCCAGAGGGCGGCTCTCTTCGTCGAATCACCGCTGCTCAGCGCTGAGGAACGGATGACCCTCGAGCGCCGCCTTCCGGACTTCCTCGAGAGCTAAATACCGCTCTCAGCCGGGCGGACGGGGAGGAGCGGCCCAGGGCCGCCGCGGGAGCCTCGTCCGGCCCGGGCAGGATAACACTCGCTGGCCGTTTTTCGCGAGCGATTTCGAAAGGACTCTTCCGTAGGGGGTGCTGTCCGTGGGTTGGTTCGTGGATTTGCACCCGGTTGTCCAAGCGGTTGTCGCGACGTTGGGGACCTGGTTACTCACGGCCCTGGGCGCTTCGCTCGTTCTGCTGTTTCGGGAGATCGACCGGCGGGTGATGGACATGATGCTCGGCTTTGCGTCGGGCGTGATGATCGCGGCCAGTTTTTGGTCGCTCCTCGCTCCGTCAATCGAGATGGCCGAATCGTTCGGGCTGAAGCCGTGGTGGCCTGCCCTTGTGGGATTCCTCACAGGGGGGGCGTTCATCGGCCTCGTAGACCGGGTTCTCCCCCACCTTCACCCCGATATGCCGAGAGAGCGGGCGGAGGGACTCGACACCGGATGGCAACGCACGGTCCTGCTCGGTCTAGCCATTACGCTTCACAATATCCCGGAGGGCCTCGCAGTGGGTGTGGCGTTCGGTGCTGCGGCTGCAGGATTGCCCGGTGCGACACTGGGGGGTGCGGTCGCTCTGGCGGTGGGCATCGGCCTGCAAAATCTTCCCGAGGGTGCGGCGGTCTCGCTCCCGCTCCGCAGGGAGGGACTTTCTCGGTCCAGGGCCCTGTGGTACGGCCAGTTGTCGGGGATCGTCGAACCCGTTGCGGGGTTCGTGGGTGCGGTGGCCGTCATCGTGATGATGCCGATCCTTCCGTACGCTCTGGCCTTCGCCGCGGGCGCCATGATATACGTGGTGGTCGAGGAGTTGATTCCCGAATCTCAGGCCGGATCGCACGGTGATTATGGGAGCTAGGGGCGCTCGGAGGATTCGCGGTGATGATGGTCCTCGACGTCGCCCTGGGTTAGAGGGCCGTAGCACAGCCCGCTGGCGTGGGTTGCCTGGAGAGGGGATGGATGGTTGAGTCCACGCGGATATTGATTGCGGACGACCACGCCCTGTTCCGCGCGGGCATTCGTGCCCTGCTCGAGAGTGAGGCTTTGATGGAAGTCGTGGGGGAAGTTTCTACGGGAGACGACGCGGTCGATCAGGCGCAAATCCTCAAGCCGCATGTGGTCCTGATGGATCTCTCCATGCCGGGGTCGGGCGGACTCGAGGCGACACGCAGAATCGCCGCCTTGAACTTGGATACCAAAATCCTCGTCCTCACTGCACATGCGGAGGAGGAATACCTCGTTCCGGTCGTGGACGCCGGCGCGAGCGGCTATCTCACCAAAACCAGCGCCGACA
>JADFMD010000066.1 GCA_022564055.1 Gemmatimonadota bacterium
GAGTTCGATCGAGCGCTCTACCTAGCTCGCGTCCGGGCCGAGGCGGGTTACCGGGAAGAAGGCGTCGATTGTTACATCGTGTCGATGTCCGCGCGGACTCTGGTCTACAAGGGTCTCATGATCGCTGACAACCTCGCACGTTTTTTCCCGGACCTCGCGGACGAGCGAACGGTTTCCGCGATCGCCCTTTTTCATCAGCGCTTCGCGACGAATACGCTTGCCACCTGGCGCCTAGCCCAGCCGTTCCGGCTGATCGCGCACAACGGGGAGATCAACACGCTCCTCGGCAACCGCAACTGGATGTCGGCGCGCGAACCCGAGCTCACTTCGAGTTTTTGGGGCGACCACCTCGAGGATCTGATCCCGGTAATCCATCCCATCGGGTCTGACACCGCCTCTCTGGACGAGGCTTTCGAGCTCTTGGCGACCTCTGGCCGCGGACTGCTCCACGCCATGGCGATGCTGATCCCGGAGGCGTGGGAGAGCATGCCCAACATGGATCCCCAACTCCGGGAGTTCTACGAATATCACGCCTGCCTCACCGAGCCCTGGGACGGTCCAGCCGCGGTCGCCTTCACGGACGGCACGGTCGCCGCCGCCGTGATGGACCGTAATGGACTACGCCCCGCACGGTATCAGGTTACGGAGGATGGCGTGGTGATCATGAGCTCGGAAGTCGGACTGGCCGACCTGCCCCTGAGCGAGATGGTGGAGTCGGGAAGGGTCGGGCCCGGTGAGATGATCGCGGTCGACACGGCCCGGCGGCAGTTTTTGCATAACGACGAAATCAAAGCGGAAATGGCGGCTCAGCGGCCCTATGGCCAATGGGTGAGCGAAAATCTCCACCATCTCGCTCGCCTCGACCTCGACCCCAAGCGATATCAACCCACGTCCGATGACGCCGACCTTGTGCGCTTGCAGGCACTGCACGGGTACACCCAGGAAGAAATCGGATTCGTCCTCACGCCCATGGGACGGGATGGCAAGGAGCCCACGGGTTCCATGGGTGACGACACCCCTCCGTCCACGCTGAACGGACCCGGCCGCCTGCTGTACACCTATTTCCGGCAACGCTTCGCGCAGGTCACCAATCCACCGATCGACTCCCTGCGGGAGAAGATCGTGATGTCGCTCGATACCTACCTGGGCCGTCGCCATTCGATACTGGAGGAGGCCCCGGAGGCCGCTCGCCTCGTCCATCTCATGAGCCCGATCATGAGTGAAGGGGAGTTGGTCCAGCTTCGGGAAGGGGCCCCCGAGGGCTTCTCCGTCGCCACGCTGGAGGCCTGTTTTGCAGTGAAGGACGGCGCCGAAGGGCTCGAGAGGGCACTCGATGATCTCTGCTCCGCGGCGGTCGCCGCGGTGGAGGAGGGGTACCAGGCGCTCGTGGTCAGTGACCGCTCCGCGGATGAAGCCTGCGCGCCGATCCCGATGATCCTGGCGGTTTCGACGGTGCATAATCACCTGATCCGCGAGGGGCTCCGGATGAGGGCGAGCATCGTTGCCGATACCGGGGACGCTCGGGATGTTCACCACTTCGCTGCCCTGATCGGGTTCGGGGCTTCGGCGATCTGTCCCTACCTCGCCTTCGAGAGTCTGGGGGCATTGGTCGCAGCAGGGGAGTTCGAGGACCAGCCGCTCGAAGAGGTCATCAGAAACTACAGGCAGGCGGCCGATGCGGGGATACTCAAGGTCATGTCGAAAATGGGGATCTCCGCCGTATCCTCCTACCACGGCGCCCAGATTTTCGAGGCGCTCGGCCTAGGTGACGAAGTGATCGAGCGCTGTTTCGCCGGCACGACGTCACGCATCGGTGGGATCGGCTTCAAAGAAATCGCGGCGGACGTGATCGAGCGACACACTCAGGCGCACTCGACTGAGAAGCTCGAGCGAGGCGGCTGGTACAGGTTCCGGCGGGATGGAGACTACCACGCGAACAGTCCACAGGTCTGGCGCGCCCTGCACAAGACGACCCAGGGCGGGGGGGAAGAAGAATACCGAGCGTACCGCGACCTCGTCCATAGCCGTCCCCCGACCGCCCTACGGGATCTCCTCGAGTTCGCGTCGGACCGCGATCCGATCGGGCTCGATCAGGTCGAGCCGGTGTCGGAAATCTTGTCGCGGTTCCAGACCGGAGCCATGTCGCTGGGTGCGTTGAGCCCCGAGGCTCACGAGGACCTCGCGAGGGCGATGAACCGGATTGGAGGTCGAGCCAACACCGGCGAGGGTGGAGAGGATCCGCAGCGTTACACTCCTGATGGCGAAAGACTCGACGCCAACTCTTCGATCAAGCAGGTCGCTTCCGGGCGATTCGGAGTCACGCCCGCGTACCTCGTCGGGGCGAAGGAGTTGGAGATCAAGATCGCCCAGGGTGCCAAGCCCGGGGAGGGTGGACAGCTCCCCGGCCACAAGGTCTCGAAGTACATCGCCGAGCTCCGACATGTGTCCGAGGGCACCCCCTTGATCTCCCCGCCACCCCACCACGACATCTACTCGATCGAGGACATAGCCCAGCTGATTTACGACCTCAAGGTCGTGAATCCCGACGCCCGTATCATTGTGAAATTGGTGGCTTCGGAAGGCGTGGGCACCATCGCAGCTGGGCTGGCCAAGGCCTATGCCGACGTGATCCAGATCAGTGGGGCGGACGGCGGTACCGGTGCCTCACCACTCACCTCCATAAAGTATGCGGGTAGTCCCTGGGAGCTCGGGCTGGCGGAGACTCAGCAGACGCTGATGATGAACGGGCTTCGCGGTCGCGTGATCCTCAGTACCGACGGGGGTATGCATACGGGGAAGGACGTCGTGGTTGCGGCCCTGCTCGGCGCCGAACGCTACGGCTTTGGCACCTCCGCGCTCATCGCGATCGGGTGCAAGATGGCACGCCAGTGTCACCTGAACACATGTCCCGTGGGAATCGCCACCCAGGCAGAGGAGTACCGAGAGAAATATTTCGGCACGCCGGAGATGCTGATCCAGTTCCTCACCCATGTGGGTGAGGACGTGCGTGAGATCCTCGCGACGCTCGGTTATGAGCGGCTCGATGACGTGATCGGTAGGGCCGATTTACTCAATCAGATTCAGGCGGGGGAGGACGACCGTTGGCGCGGTGTCGACCTCTCCAAAATGATCGCCGCCACGTCGGGCGGGCCCACCCACGTGACCCAGGAACGGAACGACCGACCCGGCAGCCCATTGGATGATCAGATCCTCGAGGATATCGGTAGTGCCATCGAGGACGGTGGCACCTTCCAGGGTACCTATGAGATTCGGAACAGGGACCGCACCGTAGGGGGCCGGATTTCTGGGCGAATCGCCAAGGTGTATGGGGATTCCGGGCTACCCCCCGGATCCATCGATCTGATCTTTCGGGGGTCCGCCGGCCAGTCGTTCGGGGCCTGGCTCGCGAGTGGAGTGCGGCTGAACCTCATCGGTGAGGCCAACGACTATGTGGCGAAGAGCATGAGCGGTGGAGAAATCACGGTTTGCCCACCACCCGGTTCGCGATTCCTCGAGCAAAAAGCGACGCTCGTGGGGAACACGGTGCTCTACGGTGCGACGGGCGGCGACTTGTTCGTCGCGGGTGGCGCCGGGGAGCGGTTCGCCGTGCGAAACTCGGGTGGCCGGGCGGTTGTGGAGGGCGTGGGAGACCACGCATGCGAATACATGACTCGCGGGGTCGTCGTTATCCTCGGTGACACAGGCAGAAATTTGGGAGCGGGCATGTCGAATGGTTTGGCTTATGTACTCGATGAATACGGTGACCTCCCGTCCCGCCTGAACCACGAGCTCGTCGAAATGCAGGCCGTGGAAGACCCGGAGGACATCGAGTTGCTGAAGACCATGATCGAGCGTCATTACGAGCGGACTGGGTCGAGGCGCGCGCAGGAGCTTCTCGGTGACTGGCAGGAAGCCTTGCCCAAGTTCCGGAAGGTCGCTCCGCGGGAGGTCCCGGGTGAGGAGGACTCGATGGCCGAGGTGCACTACCACCTTCGGCAACTGAGGGAAGAGGTGGGCCTCATAGAAGTGTCGGTGCCTGTCCAGGCCGTCCCCGTGCCCACGACATCCAGCGCGACGACCGATCCCTGATCGGCTCGGATCAACCCGACGCCGGGTGGGGAACTCCGGGCGTCATAATTTTTATCACATGAACGGGCGTCATACGACGTGCCGTCGCACCTGTAGGTGGTGGTTTGCGCCGCCCCCACGCCGGTCTATATTCGAACGCGAGGGCAGAGCGTGCCATTCATCCGTCCCACACGTACCGGGCCGTGAATCATGAAAGAAAACGGTAAATTTTTCGTCGGATTGGGAGGCGTGGCCTTGGTCGTCACCTACCTGATCTGGACCGGCGTCAGCGAATCGATGCTGTATTACCTCACCCCCGTGGAGCTCATGGCGCGGGTGGAGCAGGATCCGACCTTCCACCAGGTAGGCGTGAAGGTGAGCGGGCGCGTCGAGCGGGGCTCATGGAGTCGTGCCGAAGACGAGCTGCTGCACCACTTCACGGTCATCGACCTCCTGGACGAGTCGGTGCGTTTTCCCGTGGAATACCGGGACATACTCCCCGATACCTTCAACGACACGGAAAATGTGGATGTGGTCATCGAGGGTCGATTTAGGGAGGATGGCGTTTTCGAAGCCACGGTCGTTCTCGCGAAGTGTGGGAGTCGTTACGAAGCTACGGCTGAGGAACTGCTCGGGTGATACTCCTCGGAGAGCTCGCTCTCTGGATTGCACTTCCGGTAGGGATTTGGGGAGCGGTCGCCGGCTTCGTTGGCGGGCGTAAGGAGCGTGGCGACCTCGTTCTGAGCGGCGAGCATTGCGTCTACGCCGTTTTCTTCCTTCTGGTCCTGACGTCGGCGGGGATCATCACCGCCTTCGTAACGGATAATTTCGAGTACTGGTACGTCGCGAACTACTCCAACCGCGAACTGCCGTTGTTCTACAAGGTCGCGGGCCTGTGGGCTGGGCAGCGCGGGTCGTTGGTCTTCTGGGTGCTGCTCCTTTCTTTCTTCTCCGCCGCGGCGGTCTTCACCAACCGGACGAAGAACCGGGAGTTCATGCCGTATGTGGTCGGTGTGCTCCTCACGATTTCCAGCTTCTTCCTGGTGGTGCTGCTCTTCGCAGACGTGAATCCCTTCGAGAGGCTGCCCTTCGCGCCTGCGGACGGACGGGGGCTCAACCCGCAGCTTCAGAACTACTGGATGACGATCCATCCGCCCACGCTGTACTTGGGGTTCACCGCGTTCACGATTCCGTTCGCTTTCGCGATGTCGGCGCTGCTGAGCGGGAAGCTGGATACACGCTGGATCCTGATCACGCGGCGCTGGATCCTGCTGTCGTGGTTCTTCTTGGCCAACGGCATCATTTTCGGCATGCGCTGGGCGTATGAGATGCTCGGCTGGGGCGGATTCTGGTTCTGGGATCCAGTGGAGAACGCGTCTCTGTTGCCCTGGCTGGCGGCGACCGCCTTCCTCCACTCGATCCAGATTCAGGAAAACCGGGGGATGCTCAAGGTTTGGAACATGGGCCTCGTGACCCTCACGTTCCTGCTGACGATTTTCGCCACGTTCCTCACGCGGTCGGGCCTGATCGAGTCGGTTCACACGTTCGCCGAAAACACCAAGATCGCGTTCATCTTCCTCGCCTTCATGGGGGTGATGGCCGGGTGCTCCGCCCTGCTGATCGCGTGGCGGTATCCGCAGCTCAAGAGCGAGAACCAGATTCAGTCGTTCCTGTCCCGAGAATCGGCATTCCTCTTCAACAACCTGATCCTACTGGGTGCGGCCTTTTCGATCCTTTGGGGAACGCTCTTTCCGCTCATCACCGAGGGTTTGACGGGAACGGCCATCGCGGTGGGTCCGCCGTTTTTCAACCGGGTCAACCTGCCCATCGGGCTGGCTCTGATGGCGTTGATGGGGATCGGACCGGTGATCGCGTGGCGAAGGGCGTCCCGCCGCAATCTCGTGAAGAACTTTCGCATGCCGGTCATCGTGGGCTCGATGGTCGTCGCGGCGCTGTTCCTGCGAGGTGTCCACCACGGCATGGCTCTGCTGACATTCGGTCTGTCGGCCTTCGTGATGACCATCATCATCGTCGAGTTCGTGAAGGGCACCAAGGCACGGGCGCGCATCGAGGGCGAGGGTCATCTCCTGGCCTTCTACCATCTCGTGAGTCGGAATCGTCGCCGCTGGGGAGGGTATATCGTCCACGTCGGGGTCGTGATGATCTTCACCGCATTCGCCGGAGTGGCGTTCAATCGGGAGCTTATTCAGACCGTCGATCCGGGTGACACCATCACGATCGGGTCTCCATTCGGGCACGAATACACACTCACTTACCAAGGACTTTCGTCGCCCCGCGGAAAGAACATGGTGCGTCAGGCGGTGGCCCTGATGACCGTCGAGCGAAATGGCCGGCCGATAGAATCCCTCACCGCGGAGAAGGTCCTCTACGTCAAGTGGGAATCGTCGCCGCTCACGATCGTGGGGATCAACTCCTACATCCTCGAAGACCTCTACCTGATCCTCGAGAACGTGAACGATCTCGGTGGAGCCTTCGAGAACGAGGCTGGGGCTCAGCGTGCGACCTTCAAGGTACAGGTCAACGTACTCGTGGGCTGGATCTGGTACGGGGGATTCGTCGTCACCTTGGGAGGGATCATCGCCATGTGGCCTTCCCGCGGCTCCACAAGGACTGCACCGCGCACCAAGACCGGAGGCAAACGGCCCGCTCTGGCCGCACGAAGCTGATGAAGTGGGGTTGATCGTTGGGGTGATTCTGGTCTCCGCCGGAGTGATCCTCTTCGTCATGATGCCCGTCCTTAGGGGGGACTGGGCGGTGATGGGGCGCTCGGACGACGAGGTCACCGAGGTCGACGCCCGCAAACAGACCGCACTCCGGGGCCTTCGGGACGCCGAATACGACTTTCGTTCAGGGAAGCTCGATCAGGCGGACTACGAGCTTCTCAAGTCCGATCTGGCTCGTCAGGCATTGGAGGCCATGGAGGAGGAGAGCGCAGCGGGCCATTTGATTGATGAAGGAGCTCCACCTGAAGCCGCCGCGAAGCCTGCCGAGAGTACCACCTCGGAAGCTGAAGGCGACCGCCTCGAAGCCGAGATCGCACGCGTTCGCAAGGGCATGGCAGAGGGCCGCACCTGCTCCGCATGCGGGCACCTGAATGTAAAGAAGAGCCTCTTTTGTACGGGCTGCGGCGGGCGGTTGGGTGAGGTGCCCACCGAAGCCCGCGACGCGGTTTCGGGTTAGGGTGGCGCGTTGAGTTTCGGGCTGGAGGCGATCGGCCTCGTCCGTAACTTCGGGGGGCTTCGAGCGGTCGACGGCGTGAGCTTTCAACTTCAGCCCGGTGAGTTGCTCACCGTCTTCGGACCCAACGGAGCCGGGAAGACCACACTTCTTCGCATGCTCGCCGGCGTGATGCGGCCAGACTCCGGACATGTTCGCGTAGCGGGAGCCCCGGCAGATATAGCGAGTCGGGACTGGAGACACCGTGTCGGCATCGTATCCCACCAGTCGCTCTTGTACGGGCAACTCACCACCACAGAAAATCTGATGTTCTACGGCCGACTGTTCGGCCTGACCGATCTGAAGACACGAATTCCAGAGCGATTGGAGTCCATGGGACTCTCGGATCGGGCAGGGACGCCGGTGCGTGAGCTTTCTCGCGGCCTAAAACAGCGGGTGGCACTTGCGCGGGCGCTGCTCCATGATCCCGAGGTGGTGCTCCTCGACGAGCCCTATACTGGACTCGATCCGTACGCCTCCGCCGTGCTCCGTGAGCAGCTGGCAGCGCTCAAAGACGGACTCCGCACGGTGGTGCTCGTCACTCATAACCTCAAGCAGGGATTGGAGTTGGCTGATCGAGTGGCCATTCAAGTTCGAGGACGTTTCTCATCGGTGATGGATTCGGTGAGTCTCGACCTCACGGGGTTGGAGGCGTTGTACCAGGCCGCGGTGGAGAATCCGGCATGAGGGCGTACGTCGCACTCGTCTGGGCCGTCGCCCGGAAGGACCTACTGGTCGAATTTCGAACGTATGAGCGGCTCACGGCAATGGGGGCGTTCACGGTCCTGGTTGGCGTCCTCTTCAATTTTTCGATCGACTCGGCGGTCGTCCGGCCGCAGGACATCGGTGCGGCACTGATCTGGATGACCATCATCTTCGGCGGAATACTCGGAATGGGGAGAACGTTTCGGCTGGAGGAGGAGGATGGTGCGCTGGCGGGAATTCTCCAGAGCCCCATTCCGCTCGATGCCCTCTTCCTCGGCAAGGTCCTCGGGAACTTCGTCTTGCTGTCGATGATGGCGGCTCTGGTTTTCTTCGTATTCGGACTGTTCTTCAGTTTGAGTTTCTCGGGAAATCCGGTCGTCCTCGTCGCAATCGTCGGCTTTGGCGTGCTGGGGTTCGTCTCGCTGACGACACTTTTCAGCGCGATGGCGACTCGAAGCTCGATGGGAGAGAGCTTGTTACCCGTTCTCGTCTTCCCTCTCCTGGTTCCCCTCGTAGTTTACGGGGCCACGGCGACCCAACGGCTGTTCGCGGGACGGCCTGTGGTGGAGGTCAGCGGAAATGTGAGGATGCTGGCGGCCTTCGCGGTCCTTTTCACGGTCGCGGGTGCTTGGTTGTTCCGGTTCGTAATCGAAGAGTAGAAGCCGAGAGGGGCATTCGGCCTTCATGCTGATCACCCCAGAGGATAAATGAGCCACAAGCAAACCCGATGGGCGATCGGTATCCTGGGCACCCTCGGGGTGGCGACCATGATCGTGCTGCACTGGATGGTGTTTTTCTGGGTGCCCACCGAGTCGACGATGGGAATCGTGCAGCGGATCTTCTACATCCACCCCGCCGCCTGGTGGGTGGCCTTCCTGGGGTTCGGCATCGTGGGGCTATGCAGTGCGGTGTACCTCTGGCTGGGCGACGAGCGCCTCGATCGTGCGGCGGTCGCCGGCGCAGAGGCGGGGATGGTCTTCACGACCATCGGACTGATCACGGGCCCGTTGTGGGGGCAGGTGGCTTGGGGCACGTGGTGGGAATGGGAGCCGAGACTCACCCTAGCGTTGATACTCTGGTTCATCTACCTGGGGTACTTTCTGGTGAGGCGAACTACGGCGAACCCTGAGCAGGGCAAGCGGTTCGCCGCCGTCGTCGGGGTAATCGGTGTCCTCGATATCCCACTGATTCATGTCAGTGTGACGTGGCTCCGGTCTCTGCATCCCGAAGCCGTGATCCTCAATCCCGAAAGCCCCATGAATTTGGAGCGCTCGATGGGTTTGACGTTCGGCGTGGGCTTTCTCGCCTTCACCCTGATATTCGCCTGCCTTTTTCTGGCGAGCTACACGGTCGCGGGATACGAATATGAACTGAAACTTCGGGACGCGAATCCCGGGGGCACCCAAAGGGCGGAGGCCTGATGATGGCACGGAAGTGGTTTTCTCGATGGACGACAGCCTTCCTGCTCGGGGTTCTTCTTTTTCAGGCGAGCCCGGTGTGGGCGCAGGCGGGGACGGTCTTGGGCCGCCAAACACTTGGGCGGGCGTACTGGCATGTATTCGCCGCCTACGCCGTCATGTGGATTCTCGTCCTCGGTTGGGTGGTCTCGATCGTCCGGCGGCTTCGGCGGGTCGAGGAGCGCCTCGGTAAGGAGTAGAGCAGAGCGTGCCTCGACGCCGGCCTCGACGCGGCTCGCGAAGCCTTCTGGCCGGTGGCCTCCCCATCGCCCTGAGCGTTGCGGCCGGAGTCACCGCCCAGACGACCAAGGTCCCGAGCACTCTTCGCCATGGCTCCGGCTTGATGGACATTCCGGTGGCCGGGGTTCTGGCGGATCGCGCGTGGACCGTCACATACTCCGGTTTCTGGACGAGCAACGACACTGACGTAACGACCGATGCCTCGGGAAATATTACGGGAACCGAGATCTTCCCGGGGGGCTGGAATAGTGATCTCGCGGTCGCCCGGGGACTCTTGGATTTTTTCGAGTTCGGGGTCAATATCCAGTCACTGAGCGATGTGGACGAGGGAGGGACCCTCTGGGGAGCCTTCGGTCGGCTCTCGATTCTGAGCCCTCAGACGCAGCCCATCGGATTGGCGGTCGGAGGCCGGTACTCGAGCAGCCCAAACTTCGGCGATGGTGTCGAATACGCCCCGAACCGCCTGGGAACGCCCGACCGCCGACTCCGTGGCCAGCTGGGCTCGCGGGACATCGACACGGGTTTTTCCTTTTACGCCGTGGCTGGCTGGGATCTCCCCGGTCTTCCCTCCTCCTTTCTGCCTGATCACGACTTCTCCTTCACGGTGGGTTGGGGAAACGGGCTTTTTGGGGAGGGGAGCGATCTGGATTGGTATGCCTCGGGCGATAGTGGTGGTTGGTTCGCGGGAGTGGCGTGGAATCTGGAATTGGCCGAGAGCCGGATGCTCACCTTCATGAGTGAGTACAATGGCTTCGACTGGAACGTGGGGACCCAAGTAGATATGAGTGGCGTGAGGGTCGGAGCCCATCTACTCGGCGTGAACTATGCGTCGAACACCACCGTGTACCGGAGTTCCAAGTTCGGTCTCATCGCTTCGGTGGCCCTCTGTGGGAGAGGGCTCTGCCGGGCCTCGCTTCGGAAACGGCCCGACCCCGACGTGGTGGTGCTGCCGGCCGCCCCACCGGACACGGTGGTGGTCACCCGCATTCAGTCCCCTCCGCCGCCGGCCGGAACGGCCGTCACGCTCTGCCTGTCGACGGGGGAGGGGGTCGTGGTGTTTCTCACGTCCGCCGGAGACACGCTGGTCGGGCCGTCCCGAACTCCTTTGAGCGAGCTGCGGCCGGCCGTCGCCCTGGCGGGTGTGTATGCCGAGAATCGAGCGTGGTTCGAGACCGGCGAGCCGATCACCGTCGAGCAGCGCTCCTATGGCAGAACCGGCTCCCCGGTTCAGCTGGATTGTGACGCCATTCGGCAGGTCGGCGAGCACCTGGGGGTGCCGCTCTTCGCGAGGGGCACCGGTGGTGTGGTACCGGAGACCCTTTACGTGCCGGTACGCCCCGGCGTGTGGCACCCGTACGCGCTGGTCCCCGCATGACCCCGTGTTCGATGGTGAGTTGGGGCTCTCTGCTGCTTTCGGCTTCGAGGCTGGTTTGGCGGTGGCACGAACGTCCCGAAGTGACATTTTTTGGCCCCGTGGACCTCCCTATTTTCCGGGGTTCGGCCATCCGGCGCGGGAAGGACTTTCGCTTTATGTTCGGGTGCAGTACAATAGGTGCCGACCCACCAATTCTGCGAGGACGCCATGGCGACGCTTGATGAAGTGCACCGCAACCTGAGCGACAAAAAGATGAAGGACCTCACGACGGCTCTCACTCAGATCGAGCGTGCCCATGGGAAGGGCTCCATCATGTGGATGGGCGACGATGCCATGAGGGTGGAAATCGACTGCATCTCCACCGGGGCCATCAATCTCGACGCAGCCATCGGTATCGGTGGCATCCCGAGAGGGAGGATCACCGAGATCTATGGGCCGGAGTCGAGTGGCAAGACGACCCTTTGCCTCCATGTCATCGCCAACGCTCAGCGGGCGGGCGGGATCGCCGCCTTCATCGACGCCGAGCACGCTTTGGACGTGACGTATTCCCGTAAGCTCGGGGTGGACGTGGACAACCTGCTGGTGTCCCAGCCGGATACGGGTGAGCAGGCGCTCGAGATCGCCGAGGTCCTCATCCGGAGTAACGCGATCGACCTGGTGGTCATCGATTCAGTGGCTGCCTTGGTTCCGCGGGCGGAGATCGAGGGCGAGATGGGTGACTCGCACGTCGGTCTACAGGCCCGCCTCATGAGCCAGGCGTTACGCAAGCTCACCGGTGCCGTGGCCCGCTCGCAGACCTCGGTGATCTTCACAAACCAGATTCGTGAAAAAATCGGGGTCATGTACGGCAGTCCCGAAACGACGCCGGGGGGTCGTGCGCTGAAGTTCTATGCCTCCTTGCGATTGGATATTCGGCGTATCGGCGCGATCAAGGATGGAGCGGATATCATCGGGAACCGGACACGCGTGAAGGTCGTGAAGAACAAGTGTGCTCCCCCGTTCCGGCAGGCCGAATTCGACATCCTCTACGACGTCGGGATAAGCCACGAGAGCCTGCTCATCGAAATCGGCGCCGAGGAGGGAATCATCGAGAAATCCGGATCCTGGTATTCGTATGGGGATCTACGTCTCGGGCAGGGGAAAGAAAACTCGCGGGACTTCCTGAGAGAGAATCTGGATGTGTTGGAGGAATTGGACGCTCGCGTTCGCGCTGCGATCGGTCTGGGGGAGGATCGGGAGGATGGGGAGGATGGGGAGGATGGGGAGGATGGGGAGGATGGGGACGCCGCCGAGGCCGTCGACGAGCCCTCGGTCGAAAAGGTGATGGACGAACCGTTGAAGGAAGCCGCGGTGAGCGGGGGCGGTTGAACCAGGCTCCACCCTAATCACGCGGAGCGGACACTCGGTTCGCAAACCCATAATAGTGTGGTCGAGCCAGCTAAGTCGTTATAATTGGCGCCAATGGGCGCCCAACGGCAGGCATCATGACCACAGCTGAAATCCGAACGAGTTTCCTCGAGTTCTTCCGTGCACGAGGGCACTCCGTGGAGGCGAGCTCGTCCCTCGTTCCCAAGAACGATCCCACGCTGCTTTTCACGAACGCAGGTATGGTTCAGTTCAAGGGCGTCTTCTTGGGAATTGAAGAGCTTCCGTTCAAGCGAGCGGCCACCTCTCAGAAGTGCGTTCGGGCCGGTGGGAAGCACAACGATCTCGAGGAGGTCGGGAGAACCGCCAGGCACCACACCTTCTTCGAAATGCTGGGCAATTTTTCGTTTGGGGACTACTTCAAGCGCGACGCGATCGCCTACGCTTGGGAATTTCTGACGGACGAGCTGGGTCTGGACCCCGATCGTCTCCTCGTTTCGATCCACGACTCCGACGACGACGCGTTCGATCTGTGGCAGGAGGTGGTGAAACTCCCGCCGGAGCGGATTTTCCGGCTCGGCGACAAGGACAACTTTTGGCAGATGGCCGATACCGGACCGTGTGGCCCGTGCTCCGAGCTACACTACGATCTGCGGTCGGCCGAGGAGCGAAAGGGAACCCTCACTCTCGAGGAATTTGTCGATCTCGGAGAGCGCGGAATCCTCATCGAACTGTGGAATCTGGTTTTTATGCAGTTCAACCGCGACGAAGAGGGCACACTTCACCCGTTACCCGCTCCCTCCATTGATACCGGGGCTGGTCTTGAACGTCTCGCCGCGGTGGTCCAGGGGGCGGACTCGAACTACGACACGGATGCGTTCTCACCGCTGCTTGACGCCGTATCCCAAACTTTGGGGCGCCCGTACGACGCAGAGACGGAGGAAGGCGTGGGTTACCGTGTTCTGGCGGATCATGCTCGCGCCGTGGCGTTTCTGCTGGCGGATGGGGTTTTTCCGTCTAACGCCGGCCGGGGGTACGTGCTACGGCGTATTTTGAGAAGGGCGGTGCGGCATGCATGGCTCCTGGGCCGCCGCGAGCCGACGCTCGTCGAGGTAGTCGCTGCGGTAATCGAAACCATGAGCGAGGCGTATCCCGAGCTGGAGGAGAGTCGCGAGCATCTCCTGAGCACCACGCGTGCGGAGGAAGACCGGTTTCTCTCAACGATCGAGGGTGGAATGGCCCGCTTCGACGAGTTGGCGCCGGCATCCGGCGCTCAGGGGAAGCGCAAGGCGGTGATCTCGGGGGCCGATGCGTTCAAATTGTACGACACGTTCGGCTTTCCACTGGACCTCACCGAGCTCATGGCGGAGGAAAGGGGCTACAGGGTCGACGTAATAGGATTCGAAAACGCCTTGGAGGAGCAGCGGGAGCGCAGCCGCGCGGACCGGGCCCAGTCCGACCTCAAGCTCTCGAGGGAGGATCTCGTGGAGGGATGGCAGACCCTCCAGGCGAAGGGTGAGCAGCGCTTCACCGGCTACGATCAACTCGAGTCCGCGACCGTCGTATTGGCTGTGCGGGTCTCGGAGGATGGTCTGGCTCTCCAGCTCGCCGACAATCCGTTTTACGTCGAAGGGGGAGGGCAGGTTTCCGACACCGGCCTTGTGGAGGGAGATGGTTGGTCGAGCGAAATTCGGGACGTCGCCAGAGTCGGCGATCGAGTTGCGCTGCTCGGAACGGCTCCGGAGGGAGCCTTTCCCGCACGTCCCGAGGCGCCGCTCAAAGTTCGGGCCTTGGTGGATCCGAGCTCGCGGCGAGACACGCAGCGGAACCACACCGCCACCCATCTCCTGCACGCCGCACTTCGGAGGGTTCTGGGCACTCACGTAGCGCAGCGCGGCTCTCTCGTGACCTCCGATCGGTTGAGGTTTGATTTTTCGCACACCTCGCCGATGACCGAGGATGAGAGACGGGCGGTAGAAGAGATGGTGAGAGAGGGCATCTGGGAGGATCATGCGCTCACGATCGGGCAGCACCCCTATGACGAGGCCGTTCGCGATGGGGCGATGGCGCTGTTTGGGGAGAAGTACGACGACGTCGTTCGAGTCGTCGAGATTCCCGGGGTCAGCATGGAGCTTTGCGGCGGGACCCACGTTACGCATACCGGGGAGATCGGCCTTTTCAAGATCACGAGTGAAACGGGCGTGGCCGCCGGTGTGCGCCGCGTCGAGGGCCTCACGGGCCGCCGGGCCCTCCAAGATTTAGAGCGGCGGGCCGGTCGGCTGGACGAGGTTGCCGCGGTTCTCGAAACATCTCCGGAAAACGCTGCTGCCCGAGCCGAACACCTGCTCGCCGAAATAAAGGACCTGGAGGGGCTTCTGGATGATCTTCGGAGTGGTGGAGGGGCCGGCGAGAGTGTCGTCCTGCAGGATGCGATCTCGATCGATGACATCACCACCGAGTACAAGGCGATACGCCTTCGGGCCCGTAACGCCGACGATGCTCGAAAGTGGGGCGACACCTTCCTAGCGGAGGAAAGGAGTGGTGTAGCGGTGGTGTCGGCCGATATGCCCGAGGGAAAACATACACTTTTTGCCTTCGTCACCGACGACTTGATCGGGCGGGGCGTCCGCGCTGACGCTGTCGTACGTGAGATCGCCGCAGTGGTAGGAGGCCGGGGCGGTGGACGGCCCCATATGGCCCAGGCGGGGGTCGAGGACCCTGATCGCATCGATGAGGCGCTCCGATTGGGGCGGGAGGTTGTGGAGAGGCTCACTCGTGAAGCCGGGAGCTGATGCTTTCGCCAATCGCTTGGCTCGCCACTCGCACCCCTCCCGCTCCGGACGAGTTGAAGGCTTGGTGGAGATTTCCGGAGGATCACACGGACCTCGATGGCGGAGTAGCTTCGGTGGCGGGATTCCTCGTCGCGCGGGGTCTGGCTCATCTCGATGAGGCTGTGGCGACGCCCGGCCGGGATCGGGAGGCGGCCTATCGGCTCCTCGCCGCCGACGCGCTCATCACCTACGGCTGCGAGGCCGCGTCCGAGGAGGCCGATGTTCGAGGCACGCTTCGGGAGATCCTTTTGCGGGTGTCGGGAGGAGGGGCGGTGGCGTGAGTTCGACCGGGCAAGCTCGTGTGGCGGACCTTCACAGTCATCTCATACCGGGGGTCGACGATGGGGCCCGGTCGCTGGAAGAGTCCCTCGAATCCGTCGAGCGGATGGTGGCAGCTGGGATCGGGCAAATCGTCACGACCCCACATTTGAACGCGAGTCTCACACGTGATTCGGCACTGCTCGGGACGTGGTTAGATGAGGTTGACGAGTCCTGGCGGGAGTTGGCCGAGCAGGTAGGGGAGCATTTCCCCGACATCGAGCTGCTTCGGGGACATGAGGTGATGCTCGACGTTCCGGACCCGGATTTTTCCGATACCCGCCTTCGCCTCGCCGGCACCTCCTTCGTCCTCGTTGAATGGCCCCGCCTTCAGATACCTCCCGGGACCGAGCAGGTAATCGAGCGGATTGCCGACGCAGGGTACCGTCCGATCCTCGCGCATCCCGAGCGCTATGCGGGAATCAGGCAGAACGTGAATTTGGCGGGGGCGTGGCGTCGCGCCGGTGCATACCTTCAGGTGAACCACGGATCGTTCGCCGGGCGTTATGG
>JADFMD010000190.1 GCA_022564055.1 Gemmatimonadota bacterium
GACCCGCAAGTCCTGGCGCGTTCCCGTCGGGACCGGTCAAGCCATCGTCGCCGCCTGCGAAGGCGAATACTCCGACCGCTATCCACTCTATGCTCCGGAACTCTTCGACCGGATCAGCCGCACCACCAGGGCCTTCCCCGAACTGTTTGCCGGACCGATCGAAACGCCGCTTGACGAATTCCTGCGGGACAAGATCGGTACCGACGCTCTATGGCAACCGCTGCGCGACAACCACCCGACACTGGATCGATTTGTCCGCGCCTGCCACGAGCGGCTCGACGGACTCCGCATTCTGCAATACCTGAAGGCCGAGTATCGTGAAGCGCCGACCGACGACCGGGCAACGCTGATAGACTGGCTGGACCGGTACGGGTGCCAGTTTCCCGGAACCGAGACCGAAGCTTCGCGCGTGCGGGCCCTGCTTGACGAGCGCGTGCTGGCCGATCTGAGCATTTCTGAACTCGACGCGATACGCCGGGTGCTTTTCCAAATGGAAGATCGCTATCGTCGAGAGGACGACCTGGAGGGCTGAGTCACCCATCCCGAGAAGGGTCATCGTGCCCAAGGGTCCTGCACGCGAGCTTCTCGTCGCATGACCCGCCTCGCCGAGCACTGGACAACCGGTGTCGCATGACCCATGGGACCCCAAACTCCGGGGAGGTCAGGGGAACTCGTGGCACGGGGGGCGTTCTCGGCCCATGTTGGGGCCATGTCAGACGATCCGATCACCCGCCTGAACGCAGCCCTGGAAGGCCGCTACTCGATCGAGCGTGAGCTCGGCGAGGGCGGCATGGCTAATGTCTACCTGGCCGAGGACCTAAAGCACGACCGCAAGGTCGCGCTCAAGGTACTCAAGTCCGAACTCGCTGCTGTCGTCGGGGCGGATCGCTTCCTGGCCGAGATCAAGACCACGGCGAACCTGCAGCATCCGCACATTCTCCCCTTGTTCGATTCAGGAGAAGCCGACGGCTTCCTGTTCTACGTCATGCCCTACGTCGAGGGGGAGACACTCAGGGATCGGCTGGACCGAGAGCATCAGCTTCCGGTGGATGACGCTGTCCGGATCGCCTCGGACGTAGCTGAAGCCCTCGACTACGCTCATCGCCAGGGCGTTATTCACCGGGACATCAAACCGGCGAACATCCTGCTTCAAGATGGCAAGCCGGTGATCTCGGACTTCGGGATCGCACTCGCAGTGGGGGCGGCAGGTCGGGGGAGGCTTACCGAAACGGGATTGAGCCTGGGCACCCCGCACTACATGAGCCCCGAGCAGGTAACCGGAGACGGCCAGCTTGGCCCCACGACGGATATCTATGCTCTGGGCTGTGTTCTCTACGAAATGCTAGCCGGGCAGCGACCCTTCGCTGCTCCCACGCCTCAGGCCGTCCTGGTCAAAGTCCTCACCAGTGACCCGGCACTAATCACGACGATCCGCAGAACGGTGCCTTCGAACGTCGAAGCCGTTCTGGCCCGGGCCTTGGAGAAGCTACCGGCTGATCGTTTCGAGAGTGCGAGCGCGTTCAATACGGCGCTGGCCGATCCGCACTTCGACGTGGTGCGGGCCCAGGCCGAACACGCCAGAGCCCCAGGAAGGAAACGCCGAGCGTGGCGCTCCGTGCCGATTCTCGCGTCCCTCATCGTCGGCCTTGTCGTTGGCAGAATCTGGATGGGATGGTCATCTGGTTCGGCACCTGAGGGGACCCGTCTGCTGCGCCTTACGGAGATGTACGGCATGGAGGAGACGCCGGCCGTGTCCCCGGACGGGCAACACGTGGCCTTCATCGGGCGGGCGCGGGCGGGAGACGACAGGTCTTCGTCAAGCCGATGGCGACCGGTGAGCCGAGGCAAGTCACCGTCGAGGAATACGATCACTCCTTTCCGCGCTGGGCTGACGAAAACACGCTCATC
Source organism: Gemmatimonadota bacterium (assembly GCA_022564055.1). Lineage (GTDB taxonomy): Bacteria > Gemmatimonadota > Gemmatimonadetes > Longimicrobiales > Gaopeijiaceae > UBA822. The sequence continues at coordinate 1,909 of JADFMD010000190.1, forward strand.
TACTTTCGCCACCCAGACGAAGAGGGGGAATCAGGGTCTCTTTGGGAGTTCCTAATCTCGAGTTCGAGGCCAGCGAGGCCGCTCGGACCTGCCGAGGGCGAAGCAGACGTTAGTCACTCGGGTCAGAGGATCGCCACGTTTCGGGCGGATACCGCTGGAGTGGACCTGGTCCTATTCCAACGAGATGGTGGTGGGACGGAGACCGTGCACCGGTTGCCAGGAGGAGAGCATACGGCTCACCGAGGTGGTCCCCGGATGACCGATTCATCGCCTTTCAGGTCCAGACTAGCCTTAACAACTCCGAGATCCAAGTGATGGAGGTCGCTGCCGGCGGGGATCCCGAAACTGTTGTGGAGGGAGCGCAGTTTCGGGGACTTGCATGGTTACCCGATAGCTCAGGCCTGGTGTATTCCTCCTCCAAAGGAAGCACGCTGCCCTACCCGCCCATCTTCAGTCTTAGGACCGTGAAGTTCGGAAGTCTTCGCGATGTCCCGCTCCAGCTGGGTGGCGCGGGATATTCTTCCTACGTCGAACCTGATATCGCGCCGGACGGTAGAATGGTCGCCAGCCGAGTGGGCTTGGAGTCCGATATCTACCGATTCCCGGTAGACGGATCTCCACTGGAGAACGTAAGGAACGCGGAGCGTATCACGCGGCAGACGGGGCAGGTGCAGACGCCATCCGTCAGCCCGAATGGTGAAGAGGTGGTGTACCTCTCCGACAACGGTGGGCATGCCAACGTCTGGGTCGCTCGCGTGGACAGAACTCAACCCCCGCGGCAAATCACGTTCGAACGGGATCCGTCGGTAACGATCGGTATCGCGCAGTGGTCCCCAACGGAGGACCTCATCGTCTACTGGAGGAGCCGTGAGGGTGATGGAGGCGGCAACGAGGAGTGGCTGATCAATCCCGACGGGACCGATAACCGCCTGTTGGTCGACAAGATGGTTGGCGGCGCGAGCTGGTCTCACGACGGTGCGTGGATCTATTACACAGCTACCGGAGCCTCGATGACAACGTCGTCTTGCACGCGTAAGATTCATGTCGACAGCGGAGAAGTGGTTCCGGTGCAATGTGGGGTGTCCGGCCTGGCCGTCGCCTCGGACGGAGTGACGGGCTACTTCAGCCCGAGCGAAGCCCGGCAAGGGGAGGTGTGGACGGCAACGCCTATCGAGACCGGGACCCCTCGGGCGTTGAGGGTGGACCTTCAATCGCGGATTCCGCTGTGGCCCCACCTGTATGCTCTGTCGCCGGATGACCGTTGGCTGGCCGCGCCGCTCAAGGACCGTGGGACCACCAACCTGTTTCTCATTTCCACCGAAGACGGTACGCTCCACCGAATAACAGACTTCGAGCAGCGCTCTGTCACAATCGGCCGCCAGGTCTCGTGGACAAGAGACGGGAAGTACATTTTCGCGGCTCTGCTGGAAACGGACGCCGATATAGTGCTGCTGGAGGGACTACCTTGGTGACAATGGGTTGCCCTCTCCAACTGCGGGAGCGGATGGGGGGGGAATTGACCCGCGCCTCGAAAACAGTGTTTGGGACCCCGTCCCGTTCCAAGAATTCCGCTGAGGTGAAGGCCCAGCCCAGCGGGCGATGATGGAGGTAGGGAGGGAAAGGTCTGCGAACGCCCGGTGTCTATTAGGGCGCTTAGAGCTGGCTCAGGCCCGCCACTGCCTACAGCACTTCAAAGGCTACCCCACCATGGGACCCCAAACTCAGCTCAACTTGCACGACCTCAGGGATACTCAGCGCATGTGGTGTCCAAAGACTCTTAATCAGTAGGTTCGGGGTTCGAGTCCCTGGCGGGGCACTGGCGGGAGTCTAGGAGATATCTGGGCTTCCGGCTTTCGTACCGTCGGCCCGTTCGTTTCCATCCCTTCTCATGCCGCTGGCATGAGGCCGTGAGCTCGACTCTCGTAGCTGTCCGCGTCGGCAAGGGGGGAGTACCGTTACATTACCGTCATGGACTTGACGCGTGATGAGCAACTCGTCGTCCGGCGTGCTGTGGCGGCGTACCACGAAGCAAAGAAGGGACACAAGGGGGCGTTTAGGCGCACGACTGCCGACGAGCTCCTCGAAGAACTAAAGCCGTCTCCCATCCGTTGGGTGGCACTCGCCGCGTTCGTGATCGAATCGGCAGAAGGACCACGAAAATATCCAGCGAGCGGTCCATCTTCGATCTCTCCGGTTTCGTTATTGAGGCGCAGGGAGCCCTGAAGCCCGGCGGCAGGCTGTTTGGGAGGTTAGTAGCGAGCGAGCCGCTCAGCTTGAGCGCAGGGCGCGCGCGCCGACCGGGCTGACGCCCGACCCTCGCTTCCACTACCTTCCCCCAGCGGGATTCTGCGTCGAACCCTCGGTTCCGCAGGTCATTCCTCGCTTTAAAATCTGCGCCAGCTTATCGACCTGGAT
>JADFMD010000191.1 GCA_022564055.1 Gemmatimonadota bacterium
ACGGACCCGGATGAGGCACGCGCCGCCGTCTCCGCCCTCATGGACGCCCTCACGCGCGGCGCCGTGCGCGCCGCGCGAAGGGTCGACGATGAATGGCAGGCCGTCGAGTGGGTCAAGACCGGAATTCTTCTCGCGTTCCGGATTGGCCAGGTCCGCGAGGTTTCGGGCGAACCGGCTCCCTTCTTCGATAAAGACACCTTGCCCCTGCGCGAAACCCGCGGCGTCGAAGAGAACATCCGCCTCGTTCCAGGCGGTACGTCGGTCCGGGCCGGTGCCTTTCTGGGCAGGAACGTGATCATCATGCCCCCCGCGTTCGTGAACGTGGGGGCGTATGTGGGCCAGGGCACCATGATCGATTCCCACGCCCTGGTAGGATCGTGTGCCCAGGTGGGGGAGCGTGTGCATCTGAGCGCGGGAGCCCAGCTGGGTGGCGTCCTGGAGCCGGTGGGACTCCGCCCGGTGATCGTGGAGGACGACGCGATGATCGGCGGTAACGTGGGGGTATTCGAAGGGACGCTGGTCGGTGAGCGAGCCGTACTGGCGCCGGGCGTCCAACTCACCTCATCGACCACGGTCTACGACCTGGTACGGGGGGAGACCTACCGCGCCGCGCCCGGACGCCCCCTCACGATCCCGGAAGGGGCGGTCGTCGTGCCTGGCACGCGCGAGGCGTCGGGGTCGTTCGCCCACGAACACAACATCCACTTATACGCACCGATCATCGTAAAATACCGCGACGCCTCGACGGACGCGGCCACGGCGCTCGAAGAGGCGCTGCGCTGACTCGCTCGACCCACCCTGAGACGAACCATGCGTAGAAACCTCCTTCACGTCGGCGCGGCGAACCTCAAGTACGAGATCCGGGAGATCACGACCGTCGCCCATGAGCTCGAACGTCTGGGCGTCGAGCTCACGTGGGAGAACATCGGAGATCCGGTGCAGAAGGGAGAGATCCCCCCGCCGTGGATCCGTGACACGATCTCCGACCTCGTGGACGAGGCGCCGTCCTGGGCCTACTGCGATACGCAGGGCGTGCCCGAGACCCGCGAGTTCCTTTCGGAGGAGGTCAACCGGCGAGACGGCGTCCGGGTTTCCCCGGACGAGATCATGTTCTTCAACGGCCTCGGCGACGCCGTGGCGAAGGTGTACGGATTCCTCAACCGTGAGGCCCGCATCCTCGGCCCCTCGCCGGCGTACAGCACGCACTCCTCGGCGGAGGCCGCCCACTCCGGGTACAGTCACGTCACCTACGACCTGGACCCCTACAACGGGTGGATGCCGGATGTGGATGACATCCGAAGAAACGTCCAATACAACGATTCCATCGCCGGCATTCTACTGCTTACCCCGGACAACCCGACCGGCGCGGTGTACCCTCGCGAGATCGTGGAGAAAATCGCCGCCATCGCCCATGAATACGACGTGTTTCTGATCGCGGACGAAATCTACGCGAACATCGTCTACAACGGCACGGGCCGGCTGCACATGAGCGAATGGATCGGAGACGTGCCCGGCATCGCCATGCGGGGAGTCAGCAAGGAATTCCCGTGGCCTGGTGCGCGCTGTGGCTGGCTGGAGATCCTCAACAAGGACAAGGACAGCAATTTCGCTCATTACGTGGACAGCCTGCTCGCCGCAAAACGCCTGGAGGTATCCTCCACGACGCTCCCTCAGATGTCGATCCCGCGAATCATGGGAGACCCACGTTACCCCGAGCACCTGGACGCGCGGGCCAAGCAGTTTTCCCAAAGAGCCGACGAGACGAGCGAGGTCTTCGCCGGTTGCGAGCACATCATCGCGAACAAGCCCGGCGGCGCCTTCTACTACACGATCATGTTCAAGGACGGACTCCTCGACGACAGCCAGTCCCTTCCGATCGAGAATCCCAAGATCAGAGAAGCCGTGGAGCGGATGACGAAGGGCGTAGAGCCCGATAAGCGCTTCGTCTACTACCTCATGGCGGCCACCGGCATCGTGGTGGTCCCCCTGAGCGGGTTTCAGTGCGCCCACCACGGCTTCCGTGCCACACTCCTCGAGGCGGATGACAAGAAGCGGGCCTGGATCCACAAGTCGATCCGCGAAGCGATCGACCAATACGTGACCAGCTAAAGGGTGCGGCCCACTTGATCGACCCGACGGCGGGGAGCTTTAGGCTGCCACCCACCAACCGCCCTGCCGACGAAATCAACACGTCTCTGGCGCAGTCCAAACCCGAAGGTAAGGAAGCCGCAAACGGCGGGTTCACTAGGTCTTTCGAGCCCGAGTGGTCTCTCCTAGGTTGCCATCCAGGCAGCGGATCTACTTTGAGATTTCCAAAGGATCCGCGGTATAATTATTCGTTAGGAAGCGCTTGGTTTCTTGAGCAACGCCTGTGCTTGAGTCTTGCTCGCTGCTCCGCTTGAGTGCGGCCGGGGTTGATCAGTTGACGAGCCCGCGCTCCGCTTCGAACGCGAGCACGAAGTCTGGGTTGTAGTTGCCCTTCGTTCCGGCCCAATACTCGGCGAAGAAAGGGGAGTCGAAAGGGCCACCGGTTCCGCTAAATCCGTAACTGAAAAGCGCACTTTCGTCGACGGCTCCGGCCTGCACTTGGAGAAACACATTCTCCACGTTTCGGAGCAAGGCGATGACCGTGCTGATCGCCATAAGCCTTTCGGTTGACTCCAGATCCTGTCCCACGAGCCAGTCGACCATGGAGGCAGCCAGTTCCGGGCTCGAAGCGATCGCCATTGTCCAGTCACGGGATCCCGTAGCGAGGTCGTTGAGCGCTGTCGCCCTGACCGAGAGCGTGTTCTGTCGCAGTTCCATCCCAACGAACAACAGGGAAAGGATCACACCGACCGCCGTGGCCGCCTGCCGTATGGATTTTCCGGACATGGTTCCTCCAGGTTGAGGTAGGGCTTCCTGAGGGTGGGAAGAACTACGGCCAGGGGCAATCCGGCGCGCCAGATGCATTGACATCGCCCATATTTGCAGGGATTATGCTCGACAGGTACACCGCGAGTTTCCAGAGGAGATCAGGGATGCAAGACCGGTCTGGAAGATGGGCCACTGCGACGGCTGTCATCGCGGTCGGTCTGTTGTTGGGAGCGACCATTGCAACAGCGCAGACGACGGACTACCGGGCGCCGCGGACCGGCGACGGCCATCCCGACCTGAACGGCATCTGGCAGTCCATCAACACCGCTAATTGGGACATTGAGCCCCATGCTGCAGGCCCCGGTATGGTCCGCGAACTCGGTGCCATTGCCGCAATACCCGCGGGGCTTGGTATCGTCGACGGTGGCTCGATTCCGTACCGGCCAGAGGCGCGTGCACAAAGGGACGAGAATTTTGCCAGGCGCCTGGAACTGGACCCTGAGATCAAGTGCTATCTACCCGGCGTGCCGCGCGCCACCTATATGCCCTTTCCCTTTCAGATCATTCAGAGCAGCCAGCACATCATGATAGTCCATGAGTACGCTGGCGCGGTCCGGACCATCTACATGGAGAACCACACCCTGCCGCCCGCCCCCACTTGGATGGGTTGGTCGAACGGGAGTTGGGACGGAGAATCGCTGGTTGTCGATACCAGGGGCTTCAATGGTCGGACTTGGTTCGATCGGGCCGGAAACTTCCATAGCGACGCCCTGCATGTGATCGAACGATTCACGCCGCGAAGCGCGGACATACTGCTGTATGAAGTAACGATCGAAGATACGAACGTGTTCACTCGACCCTGGACCATGAGCATGCCCCTCTATCGCCGGGTCGAACCGAATGCAGAAATATTAGAATTCAGATGCGTGGAGTTTGTGGAAGACCTGATCTACGGCCACCTCCGCAAACAGCCGATTACTCCGGAGCGGTAACCCAGTGCACAAGAGAATGCATACGAATCATCGATTTCTCAATTCAGGCAGTATTACCGCCGCCGTGATCGCAGCCTCTTTACTGACGGCCAACCTGGTGGGCGCGCAGGTGCCGAACCCGAGTCCGGCCGATGGCTACACCGTGCCCCGCACACCGGACGGGCAACCGGATTTCGAGGGGTTCTGGACCAACGCAACCTATACGCCATTGCAGCGGCGCGATGGCGTGACCGGCGAGTTCTACACGGCGGAAGAAGTTGCTGCAATTGAAGCGCGTGCGTTGGAGCGGGAAAGCGCTCAGACCGTTCCGGGCACGACGGCGGACGTGCACTATGACTTCACTCAATTCGGACTCGACCGGAGTCAGGCCACTCTCGCAACCGGTCTGCGAACCTCACTCATTTTCGATCCCCCGGATGGAAGAATCCCTCCCCGGACTGCTGAAG
>JADFMD010000192.1 GCA_022564055.1 Gemmatimonadota bacterium
CAGGACGACGTCCACGAAATCCCAGCCTCCGGACCCGTATAGCCAACTCGTCCGAACCACCACCCAATTGCACCCCGACACCGCGAGTACCTGTTCGCCGGCCAACTTACTCATGCCGTAGGCGTTCAGGGGACTCGTTTCGTGGTCGGGACGGTAGGGAGTGTCCGTCCGGCCGTTGAATACGAAGTCGGTGCTGGGATATAGGACCGTTGCGCCCATCTGGGCCGCGGCCATCGCCACGTTCCGTGTGCCGTCACGGTTGACGGTCATGGCCTGATCCACCTCTTCCTCGGCTCGGTCCACCGCTGTGTAGGCGGCACAGTGGACCACGACTTCGGGTTTTTCGGCCCTCAAGCGCCGTTCCACCTCCCCAGCGTCCGTAACGTCGAGGGCGGATCGGGCAAGAGCCCGAACGTCGTGGTCTCTCTCCCCGGCGACCCGCACGACGGCATTCCCCAACAGACCCGCGGCACCGGTGACCAGAATCCTCACAGCCAGATCCTCAAGAGAGGCTCATCGAGCGGAGGCGTTCATCCAATTCCCGCGGAAATCGTCGAGCACCCCCGTCCCGGCGGCCAACAGGTTCGGATACCGCGGAACCGGCTGATTGAACGCGGGCTCCGTCCCGTCGGCGTGGATCACGCATCCGCCCGCGGCCCGGACCAGCGCGGTACCGGCGGCCACGTCCCACTCACTCTTCGGGACCAGCGTCCAGGTGCCGTCCGCCTGTCCCGCCGCGACGAGCGCCATCTTGAAGGCGACGGATCCGCACGGGCGTACCTCGCACGGCGCCTCGTCGAGCCCGTCCCACTCCCCCCTTCGGATCTCGCTCCGGCTGGCCAGGATCACAGCGCCGTCGAGATCGGGGAGCCCGGTGACGGATGAGGGGCGGCCCTGGTATTCCACTCCCGTCTCCAGCGAGCCTATCACCAGCTCGTCGGTGACGGGGTTGTAGATCCCCCCCGCGACCGGGAGGCCGTCCTCGACCAGGCCCACGGAAATACACCACTCGGGGATTCCGTCGATGAATTCCCGCGTCCCGTCGATCGGATCCACCACCCAGACCCGCCGGCACCCGAGACGAACGGGATCGTCGGTCGTCTCCTCCGAGAGCCATCCCTCGCCTCGGGTGGGGAGCATCTCCCGGAGTACGCGATCCGCAGCGGTATCGGCCGCGGTCAGGGGATCGCCCCGCTCACTCTTGATCTCGAACTCGACATCGCCCGGCGTGAACTGCCGAATCTCATCCGCGGCGGCCATGATCGCTTCGCGGATCCTGGCCAGATCATCCAGGCGGGTCATGCAGGGTCCCCTCGCAGGCCCTCAGTATCGTTCATGATTCCCACACTATTTACTTGAAAACCCGACACCGGGCCGCTTCCGTGCGCCGCAACCTCATCGCATCGAGCAGATCGCACAAGGCACCCCGGGTCGCCCGTCAGATCACCTTCCACCAGGGCACCGCCAGGATGCCTTCTGCCAACCAGAAAACTTTCTCACCACCGTACAGAACGAGCCCGCCCAGCACTGCCTCGCCGTATTCCGCTCGGAAGGTCTGGAGGTGGCGGGCGTCGCGTGGTGTGACGCGTCCGGCCGCCTTCACCTCGATGGGCAGCAGGCGCCCGCCCACCTCGATCAGGAAATCCACCTCTTCACCGGAGTGGGTGCGCCAGAACAGGATTTCGGCGCGGGCCTCGCTCGCGTCACGCCAGGCGGTGAGATCGCCAAGGACGAGGTTCTCCAGGTACGATCCCGTGAGCTCCGTGACCCCGGCCAAATGGGCCGCGAGTCCCGTGTCGCTCCAATAGAGCTTGGGCGTCTTGGCCAGCCGCTTGGTCCGGTTGACCGAGTAGGGCTCGAGACGGATCAACTGATACGACGTCTCGAGCAGGCTCAGGTACCGGGAGGCAGTCTGCCTCGGGAGTCCGACGTCGCGGGCGAGGTCGGTCTGGTTGAGCAAGCCACCGAGCCGGAGACACGCCGCGCGCATGAGGCGGCGGAAATCGACGAGGTTGTCCACAGAGGCCAACATCTGGAGATCCCTCTCCAGGTAGGTGCGGACGTACCCGTCGTACCAGAGCTCTCGACCGGCCCGGTCCTCCAGTTCCACCGCCGGGGTCGGGTATCCGCCTCGAAGGGCGAGGGCCGACCAATCCTCGTAGGGCGCCGCCTGTGAGCCTACGAGATCGAGCCAGTGCTCGGGGCTCGTCGCCAGAAGCTCCGACCAGATGCCCGCCGTGCCCAACCCCAACTGCTCGCGGCGAGTGAGCGGCCAGAGCGGAACGTACGTCGCTCGACCGGCGAGGGTCTCCGAGACGCCCGCCATGAGCAGCAGGTTGGCCGAGCCAGTCAGCAGGAACCGCCCTGGACATCTTGGACGGTCCTCATCTACAGCCGCCTTTACGGCCAAGAGGACGGCGGGCTCCCGTTGGACTTCGTCCAGGGTGAGCAGCGGCGCTCTGCGAACGAGATCGGAGGGCGACGTGCGGGCCTGCTCGAGCACGTCGAAGTCATCGAGCGTGACGTACGAGCGGCGGTCCGCTCGGGGCGGTATGCGCGCCAGCGTGCTCTTTCCCGTCTGTCGAGCACCCATGAGCACTACAACGGGCATCGTCGCCAGCGCCCGCTCGACGAGGGCTTCAGCTGTACGTGGCAAAAATGAGAGCATGAGGCTTCATCTGTAATCCGCAAAACGCCCATGTCGTGGGCGATATTCGCCCATACCGTGAGCGATTATACACCTTCACGGCGGGGACGCAAGTCACCGGGATCCTCTGTCCCGCGGATCAATCGTCCTCCAACGCGCCTTCCACGATCTCAGGAGTGAGAGGCGGCGCGTCTTCGGGTACCTGGAGCACGGGCGGAACGACGCCGGCCCTCTTCAGCGCATCCGCGTACAAACGCTCGACGTCCCGCGCCAGCCGCCCGATCGAAAAACGCTCCAATACCAGCCCCTGCGCCCGTTCCCCATCCTCCTGGGAGGGCGGAGACACCAAAACGCTCTCGAGCGCGTCGGCAACCTCATCGTCCGAAGCGGATTCCACAAGGCGCCCCAGCTCCCCCCCGTCGAGGATCTCCGGCACACCCCCGACGGCGACCGAGACCACGGGTGTGCGACTCGCCAAGGACTCGATCAGCGAGACCGGCGTGCCCTCGTCGAACGAGGTGAGCGCCGTCACGTCGAAGGCTGGAAATACCTGCGGAAGGTCCTTCCTCCAGCCCAGCCAATGCACGACGTGCTCCAGACCCTTCTCGCTCACGTAGGACCGCAGGGCGTGCTCGCGCTCACCCGCGCCCACCACGATCAGGTGCGGCGCCGGGTTCATTCGGTCCCTGAGCAGCGCCATCGCGTCGAAGAGCAGAGGATGATTCTTGACCGGCACCATGCGCCCCACGATGCCGACCACAGGAATGTCCTCGCCGATCCCCAGCTCCGCCCGCAGCCGTGTTCGGGCCGCGGGTCTATCGACGTCGGCGAACGGCTGGAGGTCGAGCCCCAGCGGAATCACGGCGAACCGGTCCGGAGGGGCGACGCGCAGCCCCTCCGCCATCTCACGGGCCTGATCGTGCGTGAGGACGACCAGCCGGTCGCTAGCTCTCGCGAGTCGGCGCTCGATCGCCAGGAAGACCCGTGTCTTGAGCCGGGAGAAGTAGAGACCCCCGAGCACGTGCCCGTGGAAGGTGTGGATGATCACGGGGACTCCGGCGGCCCTCGCGGCCAACCGGCCCACCGTGCCCGCCTTGGCGGTGTGGGTGTGTACGATGGTGGGCCGCTCGCGCCGAAAGATCCGAAGGAGCGTCAGAAAGGAACGGAGGTCCTGCAAAGGCGAGAGCAAACGGGACATGCCCGCGATCTCGGTGACCTCTACGCCGCGCTCCCGGGCGTAGTAGGTCATGTCTCCCTCGTCCTCGGTGATGCGCCCGGTGATCAGCCGTGTGCGAAAGCGAGCGGGATCGAGGGCTTCGGCCAGGTGCACCACGTGCATGGCCGGTCCACCCGTGTTCAGTCGTGCGATGAGACGGTGAACGAGTACCGGGGAGGCAGTAGCCACAGGCTCCCACACTAACCCATGTTTGAGCCAAGAATCGAAGAGACGGCGCGCTGCAACTCCGGAAGATCGACTTGCACGGTCTTCCAGACCGACTCGACGTTGACACCCATGTAGTCGTGGATGAGCCGGTCTCGCATTCCGGTGATATCCCGCAAGTAGAGCTTATCCCCCTTCGCCATAGACCGTCGAGGCATGGAGCAGTATTTCGTCGCGGATGTAGGGGCTTAGGTCCCCC
>JADFMD010000067.1 GCA_022564055.1 Gemmatimonadota bacterium
TGGGCTGAGAGAGGGCGGGGGGAGTTTGTGAAGCTGACGGATGAGTTGGAGGGGTGACGCTGTGTCCAGTTGGGCAAGGTTTTTGGCAACGGACATTTCGAGCAGAGCGGCCCAAGTTGGAATCCACGTTAGGCACGAGAGCCTGAAGCCCCGCTTGCACACCACCCGAGCCCGGCGATAAGATCAGTGGCTAAGGTGCTACCAATACACCAAGTCGTCCTCCCCCCCGGCGGCGACTGGAGGTTGCTCGAATCATGGCCGTCTCAACCGAACCGTTCATCCTTGTGGTGGAGGACGATCCCGGCCACTCCGCTCTGATCCGGGCGGCGTTCAGAAAGAGACTGCACCGTGCGAAGCTTCATTTCGTGATCAGTGGCTGGGAGGCTCGGGCCTACCTGGGCAGACAGTCGCCGTACCACGACTGGGAACGGTGTCCCCATCCGTCGCTGGTCGTCCTCGACCTCGGCCTGCCGGACATGAACGGGATCGAGATCCTCGAGTGGATGTCCGAGTGGGACGTCCTAGCGAAAATCCCAGTCATCGTGTTCACGGCCTCTGAAGACGCTGAGCACCTACGACGCGCCTACGCGCTCGGCGTACGCCGCTACATGCGAAAGTCCGAAAATTACGGTGCGCTGGTGGAGGCGGTCAAAGAAGAGCTTCGCGCGCCGGCCGGGATGCGCGTACGTGAGGCCGGCGCCTGATGCCGCTCACCCCCTTCCAGTAACTCCCACCCCTCGGCGATAGACGGACGGTTTGTGCCAACCCACCAGCGGGGTAGGTTCTAGCCGGCGGCTCCCATTACGGAGCAACTTCGATCGGGGACAGAGAAAACAATCATGAAATCATGGCGTGGCTTGACGGTGGTCCTCTTGTTGGCTTCGGCATCCTCGGTGGCGGGCCAGATACCGATTGGGGAGTACGCTGCGCGCCGTGCTGCACTCGCTGCCCGTATCGGTGATGGGGTCGTGGTCGCCTTTGGAGGCCGGGAACCGGTCCGCCACTGGCCGCCCTTCTATCAGCTGCCCGCCTTTCGCTACCTCACCGGATTTCTCGAGTCGGACGCCGCCTTCGTCTTGGCTACGAGGGGTGGGAGCGTGACCTCAACCCTTTTCCTTGCACGCCCGGATGCGCGTACCGCGCTCTATAACGGGGAGCGCGTGACCCCAGAGAAAGTGAGTCGGGACTTGGGGCTTTCCGCCCGCTACACCGACGAGCTACCGGCTTTCGTCGACTCTCTTCTCGCAACGGGGCTCCCCCTCTATTCGGTAGCCGATTTTCAGGCGAACGAGTACAGCGCAAGCGATTCCTTGACGGCGGGACGGGCCTTCGTCCGTAGACTACAAACCCGGAGGCCGGGTCTACGAGTACGGGAAATAAACCAGCTGGTCGATGAGCAGCGGGCGAAGAAGAGCGAGGCGGAGCTGTCACTCCTCACGACGGCCATCGAGATATCCTCCAGAGCCCATGAGGCTGCGATGCGTGCCATTCGTCCGGGAATTCGAGAGAATGAGATTCAGGCGGTGATGGAGGCGGAGTATCGTAAGTTGGGCGCCGATTCCCCTGGGTATTCGTCGATCGTCGGATCCGGGCCCAACTCGACGGTGCTCCACTACCCGGCGGGCACTCGCGAAGCGATGTCGGGCGAAGTGATTCTCATGGACGTAGCGGCCTATTACGACGGGTATACCGCCGACATCACACGGACCGTCCCCGTCGATCCGACATTCTCTGCTGGACAGCGGGAGGTCTACGAAATCGTGCTGGAAGCCCAGAAGGCCGCCGAGGCTGTGATCAGGGCAGGGGTACCCCGCCGGGTGCCTACCGCAGCAGCCAACGCAGTGCTTTGGGCCGGGCTCGAGCGACTGGGCCTCATCGAATCGGCCGACGCTACCTTCGATCCACCACCCGGGCTGTGCCCGGGCGACGACGGGCCCTGTCCGCAGTGGTACCTCTACGTGTACCACGGGTTTTTCCACGGCATCGGACTCGACGTCCATGACCCCACGCACTTCGGTGCCGTCGCGCCGTACCGCTACCAACCGGGTGACGTGTTCACGATCGAGCCCGGGATCTACGTGCGTGAAAACGTCTTCGACGGGCTCCCCGATACGAGGAGGAACCGTAGGCTGATCGAACGCACGAGGGACGCGGCCCTCGAGTATCGGAATATCGGCGTGCGTATCGAGGACAACTACGTCCTCACGCCGGAGGGGCTCGTGCGTCTTTCGGACGTGCCACGCGAGATCGCCGACATCGAGGCTTTGCGTACGAGGCCGATTTCGCAGTAGAAATCGGCCAGATCACCCGATGCTAGGGTACCCAGATGAAGCAGACACGTAAAATCCTAGGTGCCGCTGTTGTTTTCGTCCTGGGCCTCGCTGCGTGCGGTGGCGTCGAGACCACACCACCGGACCAAGAGCGTTCTACGGTGTTGGACGCCCCACCCCCCGGCAGATTCGGCAGTTATCCGTGGGCGCGCCACGGGGGCAATTACATGGAGAATTTCTACTTTCCACCGGCACCGAGCTCGACGCCATGGGCACCGGCATGGTCCCCGGATGGGACCGCGATCGCGGTCGGCATGAGTGGCTCCATATGGTCGATCGACCCCGTGACGGGCGTTGCCACAGAGCTCACCCGTGGCGCCAAGTACCACTCCATGCCGACCTGGTCGCCGGATGGTCGCTGGATCATCTACACGGCCGATGACGGCGGGAATACCATCCAACTGGAGATCCTCGACACGGAGTCCGGGGAGACCACAGCCCTGACGGACGACGATTTCGTTTACGTGGATCCCGTGTTCTCCCCGGACGGAAGCCGGGTCGCCTACGTCTCCACCGCACCAAGCGGTTACTTCAACCTCTACATTCGATCCGTCCGCGACGGGCAGTGGAGTGGCGAGGAGGTGGCCGTCTCTTCGGACAACAACTTCGGCCGCTCCCGCCTCTACTTCGGCGACCAGGACATGCACATCACGCCGGCGTGGCTGCCCAACGGAAACGAGCTGTTGTTGGTCTCGAACCGGGACGTGGCCTTGGGCTCGGGCAACGTGGTCCGTGTCCCGGCGGAAGCCGACGGCATGGCGCGGCGCCAGACGGTGCTCGCCGAGCAAACCCTCTACCGGACGCGGCCCGACGTGTCCCTCGACGGCAAACGGTTCATCTATTCCTCCACGTCGGGGACCGCCGACCAGTTCAACAACCTCTATGTCCAGCCGACGGTGGGGGGCGAACCCTACAAGCTCACCTTCTTCCAGCACGACGCCTTCCACCCCCGGTGGTCTCCGGATGGCGAATGGATCGCGTTCATCTCGAACGAGGGTGGGTTGCCTCAACTCGAGCTCCTGGAGACGTACGGCGGCGCCCGCCGCCGAATCGACATTACGGAACGTCGCTTCAAGGAGCCGATGGGGACCCTCCGGGTGACGGTCCGGGCCGACGGCGCGCTCACGGCCGCCCGTGTTTCGCTGACGGCGGCGGACGGAAAATCCTACACCCCGACCGACGCCTACGCCCGCATAGCTCAGCGGGGCAGGTTTCACTTGTTCCACACGACGGGCAGCTTCACCCTCGAGCTTCCGCCCGGACCGGCGGACCTCACGGTCATGAAGGGTTTCGAGTTCTACCCGGAGCGCAGGCAGGTCGAGGTGCGGGCAGGAGAGATCACCGAGGTCGACGTGACGCTGCGGCGGATGGCCGACCTTTCGGCCGACGGCTGGCATAACGGGTCTACACACCTCCACACCAACTACGGGGGCAACCTCCACAATACGCTGGAGAACATGATGATGATGTCCGACGCCGAGGATCAGGACATCGTCAACGAGCTGATCGCCAACAAGGACAACAGAATTCTCGACTACCAGTACTTCGTTCCGGGGGGTGAGGCGCATCCGCTCTCCACGCCGGACCGGGTCCTGATCGTGGGCGAGGAGTACCGGCCGCCGTTTTACGGTCACGTGTTCATGTTGGGCCTGGAGGACCACCTGATCTCGCCGTTCACGACCGGATACGAGGGTACGGCCATCGAGAGCCTGTATCCCTCCAACACCGACATGTTCAGAAAGGCGAAGGCGCAGGGTGCGACGACGGGTTACGTGCACGCGTTCGCTGGGAGCGCCGACCCGCTCGAGGGTAATCTCGGCGGAGCCAAGGGTTTTCTCGTGGACGCGGTCCTTGAGACAATCGACGCCGTGGAATGGGCGAGCGCCGGCTCGGGCGGGTTCTATCCCGTTTACGCCGCTTGGAATAACGACATCCGAATCACCGCCGTGGGGGGTGAGGACGCGATCAGTAGCCTGCACGTGACGGCTACCGTCGGCGCTATGCGCACCTACGTCCGTACCGACGACGGCCGGCGAACGATGGACGGATGGCTCAGGGCGCTACGCGACGGTCACGCATTCGTCACCAATGGGCCGCTGGTCGAGATGAGCGTCAACGGAAGTATTGCCGGGGAGACCTTGGAGTTGGCCGCCGGAACCTCGACGGTCTCGGTTTCGGCTCGAGTCCGATCCATCACTCCGCTCACGCGGGCGTTCCTGGTCTACAATGGGGAGGAGGTAGCCGAAGTCCCGCTCTCCGAGAACCGCCAAAGCGCTGAATTCCAGGGCGAAGTGGAGATCTCCGGAAGCGGCTGGATCCACCTGAGGGCCGTGGGTGAGCCCGATGAGCATTTCCCTCTGGACGCCCGTTTTGCACAAGGGTTCACCAACCCGGTGTGGATCATCGTGGACGGTGCGCTCATCCGAGACCGCGCCTCGGCTGAATACGGCATGCGGTGGGTCGACAAGCTTACGGAGATGGCGCTGGAGTGGCCCGGCTGGCGTTCGCAAGCCGAGATCGACCACGTAATGGACCAGTTCCAGGAGGCTCGGCGGGTCTACGAGGGCCTAGCAGAGGCGGCGGGGGGAACTTAGGGCTCGACGGGATTCGCTCAGCAGCCCGACGCCTCGCTCTTCAAGAACGCGATGATCTTCCAGATATCCTCGTCGCCGTCCGGCAGCCTGCCACCGAAGGCGACCATGCGTGTCCCGGCTACGCCGTTGGCGATCGTGGTGTAGATGTCCCGGTTGGAGCCACCGTGTATCCACGTGCAATCGAACAGGTTGGGCACGTCGGCGATCGTGACGTTCATGCCATGGCAGTACCCACTGCACGTGCCCGTGAAAACCGACTCTCCACGCGCCAGAGCCTCGGGGTCCTCCAGGTAACCGCTCGCGGGATCGGGTCCGGCGCACCCTACCAGCGTCATGAGGACCACCCACGATGGCAGAAGCCGTACCAGAGCCATCTAGGGAAGTTCAAACACGAACAACTGGCCCCCTTCGGGGAGGATGTCCGGCGCGCCTGTCGACTCGAGGAACGTTCCGTTGCCCGCTCCGATGGCGACAAAGACCCGCCCGTCGGCTTCATAAGCGATGGGCTGACTGCGCACCCCGCCTCCGAGGCGGTGCCGCCAAACCTCTTCACCGGTCTCCGCGTTGAAGGCGAGGGCGAAGCCGGACTGCGTGCCCGTGAAGACCACCCCACCCTCGGTGCTGAGCGTGCCGGCCATCAGCGGGATGGGATCCTCGTAGCGCCACCGGGTCTCGCCGGTCCTGACGTCGATGGCGGCCAGCACGCCGAATGAGCGTTCAGCCTCCACGTCGATGAGCTCATAGCCTCCGCCCAGGAACATCTGACCCGGAATGAAGGCCACGATCCCTTTTCGATAGAGCTCGCAGCTTTCGACCGCCGGGATGTAGGCCAGGCCCAGCCCGGGGTTGTAGGCTCCTGTCCACGCGCCGTTCATGCCACCGAGGTGACTGGGACAAACGCGGACGCTCGGATCCTCCGAGGGTAGGGCTTCGGGATTGACGATCGGCCGGCCGTCTTCCGCGATCGTGGCCCAATTGGTCTGTACGTATGCAGTGGCCGAGATGAACCGGCCGTCCGTGCGATCGAGGATGTAGAAGTAGCCGTTGCGGTTGGCCTGGACGAGGGCTTTGACCTCTCGACCATTCCGCATCATATCGATGAGGAACACCTGTGTGTTGCCATCGTAATCCCAGACGTCGTGCGGAGTGAACTGGAAGAACCACTTCCGTTCGCCGGTGTCGGGGTCGAGAGCGATCACCGCGTCTGCGTAGAGGTTGTCTCCCTCCCGCTCGTCACCGTTCCAGTCCGGCGCCGGATTCCCGGTCGTCCAGAACAGGGTGTGCGTTTCTGGGTCGTAGGCACCGGCGTTCCAGGTGGGAGCGCCGCCGGTCAGGTACGACTCGCCCGCCCAGGTCTCGACGCCCGGCTCGCCCGCGGCGGGGACCGTGTAGTGGCGCCATACCCGCTCTCCGGTTGCGACGTCGTAGGCGTCGAAGAACCCTCGTATTCCGAATTCACCTCCGGCTATACCGATGATGGCGAGGTCACCCACGATGAGGGGGGCCGCAGTCGCGGCATAACCCTCGCGATAGTCGATGATCGCGATGTCCCAGAGAATCTCTCCGGAAAGTCGATGGAAGGCGATCAACCTGGCGTCCAGTGTGGCCATGAGCACGGCGTCCCCCGCGATGGCCACGCCCCGATTCACCGGCCCACAACAGACCAGAAGGTCGTCGGGTTGCTGATGATCGTACCTCCAAAACAGCTCGCCGGTAGCGGCGTCGAGGGCAAAGAGCCGGTTGTACGAGCTGCTGATGTACATGATGCCGTCGTACACGATGGGCGAGACTTCGAACTGTCGGTCGGTGCCGGTCGGAAAGGACCATGCAAGCTTCAGATTCGGCACCGCCTCGGGGGTGAGCCGCTGGATCGGGCTGTGCCGGTAGTTCGCGTAGTTACCCCCGTAGAGAAGCCATTGGGTGGGGTCGTCCAGGCCGCTCTGGAGCATGGCGGCGTCCACTCCAGCCATTCCAAGGCCGATGGGCCGGTCATTGGTCCAGTGCGATCGGCCGCTGATCGGACCGGATTCCCCCTGCTCTCCGTTCGCGGACTCGGAGTCGCTGGTGCCTGGCGCGCCTCCATCGGCGCAGGCGAGGATGAACAGGCTGAGGAAAGCGTACGTCGAGAGTCGGAAGGCCATGAATGAGTCCTGGTAACGAGGGTGTTCAGGGAACAATGCACGACAAAGCCAGCTCAAATGACAGGCTCTGACCGCTCCATGCAAGCACCGGCCCAGCGAGGGTCAAGGCCGCGCTGATCCCGGCCAGGGTGTTAGAATTTCCCGAGGGACGTCACTAAATTGAGCGGCCCACTGCGAAGGTGGGCCCGCGAACCCCTTGACCGGAGGCACTTCCACGATGTTCAGCCACCCTCGGACGGCGCTACTCCTCTACGCCGTCGCGATGGGCTATCTCGAAGCCGCGGTCGTCGTCTATCTTCGCGCCATTTACTACCCCGAGGGATTCTCCTTCCCGGTGAAGCCCATGGACGCCGGGATCCTGGGCGTGGAGGTCGGCCGGGAGGCCGCGACCGTCGTCATGATCTTCGCCGTTGCGTGGGCGGCGGCCGGCTCCCGCTGGCAGACACTGACCGGCTTCGCGCTCGTCTTCGGCGTGTGGGACGTCGCGTACTATGCCGCACTGCAGATTCTGCTGGGCTGGCCGGCGTCTCTCTTCGAGCCGGATTTGCTCTTCCTCATCCCCGTTGTCTGGGTCGGGCCGGTATGGGCCCCGTCGCTGATCGGCCTTTCCATGGCGGCGGGGGCCTGGGCGCTGTGGCCGATGAATTATGGGGTCATCGCGCCGCGCGCGTGGGAGTGGTCCCTTTTGATAGCGGCGGTCTGCATGTTGCTCGCGACCTTTATCGTGCCCGTTGCGCTGGCAGGAGTGACGGGATTGGGAGAGGGAGTCTCGTTGCCGGCCCCGAGTTATCCGTGGTGGGGATGGATCGCAGGAGAGTCTACAGCCCTTTTCGTTGCGGTGCGATGGTGGATGAGAGGGCGGCTTCCAACGCCTGCGCCAGCGTGAGAGCGGAACGCCCGGCGCCGTGGGCGATCTGATGCCGACAGCTCACGCCGGCGGCGAGCACCCAGGAGTCGGGGCCGGCGTCTCGCACCGCGGGGAGCAGATCCAGCTCGCCCATGGCCATCGAGATGTCGTAATGCTCGGCTTCATAGCCGAACGCTCCGGCCATTCCGCAACACCCCGAGGGCAGGGTGCGGACCTCCAGACCGGGAATCCGGCGTAGCACCGCTTCCGTCGCACCCTCCCGTCCGAGAGCCTTTTGATGGCAGTGGGTGTGAACGAATGCGGTTGGAGCTTCCACCGGACCGAGATCGAGCGAAGCCCGGCCCGCCTCCGCCTCGCTCACGAGAAACTCGTCGAGGAGTAGCGACCCCTCCGCGAGTTTCGTGCTCTCCTCCCCGGGCAGGAGCATGGGGATCTCGTCTCGGAGAGTGAGGAGGCAGGACGGCTCCAACCCCACGACGGGAATTCCGCGTTTCACCCAGGGGGAGAGGGCGCTCATGAGACGTTCGGCCTCATGCCGGGCCTCGTCCACGAGACCCGCATTCAAGAACGTGCGGCCACAGCAGGGGGGTCGTCCCGACAAGGTCGGGAGGTGAACCCGGTATCCTGCCGCTTCGAGGACCCGGAGCGCCGCGTGGGCGTTCTCGGGCTCGAAGTAGGTGTTGAAGGTATCGACCCAGAGAAGGACCTCCGGCCTGTCACCATCCTCAACAGGAGCCAGGTGTGATCTCGCTGACCCGGCAGACGTCGTGTCCTCCCCGACCCGCGTGGCTGAACCTCGGAAAATGTCTCTCCGCCATCGAGGCCGCTCGCGGCGGGCGGTGAGGCCGACCAGCCGCTCACCGGCACGCGCCAACAAGCCCTCGGGCTTGCCCAGGTTCAGCAGCTCGGGGAGGCGTGCCGCCCACGGCGCGTACCGGGGAAGCCAGGCGACGAGCCGCTCCCGACGGGGGAGCCCGTGGCGCCGGTAGTAGTGGTGGAGAAATTCGATTTTCATGCGGGCCATGTCCACGCCCGTCGGGCATTCCTTCCCGCATGCTTTGCATCCCACACAGAGCGCGAGCGTGTCGTACATCTCGGGGGAGGTGAGAGCGTCGGGGCCGAGCTGTCCCGTGAGGGCCAAACGGAGCGTGTTGGCTCTGCCGCGCGTCGTGTGGCGCTCGTCTCCGGTGGCACGATAGGACGGGCACATGAGGCCGGGGTCGGTCTTCCGGCAGGCCCCGTTGTTGTTGCACATCTCGGTGGCGCCCACCCACCCGCCCAAGGCCGACCAGTCCAGCGCGGTGGTCACGGGCAGGGGACCGTACCCGCTGTGGTAGCGCATCAGGGATCGGTCGTCCATGCGGGAGGGATTTACGATCTTCCCAGGGTTGAGCGTGCCCGACGGATCGAACAACGACTTGATCTCGCCGAAGGCGGCCACGAGCCGGCTCCCCAACATCGGCTCGAGGAACTCCGATCGCACCAGGCCGTCCCCGTGTTCGCCGGAGTGTGTTCCCCCGAAGCTCCGGACCAGCTCGTGCGCCTCCTCGGCGATGGCGCGCATGGCCCTCAGGTCCTGGTCCTGCTTGAGGTTGAGGATGGGCCGAACGTGTAGGCACCCCACCGAGGCGTGCGCATACCAGGTGCCCGACGTGCCGTGACGGCGGAACACTTCCTCGAGGCGTGCCCCGTACTCGGCGAGGTGCTCGAGGGGCACCGTACAGTCCTCGATGAAGGAGACGGGCTTCCGGTCGCCCTTCATCGACATGACGACGTTCATGGCGGCCTTCCTCACGGCCCAGATGCGTTGCTGAAAGTCCACCGCTTCGGCAGGGGTGAGGGCGTCGGGATGCCCGAGGTCCGCCAGCAGCTCCCCGAGCCGGCGAAGATCGCCGGAAACCCGGTCTGCGTCGGGTCCCGAGAACTCGACGATGAGCAGGGCGCGAGGATCGCCCCGCACGAATTCCCGCACCGCGGCACTCAGAGTCGGGATCTCGCGGGCCAGGTCGAGCAGTGTGCCGTCCACCAGCTCGACGGCGGAAGGGTCCAGCTCCATGATCGCGCAGACCGCGTTCAGAGCGGACCCCAGATCGGAGAAAGCACACACGCCGAGAACGGTGTTCGACGGGAGGGGCGCGAGCTGGAGCTCCAGCTCAGTGAAGAACGCGAGTGTGCCCTCGGAGCCGACCAGAAGGCGCACGATCTCCGCGCCGTCAGGGGAGATGCGATCGAGGTTGTAGCCGGCGACCCTGCGCATGACCTTCGGGATCCTGCGTTCGAGCTCCGCGTCTTCGCGCCTCCGAAGCGTGGCGAGGGTCGAGGCGAGCTCCGACTCCACGCCTCCCGTCGGGACCTCCAGGCCAAAACTGACGGGGGTCCCGTCAGCGAGCGCCCCACTCAGGCGCCGCACGTTGTCGACCATCATCCCGTAACGGATCGAGCGTGCACCCGCGCTATTGTTCGCCGCCATCCCGCCGAGCGTGGCTCGGCTCGACGTGGCCACGTCCACCGGGAAGAAGAGCCCGTGGGGCTCGAGCTCGCGATTGAGGCGATCCAGGACCACTCCCGGCTGTACGCGAATGGTCGCAGCGTCGCGGTCGAGCTCCCCGATTTCGGTCAGGTACTTGCTGGTATCCATCACGAGCCCCTGGCCGATGGCTTGGCCGGACTGCGAGGTGCCGGCACCTCGCGGGGTCACCGACACGCCAGCTTCGTGCGCGATTTCCAGCGCACGGAACACGTCCGCCTTGGTCCTCGGCACGACCACACCCAACGGCTCGATCTGATAGATGGAGGCGTCGGTGGAGTAGAGCCCTCGGGTGAAGGCATCGAAGAGCACTTCGCCCTCTAATTCGCTCCCGAGGCGGGTGGCGAGGGAGGGATCGGAAGCGGGTCCTGTGCGGCTCGTCATGGCGGGAAAGGTAGCGCCGTGCCATTATTTGCGCCCGACACACGCTACGCCCCCGATAGACAAGAGCTACCACGATTCGCGCCCGGTACTCCTTCCGGCCCCGGTACGGGCACGGAGCCACCCTCACCCGAGATTTCCGACCCATGACGTTTCGGTCCGGACGACATTTCCTCCAGCTTCCCGGTCCCACCAACGTTCCGGACCGGATCTTGAGGGCGATGGACCGTCCCCCGATCGACCACCGGGGCCCCGAGTTCGGTGAGCTGGGCAAGCGGATCCTCCTGGGATTGAAGGAGGTTTTCCGGGCCTCCGAGCACGTATTCGTATATCCAGCCTCGGGTAGCGGAGCGTGGGAGGCGGCTCTCGTAAACACCCTGTCACCGGGTGACCGGGTCGTGCGGTACGACAACGGCCACTTCTGCGCGACCTGGGGGGCGGTGGCTTGTTCCCTGGGGCTCACGGTAGACGTGCTGCCGTGGGACTGGAGAAGACCGGTCGACCCCGCCGTACTCGAAGAGCACCTCGGCGGCGACAAGGATCACCAGATCAAGGCGGTGCTGGTGACCCACAACGAGACGTCCACCGGGGTGATGGGCGACATCCCCGGCCTACGGGCGGCCATCGACCGAGCCGGCCATCCAGCTCTCTTTTTGGTCGACGCGGTTTCGTCCCTGTGCGCGATGGAACTGCTCCATGACGATTGGGGCATCGACGTGACCATTTCGGGTTCCCAGAAGGGTCTCATGCTGCCTCCTGGTCTGAGCTTCGCCGCGGTGAGCCCCAAAGCGCTGGACGCTCACCGGACCGCCGGGCTGCCCCGTTCGTACTTCGACTGGAGCGCGATGTTGAGGGCCAACGAGA
This sequence comes from Gemmatimonadota bacterium, assembly GCA_022564055.1. Classification (GTDB taxonomy): domain Bacteria; phylum Gemmatimonadota; class Gemmatimonadetes; order Longimicrobiales; family Gaopeijiaceae; genus UBA822. The sequence goes on from JADFMD010000067.1 coordinate 11,706, forward strand.
GCGGCTACTTTCCGTACACTCCCGCCACGAACCTGCTATTTGGCCTCGCCGAGTCGCTCACCATGCTTGGCGAGGAGGGGCGGGAGAACACCTTGAAACGGCACGCTCGCCTGGCGAAGGCGACCCGGGCCGCGGTGGCGGCGTGGGGGCTCGAGAACTTTTGCCTCGAAGAATCGGGGTTCAGCTCGGCCCAGACGACCGTGAAGATGCCGGACGGGACGGATGCCGACGGGCTCCGTAACATCATCTTGGAGCGCTTCGACATGTCACTGGGTAGTGGGTTGGGAAAGCTCAAGGGAGAGGTCTTCCGCATTGGGCATTTGGGGGACATCAACGAGCTGATGGTCGCGGGCACGTTGTGTGGTGTCGAGATGGGCCTCGAGCTTGCGGGCGTGCCCCATTCGCCCGGCGGCGTTCAGGCGGCGCTGGCAGTTTGGTCTACCGAAGGAGAAGACGCATGAGAGGGAGGAGAAGACGCGTGAGGGGAGCGAGAATGTGCATGAGGGGAGCGAGGAAGCTTACCGGAGAGAGAGAACGGTCCCTGAGGGCTCGTGGCCACATCGGGCACGCCCTCCTGGCCATCCTCCTCATGGGCGGTTGCGCCGGTGAGCCGGGGGAAGGGGGCGTCGTGGAGCTCAGCTTCGGTCACGTGGGTGCGCCTGGATCGCTCTTTGCCGTCTCGGCCGAGGAGTTCGCTCGAAGGGCGAATGCCGAGCTGGCGGGTCGCGTGCAGGTCAACGTCTTCGGATCGAGCCAGTTGGGCGGCGACGAGGTGATGCTTCAGAAGCTCAAGCTGGGCACGCTCGATTTCGCTCTCCCTTCCACCATCATGTCATCCACTGTGGATGCGTTCGGGCTCTTCGAGATGCCGTATCTGGTTCAGGACCGGGCTCACATGAGGCGCATCGAGGAGGAGATCGTTTGGCCCGTTCTGGTCCCCAAGGCGGAAGAGCGAGCGTATACCATCCTGGCCGTGTGGGAAAACGGTTTTCGCCACGTCACGAACAACACGAGGCCGGTGGTCACGCCCGCGGATCTCTCGGGGATCAAGCTCCGGACCCCGAGGGGAATATGGAGGGTGAAGCTCTTTCAGGCTTTTGGAGCGAATCCGACCCCGATGCCCCTTTCGGAGGTCTTCGTGGCGCTCCAGACCGGGGTCATGGATGGACAGGAGAACCCCTTGGCGCAGATCTACGCCTCCAAGTTCCAGGAGGTTCAGACGTATCTCTCCCTCACCGGCCACGTCTATACGCCTGCGTATGTGACGGTCGGAGCCAGTTGGAGTCGCCTGCCCGAGGACGTCCGGGCGACCCTCCGAAGGATCGCCTCCGAAACCCAGTCCTTCGTTCACGAGACCGCGGCCCAGATGGATACCGACTTCCTCGAGGATCTTCGCGAGGCGGGTGTCGAGGTGAACGAGGCGGACCGGGAGGCCTTCATTCGGGCGAGCACGGGCATCTTCGAGGAGTTTGGGAACACGGTAGAGGGTGGGGACGCCTTGGTGGCCCAGGCGCTTGCTCTTGTCGAGGGGGCATAGCGCTCGCTGAGCGCGACGGCGGGGGTGACCCTCTCCGAGAGCCATCCGTAATCGCCTGAGATCCAGAATGCGTCGACGATTCCGTAAGATCCTCCAACGGGCCCTCGAGTTCGCCGTCGTCGGTCTCATGGTCGCGCTCGCGCTGGTCGTGGTACTTGGCGTCGTCTTCAGACGGCTCGGCGCTGCACTCGTTTGGTACGACGAGGTGGCTTCCATCATTTTGGCCTGGCTCACTTTCTACGGTGCCGCCCTGGCGGCACTCCACCGGGCCCACATCGGTTTCCCTAAGTTGGTGGATGGGCTCGCCCCCCGCTTCCGTCGCCCACTGGTCCTGCTCGGAGAGGTGTTCGTCCTGGCATTTTTCTCAGTGACCGCGTGGGCGGGTTGGCGAGTGTTCGGGATTCTCGGAGGCGAGACGCTCGTGAGCCTTCCGTGGGTGCCCCAACGTCTGGCTCATTCCGTCATCCCGATCGGTGCCATCCTGTTCATCATCGCTGAGCTGGTCACCTTGCCCGAGGTGTGGGCCGGCCCGGTGAGCCTCGATGACGAAAACGGGCGGGACGGCGTTCAAGAGCCCGGGGATGGAAGATCGGTGGACGGCGGCCCAGGTGCGCCGGGTGAAGGTGCCACCGCGGGCTCGGGGGGCGCGTCATGATGCTCCTCGTGATGTTTCTGGCCCTCCTGGCGCTCGTCCTCATCAACGTGCCCATCGCGGTCTCCCTCGGTGTCGTGGCCGTCTTTGCGATGGCGGTGACCGCCGGCATGACGGGAATCGCGAACACGGCGCTCGTCCTCTACTCCGGGTCCTTGAAATTCGCGCTGATCGCGATCCCGCTCTTCATTTTGGCTGGGGCCATCATGAACGCGTCGGGCATCTCCAAGCGCTTGATCAATCTCGCCAGCTCGCTCGTGGGATTCATCCGAGGGGGACTCGCGATGGTGACGGTGAGTGCTTCTCTCTTCTTTGCGGAGATGTCCGGTTCCGCGGTGGCCGATGTGGCGGCCCTGGGCTCCATTCTCATCCCCGCCATGAAGCGCAGGGGTTACCCAACGCCGTTCGCCGCAGCGGTGACGTCGTCCTCGGCCACGCTCGCCGTCATCATTCCGCCGTCGATCCCGATGATCCTTTACGGCGTCATGTCCGGCAGCTCGGTGGTCGAGCTCTTCGTAGCCGGCATCATTCCTGGTGTGCTCGGCGGGCTGATGATGATGGGTGTGGTCTATTTCTTGGCACTTAAGAACGGGTTTCCGGTGGAGTCGGCGTTCGAGCTCCGGCGGGTCGGCATCGCGCTGCGGGACGCCGGGTGGGCCCTGCTCCTTCCGGTGATCATACTGGGAGGCATCTTCTCCGGGTGGGTCACGGCCACTGAAGGGGCGGGCTTGGCGGTGGTGGCGGCCATCGTCATCGGAGGGGGGATCTACCGCGAGCTGGACATGGGGGCTCTTCGAAAGGCCACGCTCGAGGGTGGGGTGCAGACCGCGGTGGTCATGTTGCTCGTGGCTACGTCGGCGCTGCTCGGGGACTTTCTTACGGAGGCCCGGGTGCCACAGCGCGTCGCTCAAGGGATCATGGACTTCACCGACAACCGCTACGCGATTCTGGCACTTCTCAACGTGTTTTTCCTGATGGTCGGGCTATTCCTTCACTCTGCCGCGGCGATCATTCTCGTGGTGCCGATCGTGATGCCACTGGTCCTGGCCGCCGGAATCGACCCGGTGCACTTCGGACTCGTGGTCACGCTCAACCTGGGGATCGGGCAGCAGACGCCGCCTGTGGCCAGCGTGCTGGTCACGGCCTGCTCCGTGGCCAAGGCGGATATCTGGGAGGTGAGCAAGGTCAACGTCTATTTCGTGGCCGTGCTCGTGGCCATGCTCCTCATGGTCACCTACGTCCCAGCGATTCCCATGTGGCCTGTCGAGCTGTTTTACCGTTGAGGGCATCGCGGGGGAGGCGTCGTCGCGGAGGCGTCGTCGGGGAGGCGCGGCCGCACCGGGACGGGACTACACTGCCCTACGTCGTCGGTGTCACAAACGCACAACGCGGTCCCGAAGCAAGGCTGAGCCGCACGTCGAGCGTGGCCAATCCCGAGTCCAGACCCTCAGCGAGCGCGACGTACCACGCGTCATAGGCGGTGACGTTGTGCCGGAGCTCCCAGGCCCGCTCGGCCAAGGGGGCATAGGGGAACAATGCCGCGCCCATAGCCAGCAGATCCGCATGGGCCATTGACGCCGAGTCCTCGGAGATCTCCCCCGCGAGAGCTGTGCGCCGCAGAATGTTCGCGACCTCCGCCGGCATCAAGTGAGGCGCCGCCAGGTCGTCGGTGCCGAGAAGCTCGTCGGCCCAGCTTCCCACCGGGCCGCTGTCCACGAGCGCCGCGACTACGAGAGCGGCGTCGACAACGAGTGTCATCGGCGATCCGCGTCGCGGTGGTCCAGGATCACCTCCGCCGGGAGTCTACTTCCGGTGCGCCGCTTTCGGTCTCGGATCCGAGCCAGAAGCGCATCTGGATCTGGTCGATCAGCCAGCCCGATGAGTGCAGCCCGCAGGTACTCCTGAAGAGAGCGACCCGTG
>JADFMD010000193.1 GCA_022564055.1 Gemmatimonadota bacterium
AAACCCCCGTATGGACTTCATTCGGCCCCACAGCCACGCATGCGGTCCACCGACGGCTCCGCTGTGCGTCCGCAACCAATTCCACCGCCCTCGCGAACAAGCCGTTCGAGTTATAGAGGCCGGTTGCCGGATCCTTGTGTGTGGACTCCCAAGCTTGCTGGACCTGCCTACGGGCACTGAGGAATGCCTCCAGCTTACCTACGAGCTCGACCGGATCGAACGGGGAAGAAAAGATATCCCAAATACCCGCTCGAAAGCACTCGTGGCGCTCCTTCCTGCTGAGACTGGCGGGCGTGGCGATGACGAAGGGAGTAGCATCGTCTACCGTCGGCAATGCTCTGATGGCGCGGCAGACGTCCAGACCCGAGATGTCGGACAGTTCGAGGTCCACGATGACGAGGTCGGGGCGGATCCTGACAGCCAATTCGATCGCTTGCCGACCGGTATCGGCCTTGACAACAGCAAATCCTGCCGGTTGGAGGACGCTCTCCACCGAACGTGCGGTCCACTCATGGCGGTTGACGAGAAGTACAATCGGTGCACGTGGGGCGGCGTCCTGATCGGTCATGTGGGGCGTTCTCCGCCGCAGTCAGCTGTTTCGGGCGTGTGCTCGCTCGCCATGATCTCTTCCCGTCGAGGTCGAGTCGAATCGAGAGAAAATCTGTTTCCGCGGCAATGAAATCGCAGGGTGTAACAAGGGTCACCGGAGCCATCGGGCTGTGACCCGCAAGAGAGTTTCAGTCGGCGCATGGCCCCCACATACATGGTAAGTAAGATGACAGATGAAGAAGGTAGATGCCCCTACACGATACAGAGCAGAATTCCATGCATGAAGCGTGCTAGCCTCGAAGGCTGCACTGAGCAAGACCGCGTCTTTGCGTACTTTGTATTTACACCGGACGAAGAGCGGTCGCCAGTCCACGGATCTTCTCAAGCCCGAAGCGCAGGAGTCGAGTTGCTGCATTAAGGCAAGAAATGTGGAGACGCTGCGACGGATTGGCACCGGTGACGTGAAGGCGGATGTGGAGTGGCCCACCGAGTCCTGTAGCCACATCCGTCTTGCCAGGGAGATCGATCTTGCCAAAGCCTAGGGATGGCAAGAGTATTGCGGGATGGTCACTGCGGGCGTCAGATTGCGGGCTCCGCTAAAGGGAATTTGTGATGACAAGAGTTGTGACGATGATTGCTGCACTTGCATTTGCTGTCCCAGCCTTGTGCAGTGGTCAGGACCTCCTTGGTCCCACCCGCCTAGAGAGCGATCGTGTGGAGCTGACACGCCTTCTGGCCCAATACGACGCCGTAACCCAGTCTACCGCTTATAGCGACGTGTTGCGCGACGAGGGGCGTGCACGCGCGGGATTCATTCGGGAGCGCCTGAGGACTGGCGATTTTCGGACCGGCGACCAGATCGCGCTGTTCATCGAGGGGGGTGTGGCCCTTCAGTGGGATACCCTGACGGTCGAGGTTGGGCCCCTGATCGTCGTGCCGACTCTAGGTCCGATTCTCCTCCAGGGGGTGTTGCGGTCTGAGTTGGAGACACACCTCAGCACGGAACTCGGTCGTTTCATCCGATCGCCGAGAATACAGGCACGCGCTCTGATCCGCGTCTCGCTAATGGGAGTGGCACAGCCGGGGTTCCGTATGATGCCGACCGACGTGCCTTTGAGCGAGGCGGTGATGTTGGCGGGTGGCCCGGGCCCCGGTGTCGACCCGGGTCAGATTCGGATCGAACGAGGGCAGGATGTGCTTTGGTCTGTAGATGACCTCCTGGCTCCAGTCGCCGAGGGCCGTACGCTGGACGAGCTCGGGCTACAGCCTGGGGACAGAATCATCCTACGAGAGGGGAGCGCACCGGGTGCGGGTGTTGGTGGCATAACACAAAGTCTTATAAGCGCGGTCCTCATTACGCTTCCCCTGCTTCTAATCACCGCCGCCATTCGTTAAGGCCTCGCCGTTTACGGCTTGGTGAGCCACCCGGCCGAGCCGTCGGCCGCCGTCGCCTGGTTCGGCATGGTGACCTGCGCTGTATGCGCGAACCCAGAACGTCTGGGATTGCGTTCTGGCCCACGCCACAACGAAACCTCTTGCTTGGCCTGTACGTCGGCGGAACGAGGATTTGGGAGCTGTGGTAGAAAGGAGCTTCCAGCTACTCTTCCAGGTCGTGGACAGGTCCCCGAGAAGCTTCTGAATACATGCCTTTGATAATTCCAGACGGCCTCGTCGTGAGCGTATCGGGATTTCGGGGAAGGGTCGGCGACCCGTTGACGCCCGAGCTCGTGTGTGGATTAGCGGCGGCGTTCGGGGCCTTCGTAAGACGCTCGGCGGGGCTGGGGGACGCTCGGACCGCCGAATTCCTCATCGGAAGGGACTCCCGAACCTCGGGGCCGATGTTCGCGGGCGCCGCGTCATCCGGTCTCGTGTCCGTCGGTTGCGACGTCGTGGATCTTGGCGTCGTGTCTACGCCGACGCTCATGCTCGCTGTGGAGAAATCGGATGCCCTAGGTGGCATTGCCGTCACGGCCAGCCACAATCCGGCGGAATGGAACGCGCTCAAGTTTGCGGCGCCGGAAGGCACGTTTCTGGATACTGAAACGATGTCGGCCTTCCTGGATTTCGCTCTCCAGGAAGAACCCGCCCGCGCTTCTTGGGACGAGCTCGGTACGGTGAAAACTGACGATGGCGCCGCACGGCGTCATCTCGAGGCCGTCCTCGAGTTGCCCCAGTTGGATCTTCCGGCGCTCCGAGCCCGGGGATTCAAGGTCGCTCTCGACTGCGTGCGCGGCGCGGGAGCCACCATCATGCCCCAGCTTCTCGAAGCGCTCGGGTGCGAGGTCGTGGCGATCAACATCGAAATGGACGGGCGCTTTCCGCGCGATCCCGAACCCACGGCCGAGAATCTCGGTGAGCTCGCCGACTTCGTGCGCCGCGAGAACGCGGACATCGGTTTGGCGGTCGACCCTGATGTGGACCGGTTGTCGCTCGTTAACGAGAGCGGCGTTCCGTTGGGAGAGGATCTGACGCTCGCGCTCGCCTCGGCGGTGGTGCTCCGGCGGACCCCGGGGATTGTCGTGACAAACCTCTCGACCAGTGGCATCGTCGAAGATGTGGCGCGTGCTTACGGAAGCGAGCTCGTCCGATCACCGGTGGGGGAGATCCACGTAGCGCGCCGGATGCAATCCGAGGGTGCGGTGGTGGGGGGCGAGGGGAACGGTGGGGTGATTCTCCCCGACCTCCACTACACGAGGGACGCTCCGGTCGCGGCGGCACTTGTCTTGCAGCATCTGGTCGACGAGGGAGCGACGCTCTCTGCCGCCGTGGATCGGTGGCCGGGGTACACGATCGTGAAGAAGAAGATCGACTTTCCGAGGGAAGCGCTCTCCGAGGCGTATGCGGAGTTGGAGCGCCAGCTCGAGAGCGACGGGGTCGACTCGGTGGATGGTGCCCGGCTGCATTGGGTGGAGCGTCAGGCGTGGCTGCACGTCCGGCCCTCGGGTACGGAGCCGGTCGTGCGCCTGATTGCGGAGGCGCCTGGGCGGAGCGAAGCGGAAGAGTTGATCGAGCGGGCGACCGCGGTCCTGGAAGGGATGAGGTAGTCCGAGGTCGCAGAGTAGGTGTTGTCCCAGAGGAGGTGTGGTCGCAGGACAGGTTATGTAGTCTCGAGTCGCAAGAACCGGAGGACACGGCGACATGTGTGGAATCGTGGGATACGTGGGAGCCCAGGAGGCGGGGCCGATCCTCATAGAGGGTCTGCGGCGCCTCGAGTACCGGGGTTACGACTCGGCTGGCTTGGCCGTGATCGGACCCAAGGGGTGCCTGCGTGTGGTGAAGGAGCCGGGGAAACTTGCGGAGTTGGAGCGAGTCCTCGAGTCGGGCATGCCGTCGGGAACCTGCGGAATCGCTCATACGCGCTGGGCCACGCACGGCGCCCCGACCCGGGCGAACGCACATCCCCACTGGAGCCAGAACGGCGATGTCGCCCTGGTTCACAACGGGATCATCGAAAACGCCGATGCGCTTCGAGTCAGGCTCTCCGAGATTGGGTACGTGTTCGAGACCGAAACCGACACAGAAGCGCTCGTCCACCTCATCGATGAGGCCTTCAGAGACAACTCCACCCTCGAGGATGCGGTACTGGCCGCGCTGGACCAGGTCGAAGGAGCGTACGGAATCGCGGTCTTGAGCAGCCGTGATCCGGGGAAGATAGTGGCGGCCCGAAAGGGGAGCCCGCTGCTCATCGGGATCGGCAAGAACGGTGAGAACTTCGTGG
>JADFMD010000010.1 GCA_022564055.1 Gemmatimonadota bacterium
GTCGAGCAGACCCTGAACGTCCCCGTACTGGACGGCCAGGTTGGCCCCGTTCGAGAGGCCGGCCCCGTTCGCCGGGGTGGCCCCTGGCATCGCACACCCACCGAAGACCAGGCCCGAGGTAAGGAACGATATGCAGATCCCATAGCCGAAACTGGCTCTCACGGGGATCCCGTGTACTGGGTCGTCCCCTCGTGGATCATCAACCCCTCTGCGTTACGGACCGTCATGCGTGGTCGTCCCCGAGTGTTACCCATCGACGCGGCACCGTACTCCCCGCCCTTGTTGATGGCGACAAACTTTTCCGACGGGAAGAAACTCGGGTTCACGTTCCGGTACTTCTGCACGATCAACTCGCACGCGTCCTCGCACGCCTCTTGGGGTGTGCGCCCCTGACCCATGCGCAGGACGATGTAGAAGGAGGCGCAGGACTTGATGACATCCTCTCCGCGGCCCGTGGCCCCCGCCGCGCCGATGTCGTTGTCCACGTAGAGCCCGGCACCGATGATCGGGGAGTCTCCGATGCGTCCATTGATCTTCCAGCTCAAGCCGCTCGTGGTCGTGATGCCCGAGATGTCACCGTTCGAGTCCACCGCCAGCACGTTGGTGGTTCCGTAGTGGAAGTCGAGGGGTTCAACACGGCGCCCATCCGGAGCGGCGTCGGCGCCGCGCGGACCCGGAGCAGCGTTGGCACCGCGCCCACTCGAATCTGAGCCGGGGAGATTCCTCAAGTGATCGGGGGGACCCCAGTCGTCGCGGTCGCTGTGTTCCTCACGCCACCGCAGCCAGGCCGCGCGCGACCGTTCGGTGTGCAGATCCTCTTCCTTGAAACCGAAAGAGCGGGCGAAATCCAGCGCGCCGGCTCCCACCAGGATGATGTGGTCCGTGCGCTCCATAACGAGCCGAGCGACGGAGGAAGGTGTCTTGATGTTCTCCAGGGACGCCACGGCGCCAGCGTTATAGGTCTTGCCGTCCATGATCGAGGCATCGAGCTGGATCACACCGTTTTCGTTTGGAAGGCCCCCGTAGCCGACGCTCGAATCCTCCGGGTCCACCTCGATCACATTGGCGCCTCGCTCGACCGCGTCCAAGGCGGTGCCCCCGCCGTCCAGGATTCCCCATGCCTGCCGCATCGCGTCCTGGCCGGTCTCGTTCGAATGGCTGGTGACGACGAGGGGGGTTCCGGCGGTTTGGTGGCTCGAGTGCGCCCTGGCTTCTGCCAATCTGCTCAGGGTCAGGGCGCCCGCGCCCATTCCTACGCTGTGGAGGACGAACTCCCTTCGGTCGATCGCAGAGCCGTTCTCATTAGCAGAGCCGTTCTCACTCTCAGGTCCTCTCTCACTCATCGAAGTAACCCCATTTTTTTGGAAATGCGCCTGAGTGTCCCTACCCCGGCGACGGACTAAGAGGATGCTAGGAGGTTCAGGCCGGACCTCGCAAGCAATTCGTCACTTTCTGACTCAACTCGGGATTTCTAGGTTGCGTCGCGTGTCAGGCCGGGGCGTTGGCCTACCCGAAGGCCCGGCGTTACCGTTCTGCCACGACCGCGACCACTACCGCGACCACGATCACGACAAGAGGAGCGACACCACCGGATGGCCCGAAGATCGCGAAAGGACTGGATTGACGAGGGTTTCCGGATTCTGGCCAGCGAGGGGGACGCAGGCCTCACCGTGGACGCCCTTTGCGAACGTCTCGAGCGCACCAAGGGGTCGTTCTACCATCACTTCGAGGGCCGTCCTGGATACGTCGAGGACATGTTGGCGGAGTGGGAGCGGCAGGCCACGGACCGCATCATCGCGTCCGGGCACTCCGATGCGCCCGTGAAGGAGCGCCTGCGGGCGGTCAACCGGCAGGCTTCCGAGCTCAAAAATGCGAGGTTGGAGAGGGCGATTCGAGGCTGGGCCACCCGAGAGCCCCAGGCCCGGCGCGTCCAGGATCGGGTCGACCGAAAGAGGCTGGAGTTCTTGGTCGAGTTATGCGTTGCACGGATGAAGGACCCGAAGGCTGCAGAGCTCTTGGCCAGGATTATCCAGCTCACGCTCGTCGGCGCTCAGCATGTCGATCCTCCCTTCGAGGGTGAGGAGCTCTACGGTGCGCTTCGGTTCCTCGATCCGCTTTTTGATATAGGGAGCGGCGGGGGGCACTGATGGCTTTAGTCGGCGAAAGAGCGGGAGGAAGCGAAGGACGGCTAGACTATGGGCCGGATGGCCGCATCACCGGAAAGTCCTATAACCGAGAGCTCCTCAGGCTCCAGGAAGACCTGGTCGATCTGCAGAAGTGGATCAAGCGCGAGGGCCTCCGGGTGGCCGTCATCTTCGAGGGCCGTGACGCCGCCGGCAAGGGCGGGGTCATTACGCGGATCACGCAGCGACTGAGCCATCGTATCGTTCGGGTGGTCGCGCTGGGGATCCCCAGCGAACGAGAGCGGAGTCAGTGGTACTTCCAGCGCTACGTTTCCCACCTGCCTTCGGCGGGAGAGATGGTACTGTTCGATCGCAGTTGGTATAACCGGGCAGGCGTAGAGAGGGTGATGGGATTCTGCACCGAGGATGAGTACCGGGATTTCCTCGCGGCGTGTCCGGATTTTGAGCGGATGCTGGTCCAGTCCGGGATTATCCTGATCAAGTACTGGTTCTCGATCAGTCCGGAGGAGCAAGAGCGCCGCTTCGAGGGCCGGCTGGAGGATCCGAGAAAGCACTGGAAAATCGGACCCATCGACGTCGCCTCCCGAGCCCATTGGTTCGATTACTCCCGAGCGAGGGACGAGATGTTCGAGCATACGGACACCGATGAGGCGCCCTGGTACGTGGTCGGAGCGGACGTCAAACGCCACGCCCGTCTGAACTGTATCCATCACCTCTTGCGGACGGTCCCGTGGAAGGAAATCCCGGACGAGCACGTCGAGCTTCCGGACCTACAGAGGGGTGCCGACTACCAGCCCCTCCCGCTCGAGGGCGCCCGTTGGGTCCCGGAGATTTATGGATCTGGAGCCACCGACACGGAGCGAGGGGGCGGCGAGGGCTCCCCAGGCTAGGACCGCTGCTCCGGCCGCTGGCCGGCGGGAGCTCCGCCGCCTGCGCCAACTCGTCGACGAGCGCCTGGGTGAGGGCTCGGAAGGGGAGGAAGACTGATGTTATTGAGCCTTATGGTCTATGTGATCACCGTGAGCCTTCTTCTGGCACTGGCGGCGTGGGCCTTCGAACGCGCGGTGCGGGTATTCGCTTTTCCCACGCGTTGGATCTGGGTTGGAGCTATGGCCGGATCGGTGGTGCTCACGATGGCGGTTGCCACGGTCTTCGTGCGGGCCCAACTGCGGCTTCGGTCGGACCGGTCCACTTGGACGCCGGCGGGGCTCGATGGCCGGGACGTTCTGGTTTCCGAGGACCTTGGTCCCGGGGTCGTGGGATGGATCCGATCGGTGGACGTGAAGCGGTACGCCAGGCTTCTTGTCGAGATCGGCGCTCGAGGCACGGCCGCACGTTTGAGTGCACTGGCTTTTTCTCGCCCGATCCCATCGATCGAACGGAGGATCCTTGCCATGACCGACACTCGCGACCCCCGGTACGTTCGCATGGCCGGACTGATCCTTCTTTCAGCTCTTCTCGTGGCGGTGTCGTGTGAGGTGGAGCGGCCACCGACAGACGTGCCGGAAGCGAGCGTAGTCCCGGCGGACCCGCCGGTTGTTCGGGTTGAGCCTCCGACAACTCAGGGGGAGCCCGCGGCAAGCGGTGTGGAGAGCATTGAAGACGCGATACGTACGCTTCGGGCGTTGGACCCGGCGGGCGGGCCAATCGTTCGGGGGACAGATCAGGCTGGGGACGTGGCGCCATCGCAGGCCGAGCCGCAAGAAATTTCCCCTGAGGACCGGACGGCGATCCAGTCGGGCCCAAGCCTCATGCCGATGACCATCCGGCCAGAGATCAGAAACAGGACAGAGGTCCAGGGAGCCCTGATGAGGGAGTACCCTGTGACGCTTCGGGACAGCGGAATCGGGGGGACGGTGGTCCTCTGGTTATACCTTTCGGACGAGGGCGTGGTTCTGGACAGGAGACTGTCTCGAAGTTCCGGTCAGGCGCAGCTCGACGAGGCAGCCCTCAGGGTCGCGACCACGCTCCGGTTCACTCCGGCTGTGCGCCGAACCGAGCCGGTTGCCGTGTGGATCGAAGTCCCGATCACGTTTCAAGTGCGGTGACGATTCCGTGATTTGATGGCTTCCGGGGCCCATCGCCCTGGGGCCACCTCACGCCCCGACCCGTGTCCGACGGCACGGCTCATGCTACCTTGTGCGACCGTTCGACTGGACGGCTGCGGCTCGCAGACGGTGATCCGGACGTATCGGATGCCGACCATGGCGCGCCCGTCGTCCGGCGCTTTTGCCGACGCCCTAGGAGCGACCGCATGTCCCGAGCAACGCTTCGTGTTCACCCCGCCATCCCCGCCACGCCGCAAAGCGGGCTACGACCGATTAGCACGCTGCGATCGCTCAGCACGCCACCACCGCTCAGCACGGTACGACCGCTAACGGTAGTCCTCGTGCTCACGGCTCTCACCGCGTTGTTGGCTTCAACGGACCGCCTAGGCGCCCAACAGGCCATCGACGAGGAGTACACGGCCCAGATCCGCGAATTCACGACCGAGGACTTCTTCTCGACGCCGCACGTGGATCATCTGCCGGCTTCGGAGACGGTCCCGACGCCTCTCGACGTTCTGGGCCACATCGCGGGCGCCGCCGACGTGCTCAGCTATCCGGAGGAGATCTACACGTACATGCGGGCCGTGGCCGATGCTTCGCCGCGCGTGCAGGTCCACACGATCGGGCGCACAGAAGAGGGACGCGAAATCATCCTCGTACTCGTGTCGAGCGAGGAAAACCTCCGGAACATCGAGCTGCACAAAGCGAACACCGCCCGCCTGGGCGATCCACGCATCACCACCGAGGCCGAGGCCGCGAGCCTCATCTCCTCCACGGTGCCGATGTACTGGGCGACCGGTGCGATCCACTCCCCGGAGACGGGCTCTCCCGAGATGCTCATGGAGCTCGTGTACCGTCTCGCCGTCGAGGATACGGAGTTCGTGCGCACCATCCGCGACAACCTCATCTTCATGACCACGCCGGTGATCGAGGTGGACGGCCGTGCGAAGGTCGTGGATCTCCACATGGGTGCCCGCAAGGATCCGGACCTGAATCTGCCGACGCGACCGCTGTACTGGGGAAAGTACGTGGCCCACGACAACAACCGGGACGGCATGGGGCTGGCTTTGGCACTCTCCCAGGCCGTGGTGAAGACCTTCCTCGAGTATCGGCCGGTGGTTTTTCACGACCTCCACGAGTCGGCGTCGCATCTATACACCTCCACGGGGCGGGGGCCGTACAACGCCTGGCTCGATCCGATCGTGATCAACGAGTGGAATCGCCTCGCGTACAAGGAAGTCGAGGAGATGACCGCCTTGGGGGTTCCGGGCGTCTACACCCACGACTTTTACGACGGGTGGGCGCCCAACTACATGATGTGGGTCGCGCATCTCCATAACGGGATGGGGCGTTTCTACGAGACGCAGGGAGCGGGCAGCGGGGCCACGAGGGTCATTCGCACGGAGGTGGAGCGGGAGTGGCACCGGCCCAACACCCCGCTGCCCGAGGTCCTCTGGTCCATCCGCAACAACGTGAACCTCCAGCAGAGCGCGATCATGATCGCGCTCAACGAGGTGGCCAACACCCGCGAGGAGTTCATGTCGAACTTCTGGAGAAAGTCCCAGCGGTCCGTGGCCAAGGCGACGGCCGAGGGACCCGCGGCGTACGTCTTTCCGGCGGACGAACGCCGCCCGGGCCAGCAGGCCACGTTACTCGCGCTTTTTCAGCAGCACGGCTTCGAGATTCACCGGGCCGATGACGACTTCGAGGTCGGTGAGGCCGAATACGGAGAGGGCAGCTTCATCGTGCGCATGGATCAGCCCTTCTCCCGCGGCGCAGACATGCTCCTCGACAAGCAGTACTACAACCCGAACGATCCGCGTCCGTATGACGACGTGGGCTGGACGCAGGGTGCCCTCTACGATGTGGAGAGCGTTCGTGTGGAGGATGTCGCCATCCTGGATGTCCCGATGACGCTCATGCAGGACCGGATTGAGGCGCCGGGGGGAGTGGCGGGAGATCGCTCGCCACGGGCCTATGTCATCAACTACAATGCCGACAACGGCTTGGCGTCGTTCGTGTTCGCTCACCCGGAACTCTTCATCGAGGCGGCGGAGCAGGGGTTCACGGTGGACGACCGGGACTTCAACGCCGGCTCGTTCATCATCCGAGCGGATGGCGCGAATGCACGCTCCTCGGGGAGTAGCGGGGGTGCCGGCAGCTCCCTCCGAGAGACCTTGGCCGATGCGGGCCGCCAATATGGATTTACGGCCTATGGGGTCGATTCCCCGCCCGAGGTCACCACGCATCGTATCGAGACACCCCGGATCGCGGTCATGCATACCTGGACGAGCACCCAGACCGAGGGTTGGCTTCGGATAGGGCTCGACCAATATGGGATCCCGTTCGAGTACATCTCGGTGCATGACGTCCGGGATCAGCCCAACCTGAGGCAGGACTTCGACGTGATCCTGTTCGGTCCGTCGAGTTTGAACGCGCTCAGCATCATCGAGGGCCTTCAGGGAGACGAGCCCGTGCCTTGGCGGGCGTCGGAGGTGACACCGAACATCGGGCGGCAGGATTCGACCGACGACATGCGGGGCGGTCTCGGTCTAGAGGGTGTCCTGAATCTCAAGGCGTTCGTGGAGTCCGGAGGCGTATTCGTGACGCTGTCGTCCTCTTCGTCGCTGCCCACCCACTTCGGTTTGGCGCAGGGTGTGTCCATTCGCAGTACGCCCGATCTCTGGGCGCGTGGCGGGGTCTTCAGGGCCGCCATTTCCGACGACGAGAGTCCCATCGTTTATGGGTACGGTGAGGATCTGGGCGTCTACTTCAACACGGCCCCGGTTTTCAGAGTGGGTCGGGAAAGCTCGGGTAGAAGAGGGCAGGTCGTTGAGGATTTGGGCGGGCCAGGTAGCACGACCTCCCGCAGGACGGGCCGGGGCGGGGCCGACGACGTGGATGTGATACAGGGACGCAGAGGTGACCTCGGTGCGGCGGGTGTGGCTGCGTTCGAGGCCGAGGAGGAAGACAGTGGCGAGGAGGATAGCCCGGGATCAGGCTCGGCGGTTGGGGTCCGAACCGTCATGCGGTACGCGGAGAACGTTGAGGATCTTCTCATCAGCGGTGGCCTGAGAAACGGGGAGGTCTTGGCGGACTCACCCGCGCTCGTTGACGTGACTCTCGGGGAGGGCCACGTGGTGATGTTCAGCTTCAACCCCTTCTGGCGGAGCGAGACCCTCGGCTCCTACGGTTTGGTGTTCAACACCATCATGCACTACCGGAACCTGAGTTCCGGCGAGGAGCCACCGCTGACCGACGACGAATAGCGATCCATGAAGCTCCTCGTCTTCAGTGATCTGCACCGGGATCGGGACGCGGCCAGATCCTTGGTGGAACGCTCCAGCGAGGCGGACGTCCTCATCGGCGCGGGGGACTTCGCCGTCATGCGAAAGGGTATCGACGACGTGATCGAAATCCTCCGGGAAGTCGAAAAGCCGACCGTGCTGGTTCCGGGCAACGGCGAATCCGATGCCGAGTTACGGGGGGCGTGTGCGGGTTGGCGCTCGGCTCATGTGCTCCACGGAGCCGGCGTCACGGTGGAGGGGATTTCCTTCTACGGGATCGGCGGAGGCATTCCGGTGACACCCTTCGGAGAGTGGAGCTTCGATCTGACCGAGGACGAAGCCGAAGCGATGCTGGTTGGATGTCCGAAGGGGGGTGTGCTCGTCAGTCACTCTCCTCCGCGTGGGCATGTGGATGAGATTGGCGGCCGGCACCTGGGAAGTTACACCCTGCTCGAGACGATCGAGCGGGTGTCTCCGCGCCTGGTGGTGTGCGGACACATCCACGGGTGCTGGGGGGAGCGCTCTAGGGTGGGAGCGACAATGGTGCTGAACGCCGGGCCCGAGGGACAGGTGCTGGAGCTTCCCGAGTAGGCGGGCCGGTCCGCACCGAACCGAGCCCCTCGCCACGGAGCCGATCATGAAGGAGGTCCGAGCGGACGTGTTGATCGTCGGCGCCGGCCCGTCCGGTGCGACGCTCGCATGCGCGCTCGCCAGAGCAGGGGTCTCTTTCCACCTGATCGACAAGGCAGAGCAGAGGTCCCCGTTCTCCCGCGCGTTGGTCATCCATCCGCGGACCCTCGAGATCCTCGATCGCTTGGGTGCGCTCGAGGATCTCCTGGCTCGAGGAAACCGTGTCGGGGCCGTGCGAATCCACATCGGGGGAAAGCTTCGTTTGGAGGTGAATTTTTCGGAGGCGCGGTACGAGGGGTGTCGTTTCCCCGAGGCCCTTTTCGTAGAACAGAACCTGACCGAGGCGGCGCTCGACGCCTGCCTGGAACGCTCGGGTTTCCATGCCTTCTTCGACCACGAGTTGATCGACTTCGATGAGGGTCCGGATGGGGTCCGCGCGACCTGTAGCGACGGGGTGGACGGCAGCTATCGTGTCGAATGCCGGTATATCGTGGGCTGCGACGGCGCGCACAGCGCGGTTCGCCACGGCGCGGACATCGCTTTCTCCGGGTCTGCCTATGCCCGGGACTTCATGCTGGCCGACGTGGACCTCGAGTGGAACCAGGATCAGCATGCCCTGCAGGCGTTTATCGAGCGGGGAGGTTTCATGGCGTTCTTCCCCATGCGCGAGAAGACGCGCTTGGTGTCGGCTCGGGGGCGCTATAGGGAAGAGAGCGGCACGCCTTCGCTCAGCGATTTCGAACGACTCGTGGACCACTTGGTGCCTTACGACGCACGAATCTCGAATCCGACGTGGATTGCGCGATTCCACCTGCACCACCGCATCGCCGACCGCTTTCGGAAGGGACGTGTCTGCTTGGCCGGGGACGCGGCCCACATCCACAGCCCGCTCGGTGGTCAGGGGATGAACACCGGGATCCAGGATGCGTGGAACCTTGGCTGGAAGCTCGCTTGGGCGCTCCGGTCCGGTGACTCCGCCACCGCCAATGAAATCCTCGAGACGTACCACGACGAGCGATATCCGGTCGGACGGCTTCTCCTCCAGACGACCGACCGGGCCTTCAGCTTCGTGTCCGGGACCTCATGGCTCGCCCAGATGGCCCGCATGTTCATCGCGCCTTGGCTGGTCCCGGCGCTGGGCCGAATCTCGTTCCTCAGGCGATTGGCGCTGTTTCGGCTCACGCAGCTGGGCATTCATTACCGCCCGAGCGCGCTTTCAGGACCGGACCCGGATCGCCGGCACTTCACCCGCGCTCTTCTTCCCGGCGACAGGATGCCGGAAATATCGATCGGGGACGCATGGTTGCGTCCCCAGCTCGATCCGGTCCGGCCGACGGTCTTGGTCGTGGGGATGGACGCTCCAGCACCGTCAGGCCGGTGGAAGGTCATCCATCTTCATGATGCCACGGATACGACTCGGTGCTTGCTCGGCTTGAAAGGACCCGGACTCTTTCTGATTCGCCCCGACGGACACCTGGCCGCTCGCGGCGTGACGCCCGGCACTCTGGAGGCGGCCGAGCTCATGCGTCTCGCCCCGGATGGTGGTCCTACTTCTCGTCCGCCGAGGGCCCGTACATTCCCGGAACCGGTACATCGCAAAGGCGGAGGTAGACCGTCAGCTGGCCCCGGTGATGGATGACGTGGTTGGTGACCATATTTCCAAAAAAGGCCCCGCGGGGACCACCCATGATCTCCTCTCCACCGGACTTGAGAGACCAGTGTTCGGCCAACGCCTCGTCGGTCATGCCCGGCAGTGTCGCTTCTACGGCCGAGACGGCCTTGTCGAAGGCAGCCAGGACGTCATCAGTGGACTCGAAGACCGGCGGCGTGTACCCGCCGCCGTCGGCTGGAGCCATATCCATCCCGTCGCTTGTGAGGATCGAGAGTCCCCAACCCGGCGCCTCCGCAATGTGCCCCGCCAGGCGGCCCAAGGTCATGGACTTCTCATGAGGGGCCCACTCGGCCTTGTCGAAGGGAACGCGCTCCAGCGCTTTTCGCGTCCCGGTCATCACCGTCGTGAAATGCTCCAACATCGTCTCCGCCATCGACATGGGACCTCCCTCGAGAAATGACTATCGGTTTTTATTCGGGTCGCCGATCTTAGGACATTCGGTCGACGTCGGCAAGCGATGCGGGTGCAGCTGGGTCTCAGCCAAACTCCACGCGCCCGCCGCGGGCTCGAAACGCCGAGACCAGTCTATTGAACTCCTGCCGCAGCTCCTCGTCCCCCTCCGACAGCCAGCGGTGCCCGGTCACGCGTAGAAGCTCGGCGCCGTGCATGTCACGTTCCAGATTCGCGAAGAGCTGCTCGGTGGTACGCTCCTCGAAGGCTGCCGGTGGCTCGCCCTCCTCCGCATCGAAATTCCCGTCCAACGGGCCGCCGGTGTCCAACTGGGCGCCGGTCGCACGCCTCTCGAGGTAATGCAGGTGGAGCTGCTGGCAGGAGAGCTCGAAGGTGCGGAGCCCCCGCTCGGTCCTGAGCCGGAGAAAGTCGCGCCGTTTCATCTGAATACCCGAGAAAGAGCGGTCATACAAAGCGGTTAGGAGTCATGGTCGACGATCTGAGCCAGTATGGTAGCGCGACGGTTGAGGAGCAAGGAATGAAAGCAGGCCGAGGACTGCGAGGCCTCCACCGAGAGCGTACAAGCGCCGCCCTTCGACACTTGCCCGTTCAATACCGCTCCCCTATGGTGCCAGTCCGTCGGGCTCTCGAGCCCCATTGGAACCCCGAGTGGTGGTGCCCATCGGCACCGTTCTACTTCTATCCGTCGAGGGAGATTTTTTCATGTCGCATCTGGGTAAAGTGGGTTTGATGTTCGTTGTGGTCGGCGCCGGTGTGGGCGCGACGGCGGCACCGATGCAAGCGCAGAATAGTGAGCCCAACCCGTACCGGACCGTGCCCGGGGTGTGGGCGCAGCTTCCCGATGGTCGGGATTGGGGTTCGACGAGCCTGGTGGAGGTCTCCCCGGACGGCGAAACCATCTGGGCTGTCGATCGCTGCGGAGAGAACAACTGTGTCGGGCACGACGACCTCGACATCGTCTTTCAGTTCGACAAGCGTGGAAACATCCTCACCCAGTTTGGAGCCGGGATGTTCGAGTGGCCCCATGGGATCGACGTGGACGAAGACGGAAACGTGTGGGTCGTGGATGCTCGGGGGAACGAGGGGCGCGCCCGGGGCCATCAGGTGATCAAGTTCAGCCCGGAGGGCGTGGTTTTGCTGCGCCTGGGCACGGCCGGTGTGGCGGGGCGGACCCGGACGACGCTCGATCAGCCCAACGACGTGTTGGTCGCGCCCAACGGAGACATCTTCGTTGCCGACGGGCACCCCGCAAACGGCAACAATCGCATCGTCAAATACTCGAGCGACGGCAGGTATCTCATGGAGTGGGGTGAGACGGGCTCCAACCCGGGCGAGTTCAGGACGCCCCACGCCCTCGCGATGGATGACGACGGCCTCCTCTACGTGGGAGACCGCAGCAACCGGCGGATCCAGGTTTTCGAGCAGGATGGCACCTTCGTACGCGACTTCTACAACATGGGACGCGCCAGCGGCATCACGATTCGCAACAACAAGCTCTACGTGGCGGACTCGGAGTCCAGCTACGCCCGTAACCCGGGTTTCAGGCGCGGAATCCGGGTCATGGACCTCGACACCGGCTACGTGATCGCCTTCATCCCCGATCCCGAGCCCAGCCCTGGTACTTCCGGAACGAGCGCCGCGGAGGGCGTCGCGGTGGACAACGAAGGAAATGTCTACGGCGCGGAGGTCGGTCCGCGTGCGCTACGGAAGCACTTGGCGCGGTAGGCTCCGGAGGCAAAGCCTTGGTAGATCAAAGGAGGGCGGGTCGGTAGGTAATACCGGCCCGCCTTCACGTTTCATGTGAGGGAGAGAAACTCATGACGACACGACGCGGCGCGGCCGTCCCCATTCAGATCATCCTGTTGAGCTGCTTGTTGGTGATGGGTTCGGTAACCCGGCCCCTCTTGGGCCAGACCTCACCCGAGGTGACCGAGGCGATGGTCCAGCAGTGGATGACCGACCTGTCGAACTGGGGCCGGTGGGGGGATGACGACCAGCTCGGAACCCTCAACCTGATCACGGTGGAGAAGCGCCTCCAGGCGATCGGCCTGGCCCGAGTCGGTACATCGGTGTCGCTCTCGCACAACTATATCA
This sequence comes from Gemmatimonadota bacterium, assembly GCA_022564055.1. GTDB lineage: Bacteria > Gemmatimonadota > Gemmatimonadetes > Longimicrobiales > Gaopeijiaceae > UBA822. The sequence goes on from JADFMD010000010.1 coordinate 12,287, forward strand.
AGGAGCCGGCTGCGGACGCGACCTCTCCGTTCGGCCACGAGATGCTGGGAATCGGGAGCCCGGGCGTCTTCCGCAGCGATCGGTATACCATCGCCTACCATGGGTACGCCCACTCCCACCTCGATGCGCTGTGCCACATGATGTACGAGGGTCGGCTGTACAACGGGTACGTCCGGGACGATGAGGTGACCGAAGGCGGGTGCGACAAGCTCGCGATCATCAATTTCAAGCAGGGAATCATCACTCGGGGAATCCTGATGGACATCGCCCGGCTCAAGGGGGTCGAATATCTCGAGCCAGGGACGCCGATCTACGTGGAAGATCTCGAGGCCTGGGAGCAGGAGGCCGGCATTCGGGTCGGGAGCGGAGACGTCGTGCTGGTGCGTAGTGGGCGGTGGGCTCGGCGGGCCGAGGTGGGGCCTTGGAGGACCGGCCAGCAGGCTGCTGGACTTCACGCCTCCGTGGTTCCGTGGCTTCGCGAGCGAGGCGTCGCGATGCTGGGCAGCGATTATACCAACGACGTCCTACCGTCGGGTGTCGAGGGGGTCACGCAGCCCATTCACCAGCTCATGCTCGTGGCCTTGGGGACTCCCCTGTTCGACAACCTCGATTTGGAGGCCGTGGCGGCTGAAGCGGCCCGGCAGGGTCGCTGGGAGTTCATGCTGGTTGCGGCGCCGCTGGCGGTCGAGGGTGGTACGGGGTCGCCTCTCAATCCTCTTGCAATCTTCTGAAGCCTGACTCTCTATAGAATAAGTAGGAAAAGAACGTAGAGAGGAGTGCCCAGGTGACTGAAGACGACGAATCCGGACCGCTGCCGGAGGGCGCGGAGGGTAAAAGCCCCCGAATGGTGGACTTTGGCCTCTCCGGAATCGAAAGAGGGGCGACCCTCGACACCGGTGAAGACGCCATGGAGGAAGCGGCGAACACCTCGCTCGAGATGGAGGGGTTCGAGACCGGCTCCGGCTTCGACCTCGAGGGCAAAGCGAGCCTAGGTGACCCGGATTTCGAGTTGGAGACCCCGGAGCTCGACACGAGTGTGCCCAAGGCGGGCGATTTCGAGAAAACCGGGACCGCGCGTTCGGCCGGGCGGGGTCTCGAGGATCTTGTGGCGGACGGGGATTACGGCGGAGCGGTCGGGGGTGCTCGCAGGTCCCGAGAAAGGGTCGATCTCACGATCCCGGAACCGGATGACAGTTCCCTCACTCCCCGGATTGCGAGGCCGAAAAAGCGACACCGTGGTCTCGAGGCGCTGGCGCGGAGGCGGAGGCGGCGAACCGCAGCCCGATGGCTAGTCAGGGCGGCGGCGGCGGTCTTGGTCTTCGGCGGAGGCGGATTCGCGTTGGTCTACTGGGACGTCGTGGAGATCCCCGGAGTCACACTGCCGGAGCGGGCCCGTTCCGGCATCACGGCTCCGGTGGCACTTGCCGGTGCCCAGCCTGAAACCCCGGTCATGAGCCATGTGCTCCTTGTCGATACGTGGCGGGAGATCCAAACGCCGCTTGCTATGGCAGACGCCCTTCGGGACCGCATGCCCAACCTCCTCGGTTTCGTGACCGCCCTGCGAATCGATGGGGACCGGCAATTCGCCCTCATGGTGGGCCCCGCCTACAGCGCGGTGGAGGCGAACCGTCTGAAGGTCCCCCTGGGGGTAGCTTTTGATCTCCTGAATCCCGATCCCGAGAGTTGGTCCGTCCTGGAGGCTGCCTACTCCTTCTTTCTCGGAGAATACGAGACGGTGGAAGAGGCGAATGACCGTGCCCGGGAACTCGCGGATCTGTCGGTTCCCGCCTTCGTGCTTCAGGTCGACTACGCGGCCGAACCCCGAGGGCTGCGCGTGTACGGTGGCGCCTTCACCGATGAGGTGCAGGCGCGAGGCATGGGACGCCTCCTGAGGGAGAACGGTTTGGGCGGCGCGCCGTTGATTGAACGGCGAGGGCGCCTACCGCGGTGAGCTTTCAGCCCGTTCACGGGCTGCGTTCCTTTTTTGACGTCGCGTCGAGGCAACGTCCAGGGTGACTTCCTCAGTCTGACCTCATGTAGACCTCCAGCGGGCGAGGTGCGCGATGAATCCTCTCGCGCTCGGTTCTTCGGGGAACCTCGAGGGCGCCTCATTCGGTATATTCTCGCGGCGGTTCCCTGGACGATCGCACCATGAAGTGATCGTCTGGAGGCATGGTTTTTTGAGACACGCGGAGACGGAAAGATCTACATGGCAGATCAAGATGTGATGGATACGGTGCCGGAAGCGCGATCCGCGCCTGCGATGCATGCGGACATCGAGGTCATCCAGGCCAAGATCGAGGAAGAGAGCGGCTTCGTGAGCCGCCTGCAGGACGAGGTAGCCCGGGTGATCGTGGGTCAGCGGTACATGGTGGAACGGTTGCTCATCGGACTGTTGGCGGATGGCCATATTCTTATGGAAGGCGTTCCCGGGCTGGCGAAAACGCTCACGGTCAGCACACTGGCCAAGGCCATCAAGACCTCGTTCCAGCGCATTCAATTCACACCCGACCTCCTGCCGGCGGACCTGATCGGGACGTTGATCTACGACCCCAAATCTTCGGAGTTTCAAACGAAGAAGGGCCCGATCTTCGCCAACATCATCCTGGCCGACGAGATCAACCGTTCGCCGGCAAAGGTACAGGCGGCGCTGCTGGAAGCGATGCAGGAGCACCAGGTCACGATTGGACAGAACACCTTTCCCCTGGACGACCCCTTTCTCGTTCTCGCCACGCAGAACCCGATCGAGCATGAGGGCACGTATCCACTCCCCGAGGCCCAGGTCGACCGCTTCATGCTGAAGTTGTCGGTCGGATACCCCAACAAGGATGAGGAGGTGGAAATCCTCCGTCGGGTCGCGGGTGGGCCGGCGCACGAGGTCTCCGCCGTCGTCACGCCCGAGGAGATTCTGCGTGCGCGGCGCGCTGTCCGAATGATCTATATGGACAACCAGGTCGAGCGGTACATCGTCGAGCTCGTTTTCGCGACTCGTGATCCCGCGGCACACGGTCTCCCCGACCTCGCCGACCTCATCCGGTTCGGCGCTTCGCCCCGTGCTTCGATCAACCTGGCGAAGGCCGCGCGTGCGCATGCCTTCCTCAGGCGCCGGGGGTACGTGACCCCCGAGGACGTCCGAGCCGTCGGTCTGGACGTGATGCGGCACCGTGTGCTCCTCACCTACGAGGCCGAGGCCGAGGAGGTCACGCAGGAGGATGTGGTGAAGCGCGTACTCGACAGTATCGAGGTGCCGTAGGCTTCGGTGAGGACCATAAGCATGACCTTGTGGGAGAACAGTGGTTCGGCGGAGCAGGGTGCATGATCCCCCGCGAGATCCTCAAGAAGGTTCGTCGTGTCGAGATCCGGACCCGCGGCCTCGTGAACGAGGTTTTCTCGGGCGAATACCGCTCCGTCTTCAAGGGGCGGGGGATGAATTTCGCGGAGGTTCGGGAGTATCAGTACGGCGACGATATCCGCAGCATCGACTGGAACGTCACCGCCCGCACGGGGCACCCCTTCGTGAAGGTTTTCGAAGAAGAGCGGGAGCTCACGGTCATGCTGGTGGTGGACGTCAGCGCATCCGGGGACTTCGGAACAAGGGAGCGGATGAAGGGCGAGGTGGCGGTGGAGATCTGCGCCCTGCTGGCGTTCTCGGCCATCAAGAACAACGACAAAGTCGGCCTGATCATCTTCAGCGACCGCATCGAGAAGTTCGTCCCCCCCCGGAAGGGGCGACCCCACGTGCTCCGTGTTCTGAGGGAGCTCTTCTACCACAAACCCGAGGGACGTGGGACGGACATCCGGGGAGCACTCGAATATCTGACCCGCGTGATCAAGCGGCGAGCGGTCGTGTTCCTCGTGTCGGACTTCAAGGCTCCCCCGTTCGAAAAGCCGCTGTCCGTGGCCGGGAGGCGCCACGATCTGATCGCCGTGCGCATGCGGGACGCGCGGGAGACATCGCTCCCCCCGCTCGGTTACATCGAATTCGAGGACGCCGAGACCGGTGAGCTGCACACGGTGAATACGACCGACCGCCGCTTCCAGGCGGAGTTCACGGAGCGGGCGGCCCGGGTGCAGGCCGAAATGGGGCGGACTTTTCGCCACAGCCGGGTGGACGTGATCGACATCCAGACAGACCAACCGTATGTGCAGCCGCTGATGCGCTTTTTCAAGGAACGTGAGGGGCGATTCAGATGAGGGTGCTGCTGGTGCGGTGGGCCGCCCGTAGGCGCGTTTCGACCGTCCTTATCAAGGCTGCGCTTCTGGTCGCGTTTGTGCCGGTGACGCTCCGAGCCCAGGCGCCCCGGATCTTTACCGAGTTGGACACGGCCTTGGTCTCGGTCGGGGACCGGATGGCCTTCACGGTGCGGGTGGAGCACGATCCGGACGCCATCGTGGTCTGGCCGGACTCGCTCGACCTTGGCTCCGTCGAAGTGCTCGGTACCGAAGATCTTCGGACGGGCGAGGAGGACGGGCGCACCATCACGGGTGCGCGATTCACCCTGGCCGCGTTCGAGCTCGGAGATCTCGAGATTCCGAGTTTCGAGATCCGGGTAGAGGCGCCGGACGGGTCCTCGACCACGCTCTCGACGGATGCCTACGTGATTACGGTTCAGAGCGTCGGATTGGACGAAGGCGGCGACATCCGGGCGATCCGGGGACCGCTCGGCATCCCGCTGAGTGTGATCTACGTTCTGCCCTGGGTCCTTCTGCTGGCGCTGCTCGGGGGGCTCGGGTATTGGCTGTGGGCCAAGCGCAGGCCCGTGGAAGCCGGCCCCCGCCGGTCTGTGGCCATTCCACGCTTTCCCCACGAGGACGCCTACGACGCGCTCGCCCGCCTCGAGGCGTCCGACCTCTTGGAGCGTGGGAAGATCAAGGAGTACCACATCCTCGCTTCTGAGATCATTCGGACCTACGTCGAAGGCCGGTTCGGCGTGTACGCCTTGGAGATGACCACGGGGGAAGTCGTCGAGGGGCTCCGAGGTTCGGCTGTCCCGGAGGATGATGTCGAGGCCTTCGACGTGTTCGCCAGCCGTTGCGACCTCGTCAAATTCGCCAGACTCCGGCCCGCGTCCGATGCCTGCAGGGACATCCTCGAGGCCGCTCGTGCCTTCGTCGCTCAGACCCAGCCGCGCGCAGACGTCGTCGAGGGTCCGGATTCGACGGGCCAAGCCGGCGAATGGGACGCCCCCGAACTCGCCCTGGCCCACACGCCGCCGCACGACGAGGTGGGGTGATGTACCGTCTCGAGGATCCCCAGTTCCTGTTTCTCTTCCTGGCGATTCCGGCCCTCGTTTATGTGTATGCACGTCGGCGTCGTTCCGGGGCGATCCGATACTCGGACGTGGCGTCGCTCAGGCAGGCCGACGTGCGGCGCACCGGTCGGCGCCGGCACGTTCTGTTCGGGCTGCGCGTGCTCGCGCTTGCCGCCCTCATCGTCGCCGTCTCTCGCCCGCAGACCGGGGTGACGAGCGAGACCCTGAGCGCCGAGGGCATCGATATCATCCTGGCGATCGACGTGTCGAGCTCCATGCTGGCCGAGGATCTGGAGCCCAACCGCTTGGAGGCCGCCAAAGCGGTAGCTGCCGAGTTCGTCGAGGGCCGGCGCAACGACCGCATCGGGTTGGTGGTCTTCGCCGGAGAGGCGTTTACGCAGGTCCCCCTTACACTCGACTACTCGGTCGTCACCGATCTCCTCGGCCAGATGGAGGTCGGCATGATCGAGGATGGGACCGCCGTGGGGATGGGCCTAGCCACCGCCGTCAAGCGGCTTCAGGCCTCAGACGCCGAGTCGCAGGTGGTCGTCCTGCTCACCGATGGGCGCAACAACACGGGGGAAATCGGCCCGGTGACCGCCGGTCAGATGGCGAAGGCGCTGGGTGTGAGGGTGTACACGATCGGGGCGGGTAGCCAGGGCATGGCGCGGGTACCGATCGACACGCCGCGCGGTCGCCAATACGCCACTGTCGAAGTCGACATCGACGAGGCATCGCTCCAGGAGATAGCTGAAACGACCGGTGGCCGGTACTTCCGCGCGACCAACCGGGAGGGGCTCGGCCAGATCTACGAGGAGATCGACGCGCTCGAGACGACGGAGATCGAAGTCGAGAACTTCACGAGTTATGGGGAGCTCTTCCATTATCCTCTGGCTGCCGGCCTGCTGCTGTTGCTCTTCGAGGTCGGCCTCGGCCAGACCGTCCTTCGCAAGTTGCCGTAACCGTTTACAGAGGAGACCCAAACCGCCGTGTTTCGCTTCGTCTCGACCGAGCTCCTCTTCGGGCTGCTCCTCGTCCCGGCTCTGGCTGCGTTCTTCTGGGGAGCGCGACAGGCACGAAGGCGGGCGCTCGCCCAGTTCGGAGATCTTGCGCTGGTGCAGAAGTTGAGCGCGACCCTCAGCCGAAGGGCGCGGGCAGCCAAGAGCGTCCTTCTGCTACTGGCGGTCGCTCTCCTCATTCTGGCTCTCGCCCGTCCCCAGTTCGGCACCCGGGTCGAGACGGTGAGGAGTGAGGGTCAGGACGTGATGGTGGCGCTCGACGTCTCGCGGTCCATGCTGGCCGAGGATGTGTCGCCGAACCGGTTGGAGCGGGCACGGCTGGAGATCATGCGCATCCTTCAGCGTCTGGACGGAGATCGAATCGGGTTCGTGGCTTTTGCGGGGAACGCCTTCGTCCAGAGCCCGCTGACGGTGGATTACGGTGCGGCCGCCCTCTTCCTGAACGCCATGGATCCGAGTCTGATCCCCATCCAGGGGACCAACCTGGGCGAAGCGCTCACCGTAGCTCTGGACGCGTTCGAAGAGGGGACACGGGACCATCGGGTGCTCATCGTTGTCACGGATGGGGAGGACCACGAGGGTGAGATCGAAGCGGCGCTCGAGCGCGCTGTCGACGAAGGGGTGCAGATCCATACGGTCGGTATCGGGTCGCTCGAGGGGGTCCCGATCCCTCAGTTCACCGCCTCGGGGGAACGGAGCGGTTTCATCCGGGATAGTGACGGCGCGGTGGTGACCACGCGGCTCGATGAGGCGACGCTGCGGCGTGTCGCCCAGGCCACCGGTGGTCGATATTTTCCAGCTTTGGGGCCCGGCGCGAACTTGGATCCGCTGATCGAGGAGATCACCGGTGGAGAGGGTCGCGAGCTGGAAGCCCGAGAGATCACGCTTTTCGATGAACAGTTCCAGATCTTCCTCGGGTTTGCCCTGGTCCTACTGCTCGCGGAGGGTTTGATCCCCGAGCGCCGGAGGAAGAAAGAGGCGTGGGCCGGGAGGTTCTCGTGAGCGGCGGGAGGATTGCGATGAGCGCCGGAAAATCTCGATGAGGGGCGGTAGGAGCTCAAGGAGATGGGGAGCCGTGTGGGCGACGACGGCCGCCGTGTTGCTCATAGGCGCCCTGCCGGGTGGTGTCGCCGCTCAGCGCGGCCGCGCCGAGCTCAACGACGGAAACCGCCTCTACGAAGAGGGTCGCTTCCCCGAAGCGCACGAAAAATATCTGGAGGCCCTTCGAGAAGCGCCCGACCTTCCGCTCGCCCTGTTCAACGACGGGAACGCGCTCTACGAATCTGAAGAGTACGTCCGGGCCTTGGATGCGTACCGCGGTGCGATCGAATCGGCCGACCCGGGGCTAGCTGCACCCGCGTGGTACAACCTGGGGAACGCGCTCTACCGCCAGCAGCAGTTCCAGGAAAGCGCCGAGGCCTACAAGGAGGCTCTACGCATCGATCCGGGAGAGATCGACTTCAAGCACAATCTCGAGCTCGCCCTCGAGCAGCAGCTCGAGCAACCGGATCAGGACCCGCAGTCCGAGGATGGGGACGCGAGCCAGCAGGACGAGGGGCAAGAGAATCAAGACGGGGAGCAGAACCAGGAGCCGCAGGACCAGGATGAGAGCGAGGCCGAAGAGGACCCGGACCAGGACCAAGATCAGGATCAAGAGCAGGATCAGCAGCCCGAACCAGCGCCCGGTGAGATGACAGAGGAAGAGGCCGAGCGGCTGCTTCAGGGGGTCCAGGAGGATCCCAGTGAGGTAAACCGCCGCCAACCACCGCTGCGGGGCCGGCGCCCCAGCAAGCCCTGGTAGGTACGGACGATGCGTGACTCGAATCGGATGGCGACCGTCTTCCTGGCGGTCATCGGCGCCGGTATGGTGGCGCACTTCGCTGTGGCCACCGATGTGGCCGCTCTCCAGCTCGAGGCTCACGCCTCGGTAACGCCGTCCGTCGTCCCTTTGAATGGCCAGTTCACGCTCTCCGTGGAGGTGAGGGGCACGAACCGGATGGATGTGGAGCCCTCACTTCCGGACCTGGGAGCCTTCTCCCGCTACCTCGGCCGGAACTCCTCCACGAGCATGCAGATGATCAACGGCGTGACGACCGTCTCCTTGATCGTCCAATACCGGTACCGCGCCATACGGGAGGGCACCTTCGAGATCGGGGTGGTCCAGGTCCAGGCCGGGGGCCAGGTGCTCCGGACGCAGCCGGTCACGTTGACCGTGTCCACCGCGGGGGCGGCGGCGGGGGGTGGGGCTGGACCCGAAAATCCAACCGGTGTCGGCCCCGATGACCTCTTCATCGTGACGGAGGTGAACAAGACCCGGGTGTACGAGAACGAGCCCATCGAAGTGAATTACCGGCTTTACACCCGAGTGAATGTGACCTCCTTCACCCTGGTCGATTTGGGCGAAAGCGAGGGCTTCTGGGTCGAGGAGGTCTCCGGTGCGCAGAACCCTCAAGTCGAGCAGAGGGTTTGGGAGGGACAGCCGTATACCACCGCCGTGGTACGGCGCGTCGTCCTCTTTCCCGCGGGACCGGGCACTAAGACGGTCGAGCCGCTGAGCGTCGAGGCCAGCGTGCGGGTTCGCAGGCAGACGCGGAGCATTTTCGATGACTTCTTCGGCGGGGGCTCGCTCTTCGGGTCGCAGACGCCGACGGTAGTGGTTTCGAACCCAGTGGAAGTCGAAGTCCTGCCCCTTCCGGTGGAGGGACGGCCTCAGAGCTTCACCGGCCTGGTAGGCCGCCTGAATGTGAGCGGCTCGATCGATCGCTCGAGTGTCGAGACGAACGACGCCGTGACACTGGAGCTGATCATCGAGGGAGAGGGCAATCTCCGCGGCCTGGCGGCGCCCGTCATCGATTTCCCCGGGGACTTCGAGGTTTTTCCACCGGAGGTCACCGAGACCATCGATCGCAGTGGGTCCCGTATTCGTGGGAGCAAGACCTACACCTATGTGCTGATTCCCAGGTCGCCGGGAGAAAAGATCATCCCTCCGGTGGAGATGAGCTATTTCGACCCCCAAAGTGGCCTGTACGCAACGTCGGCCTCGGAACCACTTCGGCTCGAGGTCACGGGAGATGCGGTTGTCGCGGTCCCCTTTGGACGGGCCGGCGTGGAGACCCTGCGCGAGGATATCCGGTTCATTCAGATCGGGCCTCCGAGTCTCGGAGTGTTGGGAGAATCGCTCGCGGATGCGCCGGGGTTCTGGATCGTCGCTCTGTTGCCGCTGGTTGCGCTACTAGGGGCCTTGGGCCTACGAAGGCACTGGGACCGGCTCGAGGGCGATGTCGCGTACGCGAGAGGACGGCGAGCCGGGCGGGTCGCCAAGAAGCGCCTTGGCCAGGCCCGCCGGGTGATGTCGGGGGGTGACGCCCGTGCGTTCTACGGCGAAGTCGAGAGGGCGCTGAGGGGATTCCTTGCCGACAAGCTCAACGTTGCCGAGGCCGGATTCATGTCCGAAGTGGCCGAGGCCGAGCTCCGTAGGCGTGGGGTTCCGGAGGCGGCTACGAGGGAATACCTCGCCTGTCTCGGCGAATGCGACCGCGCACGCTTCGCGCCACCAGGCACGAGCGAAGAGGAGAAGTCCGGTTTCTTCGACCGGGCGGCCGAGGCCATGACCTCCGTCCAGGAGGGTCTGTCCTGATGCGTGCCATGGTGTTCGCCATAATGGCGGGATCCTGGATTGTCATGCTGGCCACGCCTCGTCCTGCGTTCACGCAGGTGGAGTTCTACCAGGAAGGGAACCGACAGTACCAGGAGGGGGACTTCGAGGGTGCGCTCGCCAGCTACCTACGTCTCGTAGAAGCCGGCTTCGAGAGCGGCGAGGTCTACTACAACCTCGGCAACACGTATTTCAAGCTCGGTGATCTCGCCCAGTCGATCCTGTATTACGAGCGAGCCCGCCGACTCCTGCCGGCGGACGAAGACGTTCGGGTCAACCTCGATCTCGCGCGTTCATTGACCGTGGACGAGATCGACCCGCTCCCGCGGTTCTGGCTCTTCGGTGCGGTGGGGTGGTGGGTCGATCTTCTCCCGAGGACGCTCCTGATCGTCTTGGTCGCCGCCTCGTACCTCCTCGGAACGGGCGTCCTGCTCTTGCTCATCCTGAACAGGGGAGCGGCGGTTTCCGTATGGGGACCGCGCATCGCTCTCGCTTGCGGTGTCGTGTTCCTCGTGTTCGGCCTGAACCTGGCGGTTCGCGAGTCCGATGTAGGACGGGCGCAGGAAGCCATCGTCCTCCAAGCGCAAGTCGACGTGATGAGCGCGCCGCTGGACGACGAGACCCTCACCATCTTCACCGTGCACGAAGGGACCAAGGTTCGCATCGATCGCCTCTCCGAGGAGTGGGCCGAGGTCGTGCTCGAGGATGGCAGGGTGGGGTGGGTGCCGGTGGGGGTGCTGGAGACGATTTAAGGCGCTGGTCGCGCGGCTCCACCTCTTCGTTCGAGCTTGGCACCGAGGACCACCCACATGAGCGAGAAGAGGGGGAAAGCGACGGCGAACATGACCAGGTAGCGCAACACGGCCGCGAGGTCGTTTTTGAGCACCGGGGATTTCATGAAGCTCTCCTCGGTGGATGGAGCCATGCCGAATGAAACGCCGAGATCACTCCACCCAAGTCGTGAATTGCGTGGCGGGCTGTCGAGCCGGCCCATCCGGCAACACCTCGGGCTCGCCGATGTTGATCGTCGCGACGATCCTTTCGCCATCGGGTAGTCCCACCACCGATCGCGCGGCGGGATCGTCCATGATGGCACCCGTCTTGATATGCGTGCCCAGGCCCAGGGATTGAGCCGCTAGGGAAAGGTTCTGGATACCCATGAAGGCGGCGGCGAAATCTTCCTCGCGGATCTCGGGGTTTTCGTCCACCGTGACGGCGACCGCAACCATGGCGGGCAGCGACTCGTGCGTCTCTGCGACCTTCTGGATGACGGCCTTCCCCGCCTCGGGATCGTCGATTCGTTTGGCTTTTCGGTGCCCCAAAGCCTCACCGTAGGCGTGACGAGCCCGAGGGCCGAGCACGTAGAAACGCCACGGCTCCGTCAGGCGGTGGTTGGGGGCTTGGCAGGCCGCGTTGAGGAGCTGCTCGATCTCCTCCCGCGACACGGGGCGCTCGGTGAATTTTTTTATCGAGCGACGAGCGTTTATGGAATCGAGGATGTTCATTTGCCGAGGGGGTTCAAGGGTGTGGGCGTGTCGTGAGGTTTCACAATCTCGATGCTCGCCTGGACTGCGCCAAGGGAGCCAGGGTTTTCCTGTCCCTCCGACGAACCGTTACCCTAGGTAGAGGGGTGATTCGTCCACCTAGAATTGAAGCCCGGGTGTCAGGGGAGTGTCATGCTTAGACCTACGACTTTGAATGCGCCGCTTGCGGCGGTGTTGGCATTGTTTGCGACCGGGGCGTGTGGACAGGAGCGGGCATCACTCGATCGCATCACGCTGCCGCCCGGCTTCAGCATCGACATCTACGTGGAAGGTCTTTCCAACCCACGATCCATGGCTCTCGGGGCAAACGGGACGCTGTTCGTGGGGACGCGCGCTGCCCCGGCCACCCTCACCCGAGGCGCGTCGGCTGACGCCGGTCACGTGTACGCCGTGCTGGACCACGACCACGACAACAAGGCGGACGAGGTCATCACCATCGACACGGGTTTGAACGCGCCGAATGGCGTGGCGTTCCGGAACGGCTCGCTGTATGTCGCCGAGATCAACCGGATTCTGCGCTACGACGGGATCGAATCGCGTCTCGACGACCCGCCCGAGCCCGTGGTCGTGACCGACGCGTTTCCAACGGACTGGATGCACGGCTGGAAATTCATCGCGTTCGGCCCGGACGGTAAGCTCTACGTGCCGGTCGGCGGCCCCTGCAACGTTTGCGACCGGGCCGACGACGACCCGCGGTACGCTTCGATCACGCGCATGAACCCCGACGGCAGCGATCTGGAAGTTTTTGCGAGCGGGATTCGCAACTCAGTCGGGTTCGACTGGAATCCGGCCACCGACGAGCTGTGGTTTACGAGCAACGGGCGTGACGGGTTGGGTGACGAGACGCCGCCTGATGTCCTGAACCGTGCGGATCGCCAGGGCCTGCACTTCGGCTTCCCGTATTGTCATGCCGGGGATCTCCCGGATCCACAGTTCGGTGAGGTGAGGCCTTGCGGAGACTTCGAGCGCCCTGCACTCGATCTCGGGCCGCACGTAGCGGCCTTGGGGATGCGCTTCTATACGGGTGACATGTTTCCGGAGCGGTATCGGAACCAGATCTTCATCGCCGAGCACGGATCGTGGAACCGAACCCCGGCAGCGGGCCACACCGGTTATCGGCTGACGGTCGTGCATCTGGACGGCGATCGCCCCGTCGAATATGAAGTGTTCGCCGAGGGTTGGCTCGAGGACGACAATACCGCGTGGGGGCGGCCCGTGGACGTGCTCGTGATGCCGGACGGCGCACTGCTGGTAGCCGATGACGCCGCCGGAGTGATTTACCGGATAAGTTATTCGGGGTAGGACGCACCGTCCCCCGATCCCGCCTAAGCGGACATCCCCCGCGCCGCGATCTTCCAGACCGCTTCGACCCGGTCGTTTCGAATCGCGTACATCTGGTCGTAGAGGTTCACGACCGGATCGCAGTGCGACACGATCACCTCGAGTTTGTCTCCGAGCCGGTAGGTGCGTGAGGGGTCGTCGTAGCGGAGCGTCCCGAACTCGTCCGAGCCGGACCGGTAGGTCATGCCCGTCTCGCCTTTGACGATCGGCCACGGCTGATTGATCGTACACGCTTTGGCGCCCGCATCGGTCGTAACCAGTCCCTCGTACTGGGCGTTGAGCACCGTCGTGAGGATGGTCAGAGACGTCTCGAAGTCCGAATACACCTCGGCGTCGGTCGCGCCACCGATCGCCAGGTACTGCGCATCCATGAAGACGTAGCTGCCCACCTGAATGTCCGTTAGCCCCCGGGTCTCGTGGTCGATGTTGTACGTACCGGTGCCGCCGCCACTGAAGATTTCCGTGCTCAGACCCGATTGTTGCATCAGGTCGTACGTCTCGGTGGCTGGAGCGCATCGTTCGAGGGTCCTCGTCCTACGGGTCTCGAATCCCTGCACGTGCTGCGAGCCGCCGTCGTAGCACAGCATCCCGCGTAGCTGGAGACCAGGCAGCTGGTCGATCAGCTGAGCCAACGCGAGCGCCGGTTGCCCCGGAGTGATGCCGGTGCGATGCCCGCCCGAGTCGATATCGATCACGACATCGGCCACGAGACCGGCGGCCTGCGCCGCCTCAGATAGGTCACGGGCGTTCCCGGGTGTGTCGGTCGCCTGGATGAACTCTGGGCACCATTTCCTCAGGTTCATCGCTCGGGTGATCTTGTAGGGTGTCGCGTTGACCGTGGTCATGAGAATCCGGTCAATCCCGTGCTCGTACATCGCGATCGCCTCGCTCACTTTGGCGGTGCATATTCCGACCGACCCGCTGTCCAGCTGCATCCGAGCGATCGCCGGAGTCTTGTGGGTCTTCGCATGAGGACGACTGGCGATGCCGTTGCGCGTGGCCGTTAGCTGTAACTTGGCCAAGTTGGCCTCGAGCGCGTCGAGATCGACGCACAGAGCCGGCGTGTCGAGCTCCCATTTCGAAATGTTCTGCTCCATCACATCGGTCGAGATGTCCAGCGCCGTCACACGGTCTGGGCCGAAAGCACTCATCTCGGCTGCGGTGTAACCCTTAACGGACGTCGGAACCGCAACGGCTGCCACACCGGCGCTCTGCAAAAAGCGACGGCGGGACACGAATTTTCTGTTCACAGGACTTCTCCAGAAAGAAGGAATAGAACCGTTCGTATGACTTACTCCGGTAGCGCGAAATTGAAGAGCGCGCTCCCCGCGGCAATGGTGATGAACTGGCGGCCCTCACTGAGATATGAAATCGGATTCGCATAGATCGGACCTCCCGTCTGGAACCGCCACAGGACGTCACCCGTCTGGGCATCCGCCGCGAAAAAGTCGCCCTCCATCGTCCCTGAAAACACCAGGCCCCCAGCTGTGGACATGAGCCCTGCCCAAGGTGGCGAGTGGACCTCGATTTCCCAAACGAGATCCCCCGTCAATGGGTTCAGGGCGCGTAGGAATCCCTTGGGATCTTCTCCGGTAACGGTGCGCCGGCTGGCGCCCATGTAAATTTTTCCGGGCTCGTAGGTGGCGTCGGCAAGGTAGTATGTAGCGCCCTTTTCCCGGACGTTCTGATAGATGAGGTTGGTCTGCGGGCTGTACGTGGGGCTGTACCAGTTGGCGGCTCCATCGTCGTCTGGATAAACGAGAGCTCCTTCCCGGCTGGGAACGGACGCGGGGTTCTCGATGGGCCGTCCGTTTTCGTCCAACCCAAAGGCCCAGGTCTGCCTGGCGAATTGCTTTCCCACGAGGAACTCACCCGTGACCCGATCCAGGACGTAGTAGAAGCCGTTGCGGTTCGGGAACAACAGGAGCTTTCTCGGCTCACCTTCGAACTCGGCATCGAGGAGCACCGGAATCTGGGTGGAGTCGTAGTCGTGGAGGTCGTGCGGAAGAAACTGGAAGTACCACTTCAGCTCCCCCGTGTCGGGGTCGAGGGCGATCAGGGACTCCGAGTAGAGGTTGTCGCCCTCTCGCACCTCACCGATGAAGTCGGGGCCCGGGTTTCCCGTTCCCCAATAGAGAAGATTGAGCTCGGGATCGTAGGCGCCGGTGACCCAGGTCGGAGCCCCGCCCCGCTCCCAACTGTCTCCCGACCAGGTGTCGTGACCCGGCTCGCCCGGTCCAGGGACGGTCCAGAAGCGCCAAAGCCGTTCCCCGGTTTTCGGATCGTAGGCGTCGAGGAAGCCGCGGATGCCATACTCGCCGCCCGAGATGCCGACGATGATCTTGTCGTTCAGCGCGAGTGGCGCCAGCGTGATCGCATACCCTTCGGTGTGCTCGGCCACTTCGACGTCCCAGCGCACGCGGCCGGTTCGTGCGTCGAGCGCGACCAGATGGGCGTCGACCGTTCCGAGAAAGACCTGGTCGTCGAGCAGCGCCACGCCGCGATTCACTTGCCCGCAACAGGTCACGATGCCCTGGGGGAGCGAGCGGCGGTAACTCCAGAGGGGACGTCCCGTGCGCAGGTCGAGTGCGGTGGCATCGCTGGGTGCTTCGGTGATGTACATGACGCCGTCGACGACCAACGGTGAAACCTCGAACTTCTGGGTCGATCGGGCCTGATAAACCCACGCGACCTGAAGCTGATCGACGTTGTCACGGTGGATCTGATCCAGCGTTGAGTATCGCTGTGCCCCGTACGATCCGGAGTACGTCAACCAGCTGCCGGGTTCGGACGCCGCGTCCACGATCCGCTCGTAGGAAACTTGTGCCACCGCGGGGGGTGCCGTTGAAAGGAGGATGGGCGCAGCCGCTGCGACTAGGAGCAAGAGCGCTTTCATGGGGCTCCCTTGAGCGAGACCAGATAGGCGACGAGGTCATCCGTTTGCCCGGGGCTCAATCTCGCTTCGTAGCTCACCATCGGCGAGCGCTGCCACATCTTGTCGAGCGAGTCGAGCTCGTCCTTCCAGAACGAGCGGAAGCTGCCCGAAAAATCCCTGATTTGGACTGAGAACCCATCTTCGTTGACCCTGACACCGGTTATGGCACGGCCGTCCTTGGTTACGACCCGGAGTTGTAGAAAGCCGCGCGGAATGTAGGCCTCCGGCTCGATGAGCGCCTCCCGCAAGTGGGCCGCGCTCCGGCGCGCGCCGATGTCGTCGAGGACGGGGCCGAGGATACCCCCCTCGCCGCCCAGCGTGTGGCATACTCCGCAGTCGAGCGAGGCGTACACCGCTTCGCCGCGGCCTGCGTCCCCTGGGATTTCTTCCGGCTCGACGCGGCCGAGCGTTTTCACATAGGTCGCGATACTCGAGACCTGGCTGGGAGTGAGGAACGAGCCCGGCATCTCGGTACCGGGGATGCCGCGGCGAATGATTGTGAGGAGCGCATCATCATCGGTCGCACGGCGAAGCTGTGGTTGCGCCAGGTTGGCGCCCCTTCCGCCATTTCCCAGAGGCCCGTGGCAGCTCCCGCACTGACTCTCGAACAGCCGCTTGCCCTGTTCCAACCCTGCAGACTGAGCCGCGACGCCAGGTGGGAGGCAAAGCGCGAACCCACTCGGAAGGAAGAGTAGGAAGAGAAGGGACCAACGAATCACGAAGCAGGACTTCATCACAGCACCGGCAACCTATGGTGAACTCTCAGGGGCGACGTTTCGAGCCGGAAACGCGAACGAATATGCGATCCGGCTATTCTACCAGCAAGCGAACGGGCGGCGCCCCAGGGGCCGGGGTCGGTAAATCAGGGGCTTACTTCGGGTTTGCCGTTCTACTCGAGGAAGTCGGTCGGGATTTGTTTGGCCTGGAACATGCCGGCGAGAACGGTCTTGTCGATCGCCTTGAGGTAGGCCTCCCGGGGCTCGACAAGCCCCTTCGTTACGAGGTCGAGCAGCGCGTCGTTGAGCTGAACCATTCCTAGCCCCTTCCCGGTCTGCATGATGGATGGGATCTGAAACGTTTTGGCCTCACGGATTAGGTTCGAGACGGCCGAATTGACGATCAACACCTCGAGCGCCGCGATGCGTCCTCCACCGATCTTCTTGCACAGCACCTGGGCGACGACGGCCTTGAGCGACGTGGCGAGCATGGCGCGAATCTGTTCCTGCTGGTCGACGGGGAACTGATCGATCATGCGGTCGACGGTGGACACGGCGGATGTAGTGTGGAGGGTGCCGAAGACGAGGTGGCCGGTTTCGGCGGTCTCGATGGCCATCGCCATCGTCTCCAGGTCACGGAGCTCACCGATGAGTATGACGTCGGGGTCCTCACGCAACGCCGCGCGCAGCGCCTTCTTGAAGCCGGATGTGTGGAGGTGCACCTCCCGCTGGTTCACGAGGCACTTCTTGCTCGGGTGGACGAACTCGATCGGGTCCTCGATGGTGATGATGTGGTCGTGGCGACTGGAGTTGACCAGGTCAATCAGGCTGGCGAGGGTAGTCGACTTTCCGGACCCGGTGGGCCCCGTAACCAGGACCAGTCCCTTGGTCAGCGTTGCCAGGTTGCAGATCTCCGCAGATAGCCCCAGATCGCTCGCCGTTCGGATCTCGCTCGGGATGATACGGTAGACCCCACCCGGGCCCTTGAGGTCTTGGAACAGGTTGCAGCGGAAGCGGCAAAGGCCCTCGATCTCGTAGGCGAAATCGGTGTCGCCGGTTTCCTTGAACTCTTCGACATTACGTTCCGGCGCGATCTCGAGCAGGGCGGGCAAGATGGTTTCGGCCTCGAGCACGTCGTAGCCCTCGAGCTCCTTGAGGTCGCCGTCGACGCGTATCATCGGGTGCGCACCGGTGGTTAGATGGAGGTCCGAACCGCCGAGCTCGACGAGGTGGCGGAAGAGCCGTTCCATCAGCGGTCCATCGACCGTCGGCTCATCAGCCGACCGCGTGGAAACGGCCGAATTGGATGTGGGCGCGCCTGCCGGCGGATCGGCAACCGGGGTGGTCGTCGGCGAATCGACGGTCGATGCGGCTGCCGGCGGATCCGCGGTCCCCTCGGCAATCGGTTTCAGTACAGCCCTCGGGCCCGGAGAGATCTCGACTTGCACCGGATCGCCGGCGCCGGAGTAGACAAAGGACGTTCCGAGGCCGGTTCGGATGGCCGACCTGGACTCGTCGGGTGCGATCTCGATGAGTAGGCCTGTAACCTGCGCGGCGTCGAGGACCTGTTTGGTGACCGTGTGCTCTGTGCCGGCGATATTGAGCGATGGCCTCTGCCCTTCGGCCACCGAAAGCGCCGACGCGGAGTGTTCGTTCATTGCCGCAATGAGCTGGTCGATTCGAGCCACGAAAACCTCTTTTGTTTGGGTTAGGAAACGTGAACCACGTGCGACCTCTGGACGAAATCGATCGCCCCGGTCGAAATGACTGCCAGAAAGCGGTCTGCGGAGTTGAGCTTGTCCACGAGTCGCGACAGGCTCGGAGGGGTGACCACAGCCAGGGTGCCCTCGAGAACGCTGCCGTCCACGAGAAGCAGCGTCGACATCGAGGAGTCGCTGGGGGTCGATTCGGCGACGCGGTCTCGTGCTTCGCTTTCAGAAAGCGGAACCCGCACCCGGACGATGTGGGCCTTGCTGAGGACGAACGGGCCCCCTTTTTCGCCGCTCACCGCCAGCGGAACGAAGCTGCGTTCGTCGTTGAGCAGATGCATCACTTCGTCGGCGTCATTATTCTGATTTGGAGAATCAGGGACGTACATGGACCCGCTGATATGTGTCCCCGTGGTCACGAGGACCTCGACCAGAATCGCTCTGGTCGGTACCTGAAGTTCCTGCATAACCCTCCCTCCGACGGTCGACGTCCGGTGGCCGACTCCGCCTCCAAAATATGGGCACGACGTCCATTCTGGGTCAAAGGAAAATTGCCGTCAGCTACCGCAGGAAGATGCCTTTTGGGATATAGGCCGTGACCACCTGGGTGAGGTCGACCACTTCGCTCACGCGGAAATCCACGGCGATACTCGCGAGCGAGAGGGCCTTGGCGGGGGTGAGCCCCTTTTCCTTTACCAGGAAATCGACGACCTCCCACGTGGCGTGCCGCGTGGCGCGATCGAGATCGAGGGCGATTCCCATGATCATGTAGTGGGTGTCGGTCTCGGCGCGTGGGCCGGAGATCGCGACGCCCTTGTGCACGACGAAGCGGAACACCCCGGCGAGTGACTGCTCGATCGCTGTTCCGCTCACCTCGCCATCGCCCTGTGCGCCGTGCGGATCGCCCGTGTAGAAGAGCGCTCCAGGGTGGAAGACCGGAAGGAACAGGGTCGTGCCGGCCTTGAGGTCCTTCACGTCCATGTTTCCGCCGAAGGCGCCCGGGGGCCTCGAGCTCTGGATGCCGGGCACGGTCACCCCTGGTTCGCCCATGACCGGATTAGGGGCGACCGCCATGATCCCCATGAAGGGTGCCAGCGGCACCTGGATGTCCGGCGAGAAGAAAGCGACCTCACGGCCGTCGACCATGCCGGTGCGAATCACGTGGCGCGTCCCCGGTGGGATGTCCAGGGGCACGTCGCCGGCCTCGACTCCCGGGTAGCTGGACGAGAATACGCCCCCGCCGGAACTCGTGTTGTTGATCCCCCAGGGGACCCGCGTCTCGAGCGCGAGAATCTGCACCTCGAGCATGTCGCCCGGCTCGGCCCCCTCGATATAGATCGGCCCTGTGATGACGTGGCCGCTCCGTCCATCTCTCGGCCGCCCGTCCCGCGAAGCCCAAAAATCGAGCACGTCCTGATGGATCTCCTCGCGTGGAATGCCGAGTCCCGTGAGGTACTCGACCGGCTCGGCTCCCTGGGTGGCCCCGACATGGGTCAGTGTGTTGATGCGGACGGTCTCTCCGGATTGGATCCTCAGCACAGGTTCCTTGTCGATGGGATACCAGCCCCAGCTCACGGTCTCCGGACGGGAGGGCACGAAATGATCGGCTTCGATGCTCCCGCCGGAAGCGTCGGAAGCGTCGGAAGCGCCGGAATCCGGTCCGGCGCAGGCCATGGCCACCAATAGGGCAGTAAAAGAGAGCAAGTGACGCGAGGACGCTCTCGAGGGGCGATCTGGGCTAGGTGACGACACGTTTACCTCCAATCGGTTCTCGTTCGTATGAGTCGGGACGCCGCGAACGGGACGGTCGCGCCTTCCCACTCAGCTCGCACTCCCGTCGAGCTTGATCCCCTCCGCCGTTTCCTGGTTCACGACCGCATCCTCGACCACCAACCCCCGGGAACGAAGGAGATGCCCCACGGTCAGCCAATATTCCTCGTTCGAGAGGGTCCGGGGCGCCTCGTAGGGCATGGCGAGTCGCACGTAGTTGAAGAGGAGCTGGGCGGTCCCGTAAGAGGCGAGCACACGGGGAGGGAGCGGCGAGCCGATGCCGCCTTCGAGTTCGTGACAAGCCGCGCAACGCATCTGATAGAACTCGGCGGCGAGCTCGCGCTCTCGGGCTCGCCCTTCGAGGCCCCGGTCCGGACCGATCACGGCGATCGCAGTGATCAGGGTTAATCCGATCGCCAGGGCCACTCCGCTTACCAAGGCCACCCTGGTTCGCCTGGACATCGGTTGCACCCCCTGCGCGCTCGTAGGCTCGACCAGCGCCCTAGCTCACCGTGACCGGATGAGGGAGCACGATGTTCAGCAGGTAACCCTTGCTGTTGAACGCGATCTGGTCAGGCTGAGTCTGTCCGGCCGCGTCGGTAGCGCGGGTGAGCAACGTATGGCTACCGGCCGGGGCGTCCCACTCGAACTGGAAACGCTGCCAAGCATGAGGAAGCACCGGGTCCAGGATGCGGGCGGCCTGCCAGCTCGAGCCGCCGTCGGCGCTCCACTCGACGCGTTGAACCGGCCCGCTCGGGGAATACGCAAACCCGGAGATCGAGTTCGAGCCTGCGGAGAGCTCGGCAGGGCGGGGAAGGGCCAGGGCGCTCTTGACGACACCTGCGTTGATGGGACCCCCGTCGGCCGGCGCGTACTGGTCGGCCGGCCAGTCGTCACCGATGAGCACATACGACGTCAGGTTGTTCCTCGACCAGATTTTTTCTGAGCTCACCACGATGCGCCCCAGCCATTTTACGCAGCTACTTCCCACCCACCCGGGGACCACCCCCCGCAGCGGAAAGCCATGATCGGGGGGCAGATCCACGCCGTTCATCGTGTGAGCCAAAACGGTCGTGGGATCCAGGGCGCGCTCGATCGGCATGGGCCGGCTGAACCCGCCTTCGTCGAGTCCGATGAGGTCGACATCGACGGCGCCCGAACGGATTCCAGCCAGGTCGAGTACCGAGGCGAGCGTGGGTCCGCCCCATTCGGCGCAGCTGACTCCGCCAGTGCCCCACTGACCACCCGCGGCCGTTCGACCCACCACCGACCCCCAGAAGCCACGCCAGTTGCCTCCACATTCCAGATAGGCCACCACGGACTCACTCGGCAGGGCACGTAGGTCACTCATCGTGAGCTCGATCGCTTCGATGATCGCGTCCCCTTCGACACGGAGCCGAAAGTCCGTGGCGTCGATTCGCGGCGTGGGCGCGTGGTTGCGCACGAAAAACAACTCGTTGGGGGTGATCACTGCGTCGAGCAGTTCGAGGCGGGTCTCGAGGTTGGTCGGATGTTGTATGAAGGGCTCAGGATTCTTGACCCAGGGTACGTCGGCCACGCCCAGCTCCGAGGGTGACGAGCTGGAGGGTGCGGGTGGTCGCTCACAGGCGGCGAACACGGCGCCCAAGCCTCCGACGGCGAAGATCTTCATGAGGTCGCGACGCGAGATCCCCTCTCGCCGGGCCCGCTCGATGAGTGCGCTCACCTGGCTTCGGGTGAGAGGGATCACGGTGCTAGCGGCCGGGGGCGAGGGCGGTGGAGTCCGGACTTCGAGTTCGGCGTCGAGGCGAGAGGCGGGATCGTACATGAACGACAAGATGGGCAGGAGGGGTTCGGTGCTGCAAGGATGGCTGGGAGGTTGAACCTCCCGTGTGTGCAAGATTCGCAGCCTGGCACGTCCTCGAATACACAGGACAGAAAACAATCGGTCGGTTTCGTTGCCCGCCGAATCTCTATACAGAGGACAATCCAATGCGAAAATTATTTGCTCTGGCCGCGACCATCACGGCGGTGACACTGCCTTCTGGCACCCAGCCCGCCGCGACCGAGCCTGCCAGCTCCGAGTCGACACCGACCACTCAGGAATCTCCCAACCTCCGTTCGACGGCGGCCCAGCGTGACGCCGTGTCGATCACCGTGTACAACCAGAACTTCGGGCTGGTGCGGGAGATCCGGACACTCGACCTGCCTTCAGGTCGCATCGCTCTCGAGTATGGCGACGTCGCGTCCAGTATCCAACCCGAAACGGTCTATATCCGCTCGTTGAGCGGGGGTCCGTTGCAGGTGCTCGAGCAGAACTACCAATTCGACCTGCTGAGCCCCCAGAAGCTCCTCGAGAAGTACGTCGGCCGGATGGTGAACGTGTATCGGACCAACCCGCAGACCGGCGTTGACGAGGTGATCGAGGCGGAGGTCGTGTCGGTGAACGGCGGTACGATCCTGAGGATCGGCGGGGAGATCACGTTCAACTACCCCGGGCGCTTCGGATTTCCCGAAGTTCCCGACAACCTCATCGCCGAGCCGACGCTGCTTTGGCGGCTCGACGCGACCGGTGGCCAGCAGCAGATCGAAGTCTCGTACCTCACCGGCGGCCTGAACTGGAAGTCCGACTACGTCATGGTCCTCAACGAGGACGACGATGGGGCGGCACTCACGGGCTGGGTCACGCTCACGAACCAGAGCGGAACGGCGTACGAGAACGCGCGGCTCCAACTCGTCGCGGGCGACGTGCAGCGGGTGCACGGCAACATGAGGCCCGAGTCCCGAGTGCGGATGATGATGGTCGACGCGATGGCGGTGCGGGAGAGCGATGGCTTTACGGAGAACGCCTTCTTCGAGTATCACCTGTACACGCTCGGTCGCCCCACGGACCTGATGAACAACGAGCAGAAGCAGGTCACGCTCCTGGAGTCCGACGACTTCGGAGTCGAGAAGAAGCTCATCTTCCACGGCGCGACGCACTACTACCGGGGTCAGTACGGCCAGATCACGTCGAACCAGAAAGTCGGCGTTTTCCTCGACTTCGAGAACAGCGAGCGAAACGGCCTCGGCATGCCACTCCCGAAGGGCGTCGTGCGCGTCTACAAGCGCGACCACACGGGTGCCCTGCAGTTCATCGGCGAGGACCTGATCGATCACACGCCCCGCGACGAGGAGCTACGCATCAAGATGGGCGAGGCCTTCGACGTCGTCGCCGACCGCCGTCAAATGGACTATACGGTGATCTCCCGCTGCGTCTCGGAGAGCACGTGGCAGATCGATCTGCGGAACCACAAGGACGAAGACGTGGAGGTCATGCTCGTCGAGCCCGTGGGCGGCGACTGGCAGGTCCTCTCGTCGACCCACCGGTTCGAGAAGACCGACGCGTGGACGTTCACGCTGACGCCCGAGGTCGAGGCTAGGGGCGAGACGCGCGTCGAGTACCGCGTTCGTGTGCGGTGGTGCTGAGTCGTAGCTGAAAAGGGCGGCCCGGGCCGCAAAGGGGGGGAGCCCACATCGTGGGCTCCCCCCCCCTTTCATTTAATCCCCGGGCTTGATCCCTCACCTACCGCGGATCGATCTCCGAGATATAAAGCGTCGCCGGCGCGGTATCGCTCCCAAACGTCCCCACCCAAATGTTATACAATCCGCCCGCCGCCCCCGTCACCACCACCACAGGATTGCGGTTGCCGAGAAGGTCGTCGTCGCACACCCAGGATCCATCCGGTTTGTTGATCAACAGCGTGGTATCCTCATCGGCGTTCACGTACACGTAGAGGTTCGAGCCGCCGGAGGTCGTGTAGAAGAAGTCTACGTCCGGGTCCTCGGCAACGTGTCCGTAGTTGCACTCACCGTAGTCGGGCTCGATGGAGCCGCCCGCGACCAGGGAAATTTCATGGGGATCGGGCACGAAGCCCTCGTCGAGGTTGACGTCACCAAAGGTCGCCCCAGACGAGTCGCCGGAGTTCTCTGCAACCATCGTCTCCTGTACTTCCGCCAGTCCCTGTAAGGGCTTGCTGGCGGCGAGGGAGAGCTGCCCACGCACGTAGTTGATCGGCAAAGCGAAGTTGAGGTTCTCCGCTCCCTGCGCATTGATTCCGCTCACCACCAGTCCGATGACCACGCCGTCTTCCGTCATCACGGGGCCGCCGGAGTTCCCCGGCGATGTGGGGGCGCTGATCTGGATGTGCCTGGTCCCGTCCATCATGCGGAAGGCGGCCACCAACCCGTCCGACACCGTTCCGGCCAAGGTGGGGTCTATGGGAGCACCGATTACGATGACTCTTTGACCGACCGACACGTGGTCGGCGTTCCCCAGCTCCACCGTCGGCAGGTCGAATCCTGCGACCCGCACGATCGCGAAGTCCTTGAGCCAGTCGACTTCGATCACGCCTTCGATGTCGAGCTCCACCCCATCCTGGAAACGTACGATCGCCGACGTCGCTCCCGCGATGACATGAGCGGCGGTGACGATCGTGCCGTCGCTGGACGTGACGAAGCCACTCCCGTGTGAGCGTCCGCCGGGGCCATCCACCTCGATGATCACCGTGGCTGCGAGGGCGTCTGCGATGGGTGTCTGGGCCAGCACGCCGTGACTGGAACCGGCCAGCAGCGCTGGAACGAACAGCCCAATGCTTCTCCGACAGGACTGGAACGACGTGGTCAGGCGTGTGATGGTGACCTCCTCCATGTCTGTCTCGGTGTCTGGGTCGGCGTGGGTGGCCCTGCTCCCAAAATAGGCCTGGAGTCGTCCCTTCCGCCACAACCTTAGGCGCGTGCGAATCCGCCGGGAGACGCCGTAATTACCGCGACGAGACCCGATGACAGCTACTGGGCCACCGGTCCCCCGGACTCCCCGGGGGGTCCTTCGCTGCACTCAAGGCAGAAGCGTGGGCTCCTGCTTGCGGAGGATGAACAATCCCTCCTTACCACTCGTCACGATGATGATCCCACTCTCGAAGAACGGGTAGTTGCTCCAGGAGCCATCGAAACCGGGCGCGTCCGGAGTCCCTGGTACCGTGTCGAAGAACCCTACCACCTCGGGGTTTTCCCGGTCCGAGATATCCAGGATGCGAAGTCCGCTCACGTAGTTGGACTGGTACATGAGGTCGCCGCGGATGTAGAGATTGTGGTCCGAGGACTCGTTGTCGGCAAAGTACTCTCTGGCCAGGATCGGATCGTCCAGATCGGTGATGTCCCAGATCAGTGTGCGTGTCTTGTCGACGTTGCCCCCGAGCTCGTCGAGCTCGTCGTTCATGTAGAAGTAACGGTGCTCCTCATCGAGCCAGCCCTGGTGGGCGTACGCCACATTGGGATACGTGGCTGTCGAGAGTGACACCGGACTGGCCTTGTCCGTGACGTCGGCGATGCTCAACGCGGTCTCGTTGGACCCGAAGCAAATCTCCTGACCCTGGTGCTCCTCGTCGGGCCCGTGGTAGATGACGCACTGGGCGTCGTGGCTGTAGCCCGTGCCCTGACGGCCGGTGCCCATGTCCTGGAAACAGCCGGAGAAGATTGGAGTCCGTGGATCCTGGATGTTGATCATGTGGAGCCCGCCGCCGCAGGTTTCACCGCCCTCACCGGCCCCCACCGCGTAGGCGAAGCCGGTCTCCTCGTTGATCACGATGTTGTGAGCGCTCGCGAACTGGCTGTAGTGAGCGTCCTCCTCGAACGTGACCGGGTCCCCCCTCACGTCCCTCAGCTTGGTGAGGTCGAAGATCTGCATCCCGTGCGGACCCGCTCCATCGGCTACGATGAAGGCATGGTCTTTGTAGACCTTGATGTCCCTCCAGACGTCCCCTCTCGAGCCCTCCGTCAGCGGAAGGTTTCCTATGTACCTCGGATTCAAGGGGTCACTGACGTCGACGAAGGAGGTGCCATCGTAGCGTCCGACGAGCGCGTATTCCCGGCCGGAGTCGGGGTCGGTCCATCCCCAGACGTCGTTCACTTCAACGCCGCGTCCTCCCCCGAGGTCCGCGACCGACAGGAACGACAGCATGTCCAGGTCGCTGCAGGTGAAAGCTTCGGCCGCCCCGCCCTCGCAGTCCACCTGACCGCCGGTGATCGAGGCCATGGCCTCGGGCATCGCAGGGAATACCCGCGCGACTTCCGACCACACGCCGCCTTGGCGCTCGAGGATCGCCACCGAACCCAGCTTGAAGTCGTCTCCGGTAACTCCCAACGCAGCGATGTCGCCCCGCACGGCGAGGGTACCACCGAACTGATCGCCCGGGTCGAGGTCGGACCCGGTGAGCTTAATGGCCCCGGTCCATTCGCCCGAAGGGCCACGAGACAACACATAGGCCCGTCCCGCGAAGTCGGCAGCGCCGGGAGCGCCGAACCATGCCTCGTCGGTCCCGAAGTGAACGGCTGTCCCAAACTGGGTGCCCGGCGTACCTCCATCGAAGGGCCTCAGGGTAGGGCCGGCCCGCCACTCCCCGGTCGACTCGTCGTAGGAAAACCCGAACACCACACCTACCCCGACCTCGTGCGTGGACGCGGCGACGAGAGCCACACCGCCCTCGAGCCCCACGGCAGCACCGAACCGGCTGTTCGGCCCGGTTCCCGGTCCCGTGAGCTTCGTCTGCTCCGACCAGTCGCCGGTGGCCGGATCACGCCTGAACACGTAGACGGCGCCGGTGCCGTTGGCCTGCTGTGCTGTGCCGATGAGGGCCAGATCACCCTCCACCGCGATCGACATGCCGAAAAGGTCGTTCGGCAAGATGTCGCTCCCCATCAGCTTGTCGGTCTCGGTCCACAGGCCCGTGGAGGGGTCGCGCTCGAACACGTAGACCGCGCCACGGCCGTCTGAATTCGCCCACGAAGCCGTAAAGAAATGGTCTCCGTCCGCTGCGGAGATCCGGCCGATGAAATTTCCGGGCGTGTCGTCGGTCACGGTCAGCGTCTGCGTTTCCATCCACTGGCCGCTCGCGTCCTTCTCGAACACGTAGATCGCCTGGAGGATGGTGGACCCGACCAGGAGCTGATCCCCGGAGATGGTCAGCGTTCTACCGAAATGGTCCCCGACGGCCGAGTTGGACGCTTCGATCCGTTGGACCTCGGCCCAGGCCCCGCCGGAATCCTTCCGGAACACGTAGGCGTACCCGGGCGACGACTCGCTCAGGGACTCTCCGACGATCACCTCGTCGTCCCCGATGGCGAGAGATTGCCCGTAACCTTGCCCGGCGAGAGGCGTCGTCATCAAAAGGGTCAAGGCCAGCAAGGCCCACTTCACACTCGATTCCCTCACAGTTCCCATCCGTCAAAAAGGTTTTCGATATGATGGCGCGGCGTCACGATCGATGACGTCGTTTTTCACGAAGGCCACGGATAATACCTTAGCGGGATCGTGAATGTTGCGGGACCGCCCCGGTCGGTGTTCGAGCGCAAACGCGCTCGAGCGGAGTTCTCTGGGGAATCACTCATCCCCTTGGATGTGCGTGGCCCTCGTAGAGTTCCGCGCCCTCCCCTTGCCACGTTCCCTTACTTTTCGCAACGTGTGGGCATTCCAACCAGGGGACATCAATGAAAAAGAATCTCGTCAACGCCGCCTTGGTGGTGATGCTCGCAGGTTGCGCCTCCACACCCGAGGGCGGCCCGATGAGCGCCGCCACTCCGACGGCGGATGCGCCGGCCGCCGAAGGTTCAGCGGCGAGCGCGTTCTACACTTCCCGACAGGCTTCCCGTGGCGCCGGACTTTTCCGGGACAACTGTGTCAGCTGCCATGCGTCCTCCGAGTTCACCGGAGCCTCCTTCGAGCGCCGTTGGCGCAACCGGGCGGTCGGGGACATTTATGAATTCGTGCTCTACTCCATGCCCGACGACAATCCGGGTGGTCTTCCCGAGCAGACCTATGCCGACATCATCGCATACGTGCTCGAGATGAACGACTTTCCGGCCGGAAATTCCGAATTGCCGACGTCCATGGAAGCGCTGATGGAAATGAAGATGTGGGGGGACGCCGACGGGGACGGGTAGCTCGACCCGGGTTCGAAACATCGACCGCGATCCAAGACCGAGACTCCCCGCATATGCCTGAACGCAAAATGGGTCTGGATCGACGGACCTTCCTGAAGGCGGCGACCGCAGGGGCCGGGATGAGCCTTGCCGGTTTTACCCCCACGGCCGGCGAAATTCACTCGCCCCAGCCGCTGCGCGACGCGTCCCGCCGGCCCGACCAGGCCGCTCCGGACGTCGTCATCGTCGGCGCCGGAAATTTCGGTATGTGGACCGCTTTTTACCTCACGCGGCTAGGGGCCAACGTCACCGTCGTCGATAAATACGGCCCGGCCAACTCGCGCTCCACATCGGGTGGTGAGACGCGCGGCGTTCGGTCCTCGTATGGTGGCCAGGCAACCGGGCTCCTCTGGAACCGATGGGCCAACGAGGCGATCCAGCGGTGGACCCTCTGGGACGAGGAGTGGAGCCGGCAGCTCCTGCCAAAGTTGTTTTTCAACACCGGCGACTTGATCGTGCGGCCCCGGATGATCCCGTATCTCGAGGACACCATGGCGGACTGGGATACGCTCGGCGTTCCCTACGAGGTCCTCACGCCCGAAGAGATCCGGTACCGTTGGCCGGTGATCGGCCCGAAGGATGTCGGCGTCGGGCTCTATGAGCCGAGGGCCGGAGTGGTGCGCGCCCGCCGCGCCATCGAGGCGGTGGCCGAAGTCTTTCGGAAGGAGGGCGGGCGGATCACGATTGCCGCTGCCGAGATGGGCGCTCGGGAGGGAAGGCAGTTGAACGCACTGAATCTTCAGCCCGGAGACCGGATTTCGGCCGCGACCTACATCTTCGCCTGCGGGCCGTGGTTTCCCAAGGTATTCCCGGAGCTGATGGGCAAACGCCTGAGGATCTCGATGGGGCACACGTTCTACTTCGCGGTGCCGCCTGGGGACAACAGCTATTCCTTCCCCAACCTTCCCAGCTACGGCTTCCCGGGTGTTACGGGGTGGCCCGCGCTCCCACCCGACCACCGTGGCTTCCGGGTGCGGACCGGGGGACGCGGGCCCGAGGATCCCGACGTCAGCGATCGCTGGATCCCCAAGGAGTATCATGATCGGCCGAGGCAGGTCCTGGCCGACCACTTCCCGGGTCTGGTGGATCAGCCGATCAACGAGACCCGTGCCTGCCACTATGAGTCCAGCGTCAGCCGGAACTTCATCATCGACAAGCACCCTGATTTCGACAACGTATGGCTCGCGGGGGGTGGGTCCGCGGAGTCCTTCAAGCAGGGTCCGGTTCTGGGCGAATATATCGCCCGGCGGGTGATGGGTATCGACAACGAGCCGGAGCTCGCCGAGGGCTTCCGGCTGAGTGAAGAGGAGTTCAGCTAGGCCCGGAGAACCTGAGGAGCCCACTCTCAGGGAATGGCGAGTATCTGCTTCACTCTGAGCTTGAACGGGATGGTCGTCAGCGGGGTCAGCCAGCTACCTGAACCGTAATCATCGAGGCCGAAGACGCTGACTCTGTCGAGAAGGCCAGGATTCTCAATGTCCAGGTCGGCGAGCAGACGATCCAACACGCTCCGAAGCCTGGCTTCCACTTGCCGGCTGTAGATGAGGAACCGCGTGTTGGACTCGCCAAAGAAGCTGATCAAGAGGCGAAGCCGCTCACGAGGACCGCTCCCGTCTTCTTGCCGGAACCCGGAGTAGTGGATGACGATCAGGTCCGGATTGAAGCGGAGGATCTCTTCATCTCGATGCCACTCCGGCCCAATCGATTCGCGTTGCCGACGAATCGGCAGGTCGAGCAAAAGGTCGCTGAGCACATCCGCGTTCGTGGCGCTAGCCGCTCGGGTTTCCTCGTCATAAACCCGCGCGGGATGAGGGGAGTCCATGAGGATCACAAGCGGTAGCGCCTCCGACCTGGGATCTGCGGCCGCCTCGCCGGGGACGAGCACTCGGACGCCGAGCCAACCCGAAAAGATTGTGATCGCGACGAGTGACAGGAGCGGTGCGGCGGAATGGACGCTCGACGGGCGCTCTCTCCCACCCACGACCCATCGGATCCCGAGGGCTACCGGAAACATGAAGAAGAGTCCGGACAGGAGAAGGTCGACGTAGCTCGACGGAAGTTGGATGCGCGGAGCGACGAGCTCCGCCCCCTCGATCAACCCGAATCCAATCACCAGGTAGGCCGCCGCAACGCTCCAGAGCTTCCGTTCGTGGGCGGTCCGGAAGAAGGATCGGTGATCTGCGGTCTTATTCTCCATTGGCCACAACCTTGGTGGCGGCGGCCTTCGCAGCAAGCCAACGTAGCCATCAGTCGGGTTGAGGTGGTACCAGCGCTACCCGCTATTTTTCGAGTAAGAAGTCCCTCAAAGCAGACATCTCAGGAGGGATCGTGGTCACGTGACGCTCCGCCTCCAGGCAAGCGGCTAGTCGCTCCGGGATGGGCACGGTATCTCCGATTGCGGGCTCCACGGCCTCTCGAAACTTCGCGGGATGAGCCGTGCAGAGCACCACGCAGGGTCCCTCGCCGAAGGCTTGGCGCCCCGACTCGACGCCCAGGTACCCCACCGCCGAGTGAGGGTCCAGAACGTAGCCCGTTTTCCGGTAAACCTCCGCGATACATTTCCTTGTTTCGTCGTCGTCGTGGACACTTCCGACCAGGTCTTTCCGGAGGTCATCCAGGTCCCGGCCATAGAGGGCAAGAATGCGTGCCAGGTTGCTCGGATCTCCGACGTCCATCGCATTCGAGATGGTGGGAGTGGAGGGGCGGGGACGGACCACCCCGGTCCGCAAATACTCCGGTACCACGTCGTTCACATTGGTCACCGCGACGAACCCCCGGCAACCCACCCCGAGCCGCTTGGCCATCAAGCCGGCCGTGAGGTTGCCGAAGTTTCCGGACGGAACCGAAAAAAGCGGAGCCGAACCCGCCGGCAGCTGCGCCGCGGCGTGGACGTAATAGAAGATCTGCGGGAGTAGACGGCCGATATTGATCGAGTTCGCCGAGCTGAGGTGAACCTCGTCGGCAAGGAGCGGGTCAGAAAATGCGGACTTCACCAGTCGCTGGCAGTCGTCGAACGTACCGTGGACCTCGAGCACGTTCACGTTTCCTCCCAGGGTCGAGAACTGTCGTTCCTGGAGCGGTGTGACTTTCCCCTTGGGAAACAGGATCACCGTCCGTACGCCGGATACGCCGAGAAAGGCCTGGGCGACGGCGCTCCCGGTATCCCCGGACGTCGCTACGAGAATGGTGAGCGGGGCCCCGTCCTCGCCCCTCAGGTAGCCTAGGAGCCGCGCCATGAAACGCGCGCCGACGTCTTTGAAGGCCAGGGTCGGACCATGAAAGAGCTCGAGCAGGTATAGGTCATCCTCAGACCCGTCATCGCTCAGGCGGACCAGCGGAACCTCAAAATCAAGGGCGTCGTCGACGATACGGTCGAGATCCGCGGCCGGGATCGTCGAGCCGAGGAGGTGCCGTGCCACCGCACGCGAGACGACGGAGAAGGACTTGCCGCGTAACCCCGCAAGAATCGAGGCGTCGATGGGGTCCATCCGCTCTGGCAGGTAGAGCCCCCCGTCCGGCGCGAGTCCTCGAGTGAGCGCAGTGCGAAGGTCAGCGGCAGGACTCTCCCCGCCTGTGCTGACGAACTTCAAGCCGGAGTCTCGACCATGTGGGCGCCGGTGTTGGCCACCTCGGAAACATGCGTGTCGGCTCCCTCGATGCCGGCTTCCGCGAAGGCTTCGGCCATGGCCGAAGCCACGGTACGGGCCTCGGTGGCAGTCCTGCAGAGCGCGAACATCGAGGGGCCGGATCCGGACAGGCCGACGCCGAGCGCCCCCGCCTCGAGGCCGGCCGTTTTTACGGCTTCGAACCCGGGAATAAAACGGCTGCGGTGGGGCTCCGCGACGCGGTCGACGAGGGAGCGCCTGATGAGATCCCAGTCCGCCTCGTACAGCCCGACGACCAGGGCCGAACAGTCCGCCCACTGTCTTATGGCTTGGGTCAGCGGGAGCTCGCGGGGTAGGATACCCCGCATTTCGTTCGTCTCCAACTCGAGGTCGGGATGGACGAGTGCCACGGAGAGCCCGGCGGGAACGGGGAGTGGAATGACAACCCCGGGCTCGTCGGGCCGGACCATGACGATGCCTCCGTGAAGAGCCGGGGCGATGTTGTCCGGGTGTGTGTCTCCCTTGGGGCCACGCTCCCCCTCCGAGGCACAGCGGAGGAGGGCCTCCGAAGACAGCTCGGTTTGGAGGAGTGCGTCGGCCGCGACCACCGCAGCGACCGCACTCGCGGCGCTGCCTCCCATGCCGCCGGAAATGGGCAGACCCTTCCAGACCTCGATCTCGATGCCGACGTCCTGCATATCACTTTCCGCCAAGACGGCGATCGTGGCGACACCGGCTACGTTTCGAGCGGCCTCGGTCGGCAGGCGTCCTCCATCACCGTGCACTGCCGAAATCACAACGCCCGGCTCGCTCCGCAGCCTGGCTTCCACCTCGTCGCCGGGCTCCCCCAGGGCGAGGCCGAAGATATCGAAGCCACAGATGATGTTGCCCACCGTGGCCGGCGCGAAGGCGCGAGTTGGCTGGGTGTCTGACATCAGGACTCCGCCAACGCCCGCAGGATATCCGCGAAAACTCCCGCGGCGGTGACGTCTGGCCCGGCACCCGGTCCACGCACGACGAGGGGTGTGTCGGCATAACGCGTCGAGATGATGGTGACGAGGTTTTCGCTGTTGGAGAGGCTCGCGCAGGGATGCTCGGGCGCGACCTCGGTCATCCGAACGGAGGCCTGGCCGGCGTCGACAGACGCGAGGTAGCGCAGGGCTCGGCCCGCCGCCATGGCCTGTTCCCGCAGCTCCGCAAAGTGGGCATCCACCTCCGGGAGGCGTTTCCAGAACTCGTCCACCGTCATGTCTGTCCACCCCTCGCCAGGCAGAAGTGGCTCGATCTTCACATCATCCAGCTCAAACGAGAATCCTGCCATCCGTCCAAGAATCACGAGCTTCCGGGCCACATCGCGCCCGCCCAGATCCTCGCGCGGGTCGGGCTCCGTGAAGCCGAGATCATCGGCCTCCTTGAGCGCTTCGCTGAACGACGTTCCCGCCATCAGGCGGTCGCTGATGAATCCCAGCGTTCCCGAGAGAACCCCCTCGACCCGCTCGATCACATCGCCGGTCGCAACCAGGTCCTCGATGGTCTTGAGTATGGGAAGGCCTGCGCCGACGGTGGTCTCGAAGAAAATGCCCCTACCTCGTGCCCCGAGCCGTCGAAGTGTTTCGAACCGTTCCATGGCGCCCGAAAACGCGATCTTGTTGGCGCTCACGACCGCGACCCCCGCTCTGAGAAGGGATTCGTAATCCTCGACCACCTCTGCGCTCGCCGTGACGTCGACGAAGACGCGGCAGGGGTGATCGGAGCGCGCCGCGCTCTCGACCAATTCCGCGCCGGTCGTCAGTTCCGCCTCACTCGCGCTGCGCCAATCGCTCAGGTCCAGCCCCGCGGGGTCGAGCACGGCCCCGCTGCTTCGGCCAAGCCCGGCGAGCACCACTTCTACCCCATCGCCCCGCAGCCTCTCGATCTGTGCGTTGATCTGGTCCAGCAGCGCGGAGCCGACTCGCCCCACACCGATCACGTAGAGTCGTAGACTCCGCCCCGGCGGCCGGAAGAGGGCGCGGTGAATGGCCCGCAACGCGCGCTCCTCGTCGTCCTGCGTAACGACGAAGGAAATATTGAGCTCTGAACTGCCTTGGGCGATCGCGCGTACGTTGACCCGGTGGTGGCCGAGCACATCGAAAATTCGGCCGGCGATCCCCGGCGAGTCACGCATGGCATCCCCCACCGCCGCCAGGATCGAGCAGCGCTCCTCCACCACCAGGTCGTCCACGAGGTTCGCCTGGCGCTCCAATGCGAACGCGTCATGGATCGCCTCGACCGCCTGTTCCAACTTGCCGGGCTCGACCGCGAAGCAGATGGAGCGCTCACTCGATGCCTGAGTGATCAGGATCACGCTGATGCGTTCGCGAGCCAAAGCGCCGAACAGGCGCTCGGCCGTGCCCGTGGATCCCTGGAGGCCCGTGCCTTCGAGTCGGAGCAGGGACACATTGTTGATCGAAGCGATGCCTCTGACGGGAAATCCAGGCTTGGTTGGTGCGTCCTCCCGTACCTCGGTGCCTGCGAAGTCGCGGTTCAGCGTGTTGCGAATGAGGATTCGAAGGCCCTTTTCCCTGGCGGGCTGTACGGCCGCCGGATGCATCACCTTGGCGCCCCAATGTGAGAGCTCCATGAGCTCGTCGTAGCTGAGGCTCTCCAGTGAAAAAGCCTCTTTGACGATACGGGGATCGGCGCTCATGACTCCGTTTACGTCGGTCCAGATCTCTACCGCTTCTGCCCCGAGGATGGCGCCGAGGAGCGTAGCGGTGTAGTCGGACCCGCCCCGGCCGAGAGTGGTGGTCTCGCCCGCGGCCGTCCCGGCGATGAAACCGGTCACGATCTGAAGGGAGTCGGCCTTCGCAAAGTGCGGAACCACACGGTCCCGTGTGGCCGCCATCTTCACCGAGGCCGCGCCGAAGTTGTTATCGGTCACGATGAGACTCGTGGTGTCGCACGCCTCCGCGGCCATACCCTCCTTGCGAAGCGCCGCCGCCACCAGAAGCGTGGAAAGCCGCTCGCCGACGCTCAAGACACCGTCCTGGGTGCGGGGCGTGCATTCCTTGACGAGGGAGACGCCCCGGAGAAGCTCCTCCAGGCGGGTGAGGATGACGTCTATGGACTCGGCAACGCGACTCTGATCCTCGGGCCCGGTGAGATCCTTGACGCTCTGCAGGTGCAGCTGACGGAGCTCCTCCAGCTTGGCGACGTAACGCTGGTCTCCCGCCTTCGCCAACTCCGACGCGGCGACCAACTCGTCGGTGACGTGGCCGAGTGCCGACACCACGGCGATGGTGGGACCCTTCTCGGACTGGGCGGCGATGATCGAGGCCACCTCCCACACCCGGTCAGAAGTTCCCAGGGAGGTGCCCCCAAACTTCAGGACGTGAAGTCCTACCGACGGTGGCTGGGGTTTCTTGCTCATGCGGGAGCTTGCCGGGTGCGCTGCCGGTCCGCAAACTGCGTCACGAAACGCCGGGGGCCCTCGGGCGAGGGATGAGGTGCCGGCATGGAGTCAGAATCATCCGATAGTGGATGAAAACGAAAAGATCGGAGTCTACTCATCATGGGTCGATACGTGACCGAGCTCGTAGGGACCTTCTTTCTGGTCTTCACCATCGGGCTGACCGCAATGAGCGGGACCCCCATGGCGCCGATTGCCATCGGCTCGGTGTTGATGGCCATGGTGTACATGGGCGGACATATCTCCGGGGCGCATTATAACCCCGCGGTGAGCGTGGCGATTCTGATACGCGGCAAAATGGAGATCCGCGATCTGGTCCCGTACGTGCTCTCACAAATTAGCGGTGCGATTCTGGCGAGCCTGGCCGTGATGCTCATCGTGGGGGATACATTCGCACCGGCCCCCGCACCAGAGGCCGGTCTCGTCGTGGTTCTTCTGGCTGAGGCCTTGTTCACGTTCGCGTTGTCTCTCGTCGTATTGAATGTGGCGACCGACGATGCCACTGCCGATAACTCTTTTTACGGCCTCGCCATAGGATTTACCGTCATGGCGGGTGCCTTCGCCGTCGGGGGCATCTCAGGGGGCGTCTTCAATCCGGCCGTCGGATCCGGACCCATCCTCGTCGATGCACTCATGGGTGATGGGGCCTTCGACCAGCTGTGGATCTATTGGGTAGGCCCCCTTCTCGGGGGCGTAGCCGCTGCCGGCGTCTTCGACCTACAACATCCCGATTAGGCTTTTCTTTCCTTCCCTCGCCCGGTGAACAGTTGGATGAGTTTCTTCACCGGGTCGTAGGCCTGGTCCACGACCCGCTCCTTCAGCGGAATAATGGCGTTGTCGGTGATCGTGATCCCCTCGGGGCAGACCGTGGTGCAGCACTTGGTGATGTTGCACAGGCCGATCCCCTGTGACTTTCTGAGATCTTCGCGCCGGTCCTCGATATCCAGTGGGTGCATTTCGAGCGCGGCGATGTGCACCAGGAAACGGGGTCCGATGAAGTCGTCGTGCATGTGGTGCTCGCGCAGTACGTGGCACACATCCTGACACAGGTAGCACTCGATGCACTTCCTGAACTCCTGGACCCGATCGACATCCTGCTGATGCATTTCCCAAGAACCGTCCTCGAAGTCCGGTGCCCGCGGCTTGAACGGCTTGATGCGCTTCTTGACCTCGTGATTCCACGAGACGTCGGTGACGAGATCCTTGATGAGCGGGAACGCCTTGAGTGGCTCGACCGTGATGGGGTGATCCGTGGGAAGGTCACCCATGCGTGTCATGCACATGAGCTTCGGTCGTCCATTGACCTCGGCGGAGCACGACCCACACTTGCCGGCTTTACAATTCCAGCGGAGGGCCAGGTCATGGGCCTGCTCGGCCTGAACCTGATGCATGGCATCGAGCACGACCATCCCCTCGGTGAGCTCCGTCGTGTACTCTTTGAACTCCCCACCCTCGGCGTTTCCGCGCCAGATCTTGAACGTCGCGGTGGCCATCAGCCCTGCTCCGCGATGATTTTCTGAAGGTCCTCACGCACAGGCGGTAACGGATCTCGGCGCACCTCCATGGCTCCGTCGGACCCTCGCTTGAGGACGACGGTAAATCCGCCCCATTCCTCGTCCTTGTCCGGAAAGTCGACTCGGGAATGGGCTCCGCGGCTCTCCTTCCTCTCCAGCCCGGCGCGGGCGCAGGCTTCCGAGTTTGTGAGCAGGTGCCGAAGGTCCAGGGCCGTATGCCATCCCGGATTGAAATGGCGGTCCCCGGTGACACCGAGACCCTCCGCCTTTCGCACCAAAGCGCTGATTTCTTCGACCGCCTCGGAGAGGGTACTCTCCTCACGGATGATTCCGACCTTTTCCTGCATCATGTCCTGCAGCTCGAACTGCACGGAGTAGGGACCGGCGCCGTCGGTCCGGTCCTGCCGCTCGAGCGGAGCCAACGCTTCCCTTTGTGCCTCCTCGATCTGGGCCTCCTCCAGCGTGCCGCGCCCGTGCTCGTTGGCGTAGGCTGAGGCGTACTTCCCGGCACGCTGCCCGAAGACCACGAGGTCCGACAGCGAGTTACCGCCGAGGCGGTTGGCGCCATGGAGCCCCGCCCCGCACTCGCCCGCCGCGAACAGCCCGGGAACGGTACACATCTGCGTGTCGGCGTCCACGCGAAGGCCACCCATGACGTAGTGTGTGGTCGGCCCGACCTCCATCGGTTCCTCCGTGATGTCGATGCCTGCCAGGGTCATGAATTGATGGTACA
Source organism: Gemmatimonadota bacterium (assembly GCA_022564055.1). Taxonomy (GTDB): domain Bacteria; phylum Gemmatimonadota; class Gemmatimonadetes; order Longimicrobiales; family Gaopeijiaceae; genus UBA822. Next base: position 49,523 of record JADFMD010000010.1, read on the forward strand.
TGGCAGGAAGCTTTCTCTTGATGTGCTCGGCGCCGTTCGGGATCTTCTCCTTGATCCACGCGATGTCGAGGTAAACGCCCCCGTGCGGACTGCCCCGGCCCTCCTTGACCTCTCGGACAATGCAGCGAGCCACGTGATCTCGCGTGAGAAGTTCGGCGGGCCGACGGGCGTCGCGGTCTCCCATCACGTAGCGCCACCCCTCCTCGGGCGTATCCGCCGTTTGGTCTTTGTAGAGCGGCGGAATGTCGTCGTACAGGAAGCGGCGGCCCTCCGAGTTCTTTAGCGCGCCGCCCTCTCCTCTCACGCCCTCGGTGACGAGGATGCCTCGGACGCTCGGGGGCCACACCATCCCGGTGGGATGGAACTGGATGAACTCCATGTCGATCAGCTCCGCCCCCGCTTGGTACCCCAGGGAGTGTCCATCACCGGTGCACTCCCAACTGTTCGACGTGATCCGGTAGGCCCGCCCCAGACCGCCGGTCGCCAGAATCACCGCACCGGCGTGGAAAACCCTGAAGTGGCCGTTCTCCCGGTCGTACCCGAAAGCGCCGATGACGCGGTCACCGTCTTTGAGGAGCCGGGTGATGGTACACTCCTGATAGTCGTCGAAACCCCGATGTATGCCGTAGTCCTGGAGCGTTCGGATCATCTCCAGGCCGGTACGGTCACCGACGTGGGCGAGCCGCGGGTGGGCGTGACCGCCGAAGTTTCTCTGAAGGATTTTCCCATCCTTCGTGCGGTCGAAAACGGCGCCCCATTCCTCGAGCTCTCGGACTCGAGCCGGTGATTCCTTGGCGTGGATTTCCGCCATCCTCCAGTTGTTGAGGTACTGCCCTCCGCGCATGGTGTCCGCGAAGTGGACTTCCCACCCGTCGCGCTCGTCGACGTTGGCCAGGGCAGCTGCGATGCCCCCTTCCGCCATGACCGTATGGGCTTTGCCCAGAAGCGACTTGCTCACCAGGCCGACTGAGGCGCCGGCCGCTGAGGCTTCGATGGCCGCCCGCAGTCCGGCACCGCCGGAGCCGATGATCAGGACATCGTGTTCGTGACGCGAGTACTCCATCAGAAGAGCCTCAAGTCCGTCCAGATCCCCATGGAGCAAAGCCGGACGTACAAGTCCGTAAAGCAGACCCAGAACAGGCTCATCCATGCCCAGAGCATGTGGCGCTTGTTGAGGCACCCGACACAGGCATGGGCCGTCCGGCGGATGGGTTTGTCGAAGAGCACGTCCAGTCCTCCACCCACCAGATGGCGCAGCGAGTGGCATCCGAGCGTATAGCCCCCGAGGAGGATCGCGTTGAGGGCGAGGACCAGCGTGCCCACGCCGAGACCCAGCGTCTCTTCGCCCGTGGCCGGGTCCAAGAACCAGAGCGCCCGCCACGCGTCGAACGAAAGGATCACGATGAAGATCAGGGCGAGATAGAGGAAGTAGCGGTGCACGTTTTGTAGAATCAGCGGGAGAGACCGCTCACCGAGGTACGACTTGCGCGGCTCCCCGACCGAACACGAGGGCGGATCAGCCCAGAACGCTTTGTAGTACGCGCCACGGTAGTAATAACAAGTGACGCGAAAACCCGCGGGCGCCCAGAGAATCAGGAACGCCGGCGACCACGGGAGCCACTCGGGCCAGATATTCGGCCTGGGCCCGAACAGCGCGTGCGAGGTATCCCCGAAGATTTCGGGCGAGTACAGGGGCGAGAGGTAGTTCCCGAGTGCGTAGAACTCTCCCTGAAACGCTGCCCAGTTCAGATAGATGAGGGCCACCGTCAGACCGAGGAACACCGCCACCGGCTGAACCCACCACGCATCGGGCCGCATGGTCTGCCCAAAAGACCCTCGGACGGGTAGGGAGGTGGTACTCGACGCCATGCAACGCTCCTTTGAATCTCCTCTGAGGATCTCGAGCTTTCAGGTGATCGAAAGCTCTCGGCCCACACGATACGCCTCGAAACCGGAAGCGCCAGTCGTGTTCAGGCACGAGGAATATAGCCCCGATCGACGGCCCTCGGGGGCTTGGGGAAGGCCTGAAGGAACGCTCCGAATCAGCCCTCAGTTCCCTTCGGAGCCCGGTTCTTCGAAATTCAATTGTCTCCCGACTCGAATCGTGGTGGGGAGCACCCTCATGCGCCAGACGACCGCTATGAAGATTACCTACGCGACCCTGAGCGGCGAGGGCCTCGACGAGGTCCACGCGGCGCTCGATGCCGCCGTCGAGAGCGCTCCCGGGTCCTTCGGGCGCGAACATCCGATGATCATCGGCGAAGATCGCGTGGTGGCCGATGAACAATTCGAAGACCGTAGTCCCGTAGACGATCGGATCGTCCTGGGGCGATTCCAGAGCGGTACGGTGGAGCACGTGCAAAACGCAGTAGCCGCAGCGCGGCGGGCGCTCCCGGAGTGGAGTCTCCTTCCGTGGCAGGAGCGCGTGGCCCGCATGCGCGGCGTAGCGGAGGCCATTCGGGAGCACCGCTGGGAGCTTTCGGTCATTCTGGGATACGAGGTCGGGAAGAACCGACTGGAGTGTGTGGGAGAGGTCGAGGAGTGTTCGGACTTTCTCGATTACTACTGTGACCGCATGGAAGAGCACCTGGGATTCGTGACGCCCATGGACGGGTCGGGCGATGAGCAGATGAACCTGAGTGTGCTTCGCCCGTACGGGGTTTGGGCGGTGCTTTCCCCCTTCAATTTTCCCATGGCGTTGACGGCCGGTCCGGTGGGTGCCGCGTTGGTCACGGGCAACACGGTGGTGGCCAAGCCCTCGCCCATCACTCCGCTTGCGGTGGCTCGTCTCGCGGAGATCATCGCAGGGTGCGATCTGCCCCCGGGGGTGTTCAACCTGGTTACTGGCGGTAACGACACCGTTTCGCACGAGCTGGCGGTGGGCGCTGGAATAGATGGCGTCGTCTTCACCGGTTCCTACGCCGTCGGAATGCAGCTCATGCACCAGGACGCGGACCGTGCTTTCCCCCGTCCCTTCATAGCGGAGATGGGCGGGAAGAATCCCGCCCTCGTCATGAGGTCTGCCGATCTCGACAAGGCTGCGGACGGCGTGAAGGCGTCCGCTTTCGGCCTTCAAGGGCAGAAGTGCTCGGCCTGTTCGCGTGTCTATGTGGACGGTTCGGTCCGCGAAGCGTTCACTGAGGCGCTGGTGGAAAAGACCCTGGACATCCGTGTCGGGAATCCCTTGGAAAAGGATGTGTGGCTCGGACCGGTGATCAGCGAGACGGCGTTTGAACGGTATCGTTCGGCCATCGCTCAGGCTGTAAAGGACGGCGGACGAATTCTGACCGGCGGCGAGCGTCTGTCCGGAGGTCTGTTCGACCATGGATTCTACGTGGAGCCGACCGTCATCGACGACCTGCCCCTCGATCACGAGCTGTTCCACACGGAGCTTTTCCTGCCGATCACCGTGATCGGCGAGGTCGACGGTCTCCCGCAAGCATTGGACCTCGCAAACGGGACCGAATATGGACTGACCGCCGGCATCTTCTCCGAGGACGAGTCGGAGATTCAAGCTTTTTTCGACGGAATCCAGGCTGGGACCATCTACGCGAACCGTCGAGCCGGGGCCACGGCCGGCGCTTGGCCGGGCATCAATCCCTTCGGTGGGTGGAAGGGCAGCGCATCCACCGGCGCAGGGGCGGGTGGACCGCACTATCTTCAGCAGTTCATGCGGGAACAGAGCCGCGTTCGGGTGTTCTGAGGGAGGGATCGGATCCTGACTTCGAAGGTGGACCTTCTCGGGAGCGGGAGGGTCCGCTTCTCTTTGCTTACATTACAAAACCCCGTTTGCCATCTGGGCGCGCGGAGCTTACAAAATTACTGACTTTGAAACCCAAACGGACCTGAGGATGACAGCATGAGTGAGCAGGCGGAGGAAGCACGGT
>JADFMD010000194.1 GCA_022564055.1 Gemmatimonadota bacterium
GCGCTCAGCGAGGAACACCTTGAGCAGCGACTGATACGGGACATCGCGCTGGTGGGCCAGCAGCTTGAGCTCTTCCAGCATGAAATCCGGGAGACGCAGCGAAATCGTCGATGTAGATGGACGTAGATTCGCCAGAACCGCGGGTTTCGCCTCACTCCAGTCCAGGTAGTCCGCGGAGTCCTGCCCCGCCCAGAACTCTCGCTCCTCGGCTTCCGACCCGAAGTTCGGGATTCTCTTCCTAGGCCTCTCTCGCTTGCTCATATATCTGCCTCTCCCCCCGGCTCATGTCACGGGCAGAAATGACTCGCACCAGGTCGCCTCTTATCGTGAAAACAACAAACAGTGCCCGCCCGGCGTTCGTTACTCCCAGGCCGTAATACCGCTCCTCGACTTCGGAGTGCTCCCTGTCCGGGGCGAGAATCAGGGGAACGTTGAAGAACACCTCCTCCGCCTCACCGCAGGCCACGCCATGCGTGATCCAGTTCTTTTCAGAGTTCCCATCATCCCACTCGAACCCGGTGCACTCGTCCAGGGCATGCCTTGGATCACGCATGCAGTAAGTATACTACCATCATATACAAAAAAGAAAGATGATGAGCGGTGGCCGTGTAAGCAGTGGCCGCCCAACGTCCAGTTGAGGGCTCAACCTAGAGTCTGGACTAGCATAATAGTCCGGATCATATTTTGCTCTATTAAGAGAAGACGACCGTGCTCTCTACCGAACGAAACGAAACGAAAGGAACAGTCCAACTCGGACTCGCTTCAGGATCTTGCGGACGCCTTGGATTGTGATCTAGTGTACGCCGTCATTCCGCGGACGTCGCTCCAGGAGCGATTGGACCGGCAAGCGCGCGAGATCCAAAGGACCGATCTATGAAGCTGCTGATCACCGGCGCCGCCGGATTCATCGGGTCCAACCTGGTCCGGTACCTCCTCGAGGAACACGAGGACGTCGAGGTGATCAACCTGGACCTCCTCACCTACGCCGGAAACCTGGACAACCTGGCCGGGCTGGAAGCGGATCCCCGCTACCGCTTCGTGCACGGCGACATTTGCGATGCCGCCTTGGTGGGCGAGTTGATGGGGGAGGTGGACGCCGTCCTCCACCTTGCCGCCGAGTCGCACGTCGATCGCTCGATCGCACACGACGCGCCGTTCGTGCGAACCAACGTCAACGGGACCCATACGCTCCTGAGCGCGGCGCTCGCGGCCCCCAATCCACCGCGCTTCGTCCACGTCTCGACCGACGAGGTGTACGGGGAGTTGCCGTGGAGGGATCCGGAGGCTCGTGATCCCACGGGGCGGGACTCGACCGGGCGGGAGGCGGCCAGAACGGATCCGGCGGGTCGGGACTCGACCGGGTCGGACCCGGCTTCACCGGCCCCGGAGGATGAGCGCTTCACGGAGTCGACGCCTCTGGCTCCGCGGTCTCCGTATTCGGCGACCAAGGCCTCGGGCGACCTGCTGGCGCTGGCCTACCACCGGACGCACGGGCTCGACGTGGTCGTCACGCGCTGCTCCAACAACTATGGGCCGTACCAGTTTCCGGAGAAGCTGATCCCGCTGATGGTATCGAATGCCATGAAGGGGGAGCCGCTGCCGGTCTATGGCGACGGCCTCAACGTGCGCGACTGGATCCACGTGCGGGATCATTGCCGCGGCCTCGATGCGGCGCTCCGGAAGGGTCGTTCCGGGGAGGTCTACAATTTCGGGGGGGACACGGAGCGCACCAACCTTCAGATCGTGAATGCGATCCTCGAGCGGACCGGCGCCGACCCCGGGTTGATCACCTTCGTGGAGGATCGCCTGGGTCACGACCGGCGGTATGCGGTCGACGCCACCAAGGCGAAGAAGGAGCTGTCCTGGGCGCCGCTCGTGGAGTTCTCGGAGGGACTCGCCGAGACGATCGCATGGTACGGGGAGAACGGGGCGTGGCTGGAGCGGATCGAGAGCGGGGCGTATCGGGGTTGAGGATTTGGCCGGTGGAGGTAGGTTCTTAGCCTCATGTCAGATTCCATCTTGGTCACCGGCGGTGCGGGTTTCATCGGTTCACACCTGGTGGAGCGCCTGCTCGAGGCAGGGAAAACCGTATTCGTGGTCGACGACCTGTCCACGGGCAGCCTCGACAACCTCGCCAGGGTCCGTGACTCAACGTCACTCCACCTGATCGTCGATTCCATTCTGAACCACCCGATGATGAAGGACACCATCGGCCAGGTCGATCGTGTGGTCCATCTGGCTGCTGCGGTGGGCGTCCGAAAGATCATCGAGTTTCCGGTCGAGACCATCACGACCAACGTCCGGGGCACGGAGATCGTCCTCGATTGTTGTGACAAGCACGGGACGCCGCTTTACCTGGCCTCGACCTCGGAGATCTATGGGAAAGCTGGTGACCAACTTGATGAAGAGCACGACCGGGTGATGGGAAGCACCGCGCATCGCCGGTGGTCCTACGCCTGCACCAAGGCCCTGGACGAGTTCCTGGCGTTGGCCTACCACCAGGAAAAAGGGTTGCCGGTGATTCTGGGGCGGTTCTTCAACACGGTGGGTCCGAGGCAGAGCGGCGAGTGGGGCATGGTGGTTCCCACCTTCGTGACGCAGGCCCTGGCCGGCGATCCGATCACGGTCTACGGCAGCGGCGATCAGCAGCGCTCCTTCTGCCACGTGGACGATACCGTACGGGCCGTTCTCGGCCTCCTCGACGCACCCGACGCCGTGGGCCAGGCGTTCAACATCGGCAACGAGCAGGAGATCACGATCATGGAGCTGGCGGAGCTCGTGAAAGATCGAGTCGGATCGGCGTCCGAGATCGTGGTGGTGCCGTACCACGAGGCCTACGGCGAGGGGTTCGAGGACATGGAACGCAGGCAGCCGGACATCGGCAAGATCCGCGGACTACTCGGGTGGGAACCCGAGAAGTCGATGGATCAGATCATCGATGATGTGGTGGCGTATTACCGGGGCGTAGCGGCAGGGTAGCGGGGCGGCGACCTAGTTTCCGCTAAAGGCGAGGACGATGGCACCTGTCGCTGCCAGGAAAGCTGCGACGAGACCGACGTTCCGGCCGATCCGACTACGCTCGGGGACGGTGCTTACCCAGGCGACGAAGAGTTGATCACCCGATCGGATCGGGGAGTCTGCAATCAGAGTTGCGCCCCCCAGGATGGTCGTGATGATCTCCCCATCCCGGAACACCCACACCTTGTCGCCCTGGCCCTGCGGCGCGGGCCCTCCAGCCATGGCCAGGGCTCCCGAAATGGTCGCGGTCGGATCCACTTTGAAGAGCCCTCCGTTACGGACGGCCCCGACGATGCGAAGCTCAATCAGATCTTCCGGATGGACCGGGGACTCCGTGGATTGCCCGAGTGTGGTGCTAGGGAGGTTAAGCACCAAGCCCATCGCCACGGTGAGGAATACCTTCTGCATACCAAACTCGGGTCGAGTCGTCGGAAAGATTTGTTTTTTCGCGGATAATGTAAGTGGCGACCCTAATTTCGACAAGTAGAGGAGCCTCCTTTCTCAGACATGGCTATTTTGCTAGACTTTAGATCCGTTATGTAAAGTGACGAAGACGGCTTTCCGGCCAAATTAGGATTTACGAGATAGAAACATTTGTTTAATAATCGGGTGGGAGTGCTCCCCCCTTTCACAGGGTGAGTCCCCGGCCAACATGTGGCCAGGCCGCCCTGTTTTCAGTAGGTTCTTCACCGAGCCTGACGTTCCCCACCCACCCGACCCGAAGCACTCTCCTTATGATGATCTTCTCGCGGGGCTACGTGCCCCTTGTAGTGTTATGACCGAACATCTGATTGCCCCTCACGGCGGTGAGCTCAAACAACTGATCGTAGAACCGGAGCGCGCCTCCGAGCTGCAGGAGGCCTCACGGGATTGGCCCTCCTGGGACCTCACGTCCCGCCAAATGTGCGACCTCGAGTTGCTCATGAACGGCGGATTTTCACCTCTCGACGGATTCCTGACGTCGGCCGAATACAGCAGCGTGTGTGAGAGGATGCGGCTGGCGGACGGAACACTCTGGCCCATTCCCATCACGCTGGATGTCGACGAAGCGTTCGCGGATGGACTCGAGTCCGGAACCACGGTCGCTCTACGTGACCCCGAGGGGGTTATGCTCGCGGCGCTCCACGTTGAAGAGGTCTGGCGCCCCGACCGGGCGCAGGAGGCCGAGCAGGTGTTCGGGACGACGAATCCGGAGCATCCCGGC